>JAJECW010000140.1 GCA_022821865.1 Pseudomonadales bacterium
GTATTCTCTGAAAAATTCCATCCATGGAATTTTTCATTGTCGCAAAACAAAAGCGTGGTTTTGTTTTGCTCCCGAATTCAATGGCTTACGCCATCGAATTCGGCGGCACTTCCATGTGCCGCAGGGAAGCTCTGACTTAATCAGAGCTTCCCTTGTGCCATCTGGGGATCAATACTCGTCGTAACCCTCGGTGAGTTCAATACGAACTCCCGCAGGGTCGGTAATCAAGGCAGTCTTGAGTTCGATGGAGGGGATTTCCCGATAGGGGACATCGAACTCGATGCCCCGGGCTTCGAGTTGCTTGCAAAAGGCTTCGAGGTCTTCGAATTCAAAGCCGATGTGGTCGATGGCCGCTCCTTCGGTGGCGTGGCGCTCCTGCTCGCTGGCGCCGAAACTCAGGTTCATTCCCGGCGTATTGGTGGTGGTGGCAATCGAGCCACGGGGGCGGACTTCGAGGCCGAATACCTCGGTGTACCATTCGAGCAGACCTTCATGCCCCGGAGTAAGGAAATGCATGTGGTAGCCCATGATTTCCACATGCAGCGACTGGTCTTCCTGCAATTCCACATAGACTTCGTCGGGGAGCATCACATAGGCGTTGGTCTGCCCCTCGGCGCCGGTGAACACTCGGCCGACTTCATATCCCGCCGCGCTCCATTTCTCCAGGAACCGCTCGATATCGCGCACCTTGAAGCCGAAATGGTCCATCACGGTTTCCCGTGAGCCCATGCTCGGCGCGCGTTCGGTGAGTGCCACGAGCATATTGGGCAGGCGCACCGCGGTCAGCGGGCCTTTTTCCACCACCACGCCATTGAAATATTCCACCCAGATCCGCTTGTGGCGTTCGATGTCGGAAACATTGAGGTGGACATGGCCATAGGTGAGCCCGGCAGGGTTTGGCGTGGCGAGTTGGCCCGGCGCCGGCGCCGCCAGCGCGGCCAATGCGAGGCCGAGAAGTATTTTTTTCATTGCGCCAATCTCCTTCCCTAAACGCCCCTGGAAACCAGTCTGCCGACAGCTCCGGCCAAAAATTTCTCCGCAGGGAAGCAAGCCTAAATCCACTCTCCCAGTGGCGCCAGCAAGATTACACACTGTTTCAAATTGATCTCCCAATGGATATCGGGGACCGGGCCAAGTTCTTTTTATGGGTAAAAAAGTAACATTTTGGCAAAATATCGAAAGTAATTCAGCGGAAAGCTTTATCCCGGACAAAATATGGGTACACTAGCCCCCCTAACAGCTTTGGCAAAATGACCGAAGCGACCTATACAAAATTCAAGAACTACTCCAAATCGAGGGGAGAACCAAGATGCAACGCAGATTCCCGAGTGCGCGGAAAGCGCTCACCCTGGCCATACTCGCCGGCCTTTCCATGCCAGTCGCCGCCCAGGACGATGAAGACGCCATCGAAGAAGTGGTGGTCACCGGCTCCTTCATCCGCGGCACCCCGCTGGACGCGCCTTCGCCGGTGCAACTGATCGACCGCAACAGCATTGAAGCCCAAGGGGCTGCGGTGGTCTGGGACGTGATCAAGAATCTGGAAGTGAATTCCGGCTCCTTCACCAACCAGGGTTCGGGCGAGCGCTCCCAGGTCGAGGGCACCGCGGTGGTCAACTTGCGGAACCTGGGCGAAAACAGCACCTTGACCTTGATCAACGGCAAGCGTATGGCGCCGCACGCGGGCGAGACAGAAACCGGCGGCGAGTTTGTCAACATCAATGCGATCCCCATCGTGATGACCGAGCGCATCGAAGTTCTCACCGACGGCGGCTCGGCGCTCTATGGCGCCGACGCTGTGGCTGGCGTGGTCAACGTCATCATGCGAACCGAATTCGAGGGCATTGAAATCTACGGCGATATTCAGGGCGTGGAAGCTGCCGGCGACGCTTTCGATCAAACCGTGAGCGGGATCTGGGGCTGGGCCAGCGACGACGGCGACACGCACTTCGTTGTTTCCGCCGAGCGTTTCGAGCGCGACCCGTTGAATGTGCTGTATGGCAATCATATAGATGAAAATTCGCAGTTTCTGCAGCCGGTTTCATCGATAGGGGGCGCCGTTGCGTCTCCGCTGTTCGGCGCCAATGTGAATCCCGCGTACATCAATCAGGAGATCACAGACTACAATATCTCCCAAGGCGGCGAGGCTACAACGATCTACAGTGATCCGCTGTGCGAGACAATGACGGGAACCACCGGCATCCCCTTCCAGTTCGGTACCTTGCGCGAGCAGCGCGGGGAACGCGGCGGCGCATGCCGGGAAGATGTCGCCCGCTTCAATTTTCTCGAAAACAAAACCGAACGCAGCAGTTTCGCGCTCTCATTCGACCATACTTTCAGTGAGTCGGCGGAGTTTTACCTGTTTGCCAGCCATTCGGAAAACACCGTAACTCTCCAGGGGGGGGGGTTGAACAATACGGGCGGGTCCAGCACTACCCGCGGCCCCACGGTTTTTCTGGCTCAGCCGGGAGCCTACACCCGCAATCCCGCATTCGGTTTCAACGCGATCGGTCAAACCATGGAGTTGGGTTTCTTCGCGCCGCAAGCCGGGCTGGAACGTCCCGCTGATATTCCCAACGCCCCCGTATCGATGGCTAACGGCGGACCGAATATGGCGTTTTGGGCCAATCCCCGGGACAACATTCCCAGAGACGGACAGCGTTCCAACTTCACTGATACGTCTGCCGACCTGATACAGACAGGCTTCCGCGGAGATTTTCAGTTCAATGATCGCGACTGGAACTACGATGTGAGCCTGTCGTGGTCCAGCACCAGCAACGAGCAGTCGTATCAGGTTTTCAATCGCGATCGAACGGAATTGGCGGCCAATGGACTGGGTGGGCCGAATTGTACTCCCAACGGTCGTCCGGATTTTGACTTTGCAAACGAACCTGGCCCATTTGGCGGCGTGGTTCCTCAAGCATGGGATTTTTATGGCGCACTGACCCAGACATTCTTTCCGGGCTATGTGTTTACCACGCGGGAAAATCTGTCTTACGCATTGACGAGCAACAACCACGGCAAGGACGGCTGCATGTTCTACAACCCGTTCCTGACGCAATTCACGGATCCGAATGTGGCCAACAGCCCGGAGTTGATGGAATGGATGAACCAGACCGTGCTGCGGGCGGACAAGCGCAACAAGCTGCGCGTGTTTGACGGGGTGGTGAGCGGCGGCCTGTTCGATATGGCCGGCGGTGAAGCGGCGGTCGCCATCGGCGCCCAGTATCGTGAACGCACCGCCGATTCCATCGCGCCCGATCTGAATTTCCCTGGCCTGCAGGATCGCATTCTGGGATACGACGAAAACGGCGTTCCCAACCAATTCCATTACGTAGCCAACAACTATGAGTGCTCAAACTGTATTTTCAACTACAACAACATGCGCACCACAAATTCGATATTCGGCGAGTTGTCGCTTCCGTTCATGGAAAATGTCGAGTCCCAGATAGCGCTTCGCTGGGAAGACTATGGCGGCAATATCGGCAGCGAGCTGTCGCCGAAAATCGCCCTGAGCTGGCGTCCGGTCGACGAGTTGTTGCTGCGCGGTTCCTGGTCGCAGTCCTTCCGTGCGCCTAACATCGGCATCGTCGAAGAGGGTCTCGAAGCGAGCAGTCTTGTATTCAGGGATCCGATTTCAAATCAGCGGGTGCGCGCAGGACTCATCGATCCGACGCCGCAAAACGGCGAAGTAGAGCAAACCTTTACCTTGGGCGGCCCGGCGCCTGAAGTAGGCAACGAGTATGCCGACACCTATTCGGTCGGCTTCATCTGGACGCCTTCCGGCAGTCTCGACGGCCTGTCGGTGCAGGCCGATTTCTGGCGCTTCGAAGTAAGTGACAGAGTACTTCCGCAGCCCGGTATTTCCGCTGTGCAACCGGAGATTGAGCGATTTCTGCAAGTGCGGGACAACCCGGCCAACTACATCCTGAACGACAGTATTTCGGCGGATTCGCCCGTGCTTGACGTGCCCTGCGATCCCAATGCGCTTGAGGCCGAGTTCGGTCGCGATTCCGATGAAAGGCTGAACTGTGTGGTGAATCCCACCCTGTATGAGCCCCCTGCGGAAGGATGGGGTATCAGCCGAGCCGCGCGGAGTGAAAGCGCCAACCTGATCACCTTGACCCTGGCGGCAATCAACGCCGGTCAGATCGAGGCCGATGGCGCCGATGTCAAGATTGCATATGACTGGGACAATGATCTGGGTCGCTTTCGCATCAGCACCGATTACACCCATGTGCGGCAGTACAAGCTGATCGATGTGCCCGGGCTGGAACTCGGATTGGTTGACACCGGCATTTTCGATGCCGCCGGCACAACGGGGAACGCTGGAACCGGCAATCATGTGCGCTCGCTGCCGGACAACAAGGGCAATATCACCTTCTCATGGCAGCGAGATCAGTATGGCGTGACCTTGATCAACAGGCATATCGGCGCCTATCAGGATTTGTCCTACGATTTCGCCTACGAAACCGGGAACGATCTGGTTCGTTCGCTGCTGCGCCGCAAGGTTGACAGTTATCAAACCTGGGACGCGCAGTTCCGATACACCCATGATTGGGACAACGCCGCATTCGGCAGCACGCTCTTCACTTTTGGCGTGCTGGATCTGTTCGACGAGAAACTGCCCTATCGCGAAGCCAGCGCCGGAAACTACGATGCCCTGGTATTCGACCCCCGCGGGCGTCGCATCTACGCGAGGTTTACCCACTCGCTCTGATTCCGATCAGAACAGGCAAAACCCAAAACGGCGGTGGCGCTCCCACCGCCGTTTTGTTCCTCCGAAGTTTGACTGAAGGGCTCGGTCAAGCCCATCGGCAAGGTAACATGGGACACCCATTGCCCCCATACTCTGACGACCGCAGCGGCAGCCATGCCGGTAGCCCCAGTCTGGGTCGAGCGCATTGGCGATGCCGGCTTTGTCGCGGAAGCGGCCCGCTATTTGGATTCACTCGAAATGGACATTTTCGGACGCATTTTCGTTGATATGGGCCAATAGTTGGTCTAGTATCTGGTCATGATCAAGATCAACATAGCCGAAGCAAAGGCGAATTTCTCGCGCTGTATCGAATCCGTTGAGCGTGGTGAGACGGTCACCGTTTGCCGCCGCAATGTGCCCGTTGCGGAAATCAGATCGCTGCCGCGACCTCTCAGGGAGAGGCGCCCCATCGGTATCGACCGTGGCATGAGAATTTCCGCCGGTTTTTTTGAGCCTCTTCCCGACAGGGTCCTTTCTGCCTTTGAGGGTGGAATCGATCCGGAATGAGGCTGTTGCTCGACACCTGCACTTTTCTGTGGCTGGCGACGGATGACCCGCAATTGACGGAAACCGCCAGGGATTGCTGCCGCGACCCCCGCAACAATGTGTATCTCAGCGCTCTCTCGGGATGGGAAATCGCCATCAAGTATCGTCTCGGTCGATTGCAACTACCGGAAAGACCGGACCGGTACGTGGCAAGCAGACGAAAATGGCTGCAACTGGAATCCCTCCCCTTCAACGAGAACAGCGCCGCGCACGATGCGCTATTGCCGGCTCATCACAATGACCCGTTCGACAGGGGCCTGGTTTCCCAGGCCATTCTGAACGGCCTCACGATCATCACTCCCGATGTTCAAATCGCGCGCTATCCTGCCCCGGTATTGTGGTAACCAGCGATGGGAGAGTCATGGAGAGAGTCATGGGGCACCCACCATGCCAGTAGCCCCAGTCTGACAGGCAGGCGCATTGGCGACGCCGGCTTTGTCTCGGAAGCGGCCCGCTTTCGCCCTGATAATGGATTCGCTCATTGGCTCGAAAAGTCAGCAATTTTCAGGCGGAACATGAATCCGCCGCCGCCGCTGTGGTTTTGAACTCAGCCGGGGTTTTTCCGCCGCAACTCGAAGTTGTAGGACATGCTGATGCGGTCGGCGTCCTCGTGCTGCTGGCTTACGCCATGATCGAGCCAGGCGGGAAACATCAGCAATTTGCCTTCCTCCGGGGGAAGGGTGGTGATGAGGGTGTTCTCGGCGCGGTTTTCCCGCAGCGGCGCGGGCACCATCCAGCGCGCTGGCCGCGGATCCTTGAGGCTGATGGGCGCCGCGCCGGGACCGCACTGGAGGTAGAACACGCCGCTGATCTGGGAGTAGGGGTGGACGTGGTCCCGGTGGAAGCTGTGGCGCGAGTTGATGTTGCACCAGAGCTGGGTCATGGCGAGCTCGAAGTTTTCCAGGTCCCAGAATTGCTTGTGGCCGTAGTCGCAGGCGACCTGGAACATGAAATCCGCGAGCTTGCGGAAGGCCGGGTCGGTGTAGAGCCGGTCGCGGCTGCGGAAGCTGGTGAAGCCGTGCGGGTAGTGGCGGGCGGAGTACTCCCGTCCCGCCCCGTCCTCGTCGCGGATGGCATAGATTCGGCGGATTAGTGGTTCCTTTTCCGCCGCGAAATCGGGATACCAGGCCTCGTGCAGGAAAGTGGGAAATAGCGCGCGCAAGGTCATTTTAACTGCTTGCGACATGATCTATCTCCAAACTCCGGTCGCTTTCCGTCGGAGACTGAACCCTTTCCCGGCTGGCGCCGGGCCCCTTTCAGTCACCGCCGCGCTCCCTCATTGCTCAATTCGAAGTCAAAACGTTGTCCAGCCTCGTCAATCAATGATCGCCTGATAAATCCCGTTGCGGAGCACGTTGTAGTCGTTCAGGCCCGTGGCGGGGATGATCTGGGTGAGATAGACGACCACCAGGTCCTCCGCCGGGTCCACCCAGTAGGTGGAATGGTAGGCGCCGCCCCAGCCGTATTCGCCTTCCGAGCCAAGGCGGCCGTTGGCGCCGAGGTCTTCCAGCACGTAATAGCCGAGGCCGAAACCCTGGCCGCTGCGGAAGGGAATTCCGGCCAGATGGTCCACGGTCATCAGTTCCACGGTCTTGGGCGAAAGGATGCGCGCGCCGTCCAACTCGCCGCCGTTGAGGGTCATTTGCAGAAAGCGGGCGTAGTCCCGGGCCGTGGAAAGCAGGCCGGCGCCGCCGGAAAAGCTGGTGCGGGGGCCATCCACATACATGCCTTGGCTTTGCATGCCGTCGGTTTCCGGAATCGCTTCCACGCCATCGGCGCCGGGGCGATACACCGTGGCCAGCCGGTCGCGCTTGTCTTCCGGCAGATAGAAATGCGTGTCGCGCATGTCGAGCGGGTCGAAAATGTGCTGTTGCAGAAAGCCTTGCAGGTCCATGCCGCTGGCTTTTTCCACCACCACGCCGAGAATGTCGGTGCTGTAGCCGTAAATCCATTGCTCGCCGGGATGGGCGTCCAGGGGCAGCGAACCCATGCGGGCGATGGTTTCGGCAATGGGCTCGTCGCGGTTGGCGAAGTACCAGCCCTGGAATCCCTCCGCCTCCCAGCGGTCCTGGGCCGGCCCGCCGCCATAACTCATGCCGGCGGTGTGGGTCAGCAGATGCCGGATCGTGATGGGCCGGGACGCGTCTTCCAGCACATAGCCCACGCTGCCGTCCGGCACCACCGCAACCCGCATGTCGCTCCATTCGGGAATATAGCGTCCGAGCGGGTCGCTGATGTCGAGCCTGCCCTGCTCCTGCAGGACCATGACAGCCGTGCTGACAATGGCCTTGGTCTGGGAAGCGATGCGGAAAATCGTGTCGCCGCTCATGGCCGCGCCCGCTTCCTTGTCGCGCCAGCCATTGGCGGCGCTGAAGGCCACTTTTCCGTCGCGCAGCACGAGCACCACCTGCCCGGCGATGCGATCCTCCTCGACAAAGGACTTCAGCCGCGCATCGAGCACCGCCAGCCGCTCGGCGGAAAACCCGAGTTGCTCCGGGTCGCCCCTGACGAACTCGGCGGCCAGCGCCGCAGTCGAAAAAACCAGCGCGAAAGCGGCAATGAAAAATCGTTGGAGAAAAAGCATGGCAAGGCTCCCGCAGGTGCAATCCGAAGTCGCCAAAGCTTAGCAGCAAGCAGCCCGGCGGACAAAGCCCCTGCGGTCAAATCCCTGTGCAGTCAGGATCAGCTTTGTGTTTCGACTCCCTGGGAGCCTGTGCCGTACGAATTCGCGAAAGCGGATTTGCAGCCGTGAATTCCTACGGCGCAGGCTCCTGGAATCGCTTCAAATCACGACCCGGAGACCGGGCTCTCGCATCCTCGGCTTCCGCCTTTCACACCAGCCTGTCAAATCCGGCAGCGGCAGCGGCTTGACTTTTTCGTGGCGCGGGTTCAGTATCGCGGGCATGAACAGAGTGCGTTTCAGCTTCTGGTGGTTTGCCGACGCGGGCTGCCGGAAGAATCTTCAGTAATTCTTCACCGGCCGCCCGGAGTTGTGGCGGTCGTTCTGTTTCCTTTCAGTAATCGTTCCAGCCACGGCTCCGGCGGGCCAAGCGGAGGAACCCGTGATGGGAACGAGTGGAACTGTGCGATTGGAGCCCGGCCGACAATACCGCCACGAGACCGCCGGCGGCGTGCGCGTGCATCTGTCGGTGGAAAAGCTGGACTACGCCACGGCGATGGATGGCCTGGCCGAATCCCTCAATGCGTCTCCCGGCGTATTGCTGCGTTCGGGTTTTGAATATCCCGGGCGCTATACCCGCTGGGATATCGGCTTTGTCAATCCGCCTTTGCGCCTGGTGGGGCGCGGCCGCAAACTTGCCGTGGAGGCGCTCAACCGCCGGGGCGGGATTCTGCTCGCCGAAGTGGAGCGGGCCTTTGCCGGCGGCGACTTTCTTCACCGGCTTGAGCGGCAACAGTCGGCGGTCCATCTGGAAATCCGCCCGCCGCAGGGCGGATTCAGCGAGGAAAACCGCAGCCGCCAGCACAGCGTATTTTCCGCCCTGCGGGCGCTGGCAGCCTGGTTTCGCTTCCCGGATGATCCCTTTCTCGGGCTGTACGGCGCTTTCGGTTACGACCTGACTTTCCAGTTCGAAGAGATTGCACTGCAACAACAGCGCGGGCCGGATGATCGCGACCTCGTGCTGTATCTGCCGGACCGTATCCTGGTTTCGGACCATCGGCGGGAACAGGCGCTGGCGTACAACTACGACTTTATCTGCCGCGCCCGGGGCCGCGAGCAGCATGGGGAAACCACCGGCGGGCTCAAGCGCTCTGCCCGGACAGTTCCGTTTTCGCCAGCGATCTCGGTGCGGCGCGAATGTGATCACGAGCCCGGGGAATACGCCGCCGGCGTCGAGCGCGCCAAACAGTATTTCAGCCGCGGCGACCTGTTCGAAGTCGTTCCCGGCCAGACCTTTTTCGCGCCATGCAAGGACAGCCCGGCGCAGGTGTTCCAGCGTCTTGCCGAGTCGAACCCCGCGCCCTATGGCGCCCTGATGAATCTTGGCGAGCGGGAGTACCTCGTCGCCGCCTCTCCCGAGATGTTTGTCCGGGTGGAAGGCGACTGCATCGAAACCTGCCCGATATCCGGCACCATCGCCCGGGGCGTGGACGCACTCGCCGATGCCGCGCAGATTCGCCGCCTGCTCAATTCGAGCAAGGACGAATCCGAACTTTCCATGTGCACCGACGTGGACCGCAATGACAAGGCCCGGGTATGCGAGCCGGATTCGGTGGAAGTCGTTGGCAGGCGGCAGATCGAAATGTACTCCCGCCTGATTCATACCGTGGACCACGTCAAGGGCCGCCTGAAAAGCGGTTTTGACGCCCTCGACGGCTTCCTCTCCCATACCTGGGCGGTCACCGTTACCGGCGCGCCCAAGCTGGCGGCCATGCAATATCTGGAACAGCATGAGAAATCCGCCCGCCGCTGGTATGGCGGCGCCATCGGCCAGATCGGTTTTGACGGCAACCTCAATACCGGTCTGACCCTGCGCACGATTCGCATCAAGGACGGCGTGGCCGAAGTGCGGGCAGGGGCCACCTTGCTGGCGGATTCCGACCCGGAATCCGAAGAGCAGGAGACCCGGCTCAAGGCCAGGGCGCTGATGCAGGCCATTGGCGTTTCCGTCAAGCCGATTTCCGCTGCGGCGCCATTCCGGGCGGCGCCGGAGTTCGGGCAACTGCGGGTACTCATGGTGGACCATGAAGACTCCTTCGTACACAGCCTCGGGGATTGTTTCCGGCGGCTTGGCGCGGAACTGATCACCTTGCGCGCCGGGGCGGCGCGGGAGTATCTGCGAGGAGAGCGGGTTGATCTGGTGGTATTGTCGCCCGGGCCGTCGACTCCGCGCCGCTTTGCCGTCGGCGAGACCATGGCCCGGACGCTGGAGCGGCGGATTCCGGTCTTCGGCGTCTGCCTGGGCCTGCAGGGAATCGTCGAATACTTCGGCGGCGAACTCGGGCAATTGCAGACCCCCATGCATGGCAAGCCGTCGGTGATTGCGCATGAAGGCAGTGCATTGTTCGCCGGCCTTCCCCGGACTTTCCCGGTGGGCCGCTATCACTCCCTGCTTGCGGCGTCGGTGCCGGACTGCCTGCAAGTCACCGCCCGCAGCGAAGACGGCGTGGTGATGGCGGTGGAGCATCGGGAACTTCCGGTATGGGCGGTACAGTTCCACCCCGAGTCCATCATGAGTCTGGAAAACGGCCATGGGCCGCGGCTGATTCGCAATGTGACGCGTCTTGCCGCGAGCCGGCAGGGACAAGGAGATGCCGGGAAAATGCACTGCTGCGCCTGAGGGGAATCGCGAGGAGCGAATTCCCGCGGCGCAGGCTCCTGGTGGCCCGCCAATGAGATCCTGCGACTGCGCGCAGTCGCGGAATCTCCATCCGGCGCCCCGAATCCCGGACAGGGAAGTGAAATGGCAGTTTACAGGTTTCGATTGAACAGCAGAGCCATGCGAAGCGCCGCGAGGCCGAGGCGTTGCCGGGAAATCTCACGCATTTCTGCGAGATAGCCAGTTGACAGGGCTATCTCGCCAAAATCCCGGCCCTCGCGCTCGGCTGTGAGGATTTCCTCCCTGACCGCATCCGGGTACACGACCGTGGTTACCAGTTCACGGCTTTCCTTCATCCACAGTGTCCAGTCCAGGGGTGCCGATTCAATTGCGGAGCGGTCGATGTCTTGCAGCCAGTCGAGTATGGCGCCGATGCCAGCGAGCACACCCTGCTCGCGCAGGGCGCGATCCCACACCGCATGCAGATTGCCCTCGCTGGTCTCGATGCCATTGCCGCCGGCGTCGCCGTCATCGAACAGGCGGGCGGAAAACAGGGAACCCGTGTGCAACGGCTGGTGGATATCGCCCGCCAGATGCAGCACCCAGCACAGGGCCACCGCACGGCTTGCCGGGTCCGTGGCGGAATCCGTCAGCAAGGCCATGTTGTAGTCGAGGCCAAGCACTACATTGTCCACCTCGGCCTCGCTCCGGACCGCAGCCGCCTCCAAGCCGGGGACATGGGGCATGGGGTCGATTCCCACATAGCTGTTGCCTTGCGCCATGGCCTGGCCCCGAACCCAGGCGCCGTCGATGTAGTGCCAGTTGCCGCGGTGGTAGCGCTCTCGCTCGCCCCGGGGCAGGCCCCGGGCGATGTCCGGCCAGAACGCCGCCTGGCTCAGCAGCCAGCTTTCGTACTCAACATGGTTGGAAGCGTCGATGAAACCCGGCACATCGTCGAGAAAATCTTCCTGAAAGCGGGGATGGTCCGCCAGGATCGCCACCAGCCGCTCGCGAACGCCGGGCTCCAGAAACGCCACAGCCACCTGGGCGCTGACGCGGTGCCCCACCGAATCCCAGGCCATGGCGGGCGTGCCGAAAACCAGGGCGCAGAGGCCCAGATGCCGAAAAACGATACGGATTTTCATTCGCGCCCGCCCCAACACCGCTGCGCCCGGAAACGTTTGGAATTGTCAAACAATAATTGTAGTCTTGCCCATTCAATCCACAATAGCAAAGGAGTACCTGATCCATGCAGGCATTCGCCCGATTCAGGCACGATTTGGCAAAACTCTTCCTTTTACCTCCGCTGGTGTTTGCGGGGCAGCACTTCACCGCCGCCTTCGCAGCCGAGAACGAGGATGTGGCCCGCTACGTGCGCTTCAGCGATGATTCAGGCACCCACAGCGGCATCCTCGACGGGGACACCATCCGCGTACTGGATGGCGACCCGCTCTTCGACGACGGCGTAAGCGAGACCGGGCAGACCGTCGCCAGGGGCGGCGTGGAGCTTGAGATCCCCATGGACCCCGACCGGGTGCCCCGGGTTTTCGGCGTTGCCGGGAATTCGAACAATCCCAACGGCAATCCGGTGGAAGTGGAGCATCCGTCGTGGTTCGGCAAGGCCACCACCTCGCTGGCGCGCAACGGCGATCCGGTGGAAGTTCCCTTCGGCGCCACCAATTTCAACTTCGAAGGCGAACTCGGGCTGATTATTGGAACCGGGGGCCGGCATATTCCCGAATCCGAAGCCATGGACCATCTCTTCGGCGTGGTGGTCGGCAACGACTGGAGCGAGAACGACTGGTGCGGCGAAGGCCGGGGAATCGAGGAGCCCAGTCACGTTTTCTGCAAGGCTGGCGATACTTTCGCCTCGCTGGGGGATTACCTGGTCACCGGGCTTGACCTGAGCGATCTGCAGCTTACCGTCCGGCTCGACGGCGTGGTCGCCGCCCAGGGCACCACCGCGGACTTCCGCAACAGCCCCGCCGCGCTCATCAGCAAGTTGAGCCACTACATCACCCTCAAGCGCGGCGACCTCATCTTCACCGGCACGGTTGCGCCCCCGCAGCTTCCCGGCACGCGGCGCCAGCTCTGGCAGGACGATGTCGTCGAGGTCGAAATCGAGGGCGTCGGCATGGTGAGCAATCAGCTCGTGCGCGTTACAAGGCAGACGGTTTCGGGCCCGGCGCTTCCCGAGCCCGATGGCGTGAGTGCTTATGTCCGTTTTCAGCACGAGGACGGCTGGTCTTTCGGCATGATGGATGGGGACCGGATCAGCGAGCTTGACGGCGATCCGATCGAAGGCGGAGCCGGCCCAACGGGGCGCAGCTTCGACCTTGCGGATGTCGAGCTTGGCTTGCCGGTGGATCCGGAGCAGCCGGGCCGCAAGGTGCTATCAGCCGCCGCCAACTATCATCCCGTTGACGGCATGCCCAGCCAGGTGCCGCATCCACGCTATTTTTTCAAGGCCTCCACGGGACTTAGCCCCGACGGCGGCGAGGTACAGAAGCCACCCGAAACCGAGATGATGATTCCCGAGGGTGAACTCGTGCTCGTCATTGGTCGCAGCGGCCGCCACATTCCCGAGAGCGAGGCGGAGGACTACATATTCGGCGTCGCCGCGGGCAACGACTGGTCGGAACTGTCGTGGATCGCTTCCGACCGGGGCGTGCGGCCGCTCAAGCTTGTGGGCAAGGCCACCGACACCTGGGCGGGCCTTGGCAATATGATCGTCAGAGGCCTGGATTACAGCGACCTCGAGATCAGCGTGCGGGTCAACGGCGACCTTCTCTCCGAGGGCCGCACGTCGACGATGATCAATCGTCCGGCCCGGCTCGTGAGCTATCTCTCCCGCTACATGACGCTGAAGCCCGGCGACCTGATCTACACCGGCGCCATGCCAGTGGTCCCCGGAATGCGGCGCAACATGGAGGTGGGAGATGTCGTTGAAGTCGTGGTGGAAAACATCGGGACGATAGAGCAGGAAGTCGTCTCCATGCCCGCCTGGCCGTACTGAAGCCAGGTCTGGTGCTGGCGCGCGATCTGTCCAGTCGCGCGCCAGCCGCGGCGCATTCGCGGTTTACAAGTGCAGTTCACAAAACCTCTGCCTCGCTCATTACCGCTTCGGACTTCCGCCTGATTTCCGTTGCTACTTCAAACGGGTCCCCATTCACCAATTCCTGCCGGAACAGCTCCACCGAAAGGGCTCCGTTGAATTCCTTTTCGGCAAGTTTGCGAATGATGGCGTCCAGCGGAGCTATGCCGTCGCCGGGAATGACACGATAACTGTTGTCGGTCAGTTCCCTGGGCGCGTCGAGCAAATCCTGGAAGTGGCAATGGGCGAGCTCGCCCGGTTCGAGCAAATCCAGATCTTCCAGCTTGCCAAGCCCGGACCAGAAATGGAAAAAATCGATCATCGGCCTGATATTCGGATGATCCGCCGCGCGAATCACGCTTAGCGAGGAACTCAGGGTGGCGAGGTGCGTCGAGGTGCGAAGGAACTCGATCATGCAGGTGAGATCGTACTCGCTTGCGATCACCGCCGCTTCACGAATGGCTTCGGGCGTTGCCGCGAAATCTTCGGCGGTGACCGGACGAAACGTAACGGACGGCGAATAGATCTTGTCGAGGCCGAGTCTCGCGAATTGATCGCAGCGCATTCTCCACGACTCCAGCGACGTTTCTCTTTCGGGACCTGGAATCCACAGATCCGGCAAGGCCGTCGCGGCGCAGACCGGCATCATGCCAAGATCGTCGAGCAAGGCCCGGGCGCCGTTTAACGAGTCGTTTTCGAGAAAACCATCGAGCAATCCGTCGTTGAGTTCAACGTATTCGATGCCTGCCCGGGCCCAGCCTTCCAACGACCCGCGAAAACCGGCGGCGCTGGAAGTGTTTTGATGCATGGCAAGCAGCATTTTTCCCGCGGATGCCGTCTGGGCCAGGGATTGCCCGCTCGACAGCACCATGGGCGCGGCAAGGGAGGAGAGGAGGAACCCGCGTCGATTGAGCATGGAAGTCACCTTGTGTTGATGTGCTTTTCCGACCGACTGCCGGCCGGTCCCGGACTGCAGTGCCTTGATACACCGAATCCCGCCGCAACTCAATTTATTCGGGGAAATCGTCGAGCGGCAAGCTGGCCATCATGGTTCTGGCGTGGCGGTCGAAGATTTCCCCGTCGTGCACATCCGAATGGAACAGCACCGCCGCCTCGGGCGCCATGGAGAACATCATGGCGCCGCCGACGAAGACGCAATATCCAGTGCAGGAACTGCTCATCTTTGATCTTGTGGCCGGTGTTCACCAGGCGCCGTATTCTCGCCAACCGTGGCCGCAGTTCCCGCATCCAGTCCGTATGGGAGATCCATCCTGGGACATGGGTGTCCCGTGATTACCGTGATTATCCCTGAATCTGCTACTGCAGGGTTGGCGGCGAACAGGAGTACGGTAACGGTCAGGTTGCGGCGGAACCCGCAAACTCAATTGAGCTTCGACGGATTGCGGGCGACAATGCGGGTATGGATACGATGGATGAACAACTGGTCGGAATTCTTCGTCGCCAACCGGGCATTCGCCTGGCCATCCTGTTTGGCTCCCGGGCAACCGGCGATGCCGGGCCGGACAGCGATATTGACCTCGGGCTGCTGATGGACAAGCCGCTGTCGAGCGAACGTACGCTGAAGCTTGCGGGGGAGATCGGCCAGCATAGCGGTTGCCCGGTGGACATCGTCGACCTGTATGAAGGTCCGCAGCCCATACTCGGACAGGTGCTAAGAGGCAGGAAATTGCTCGGAGACAATCGATCCTATGCGGAACTGCTGAAAAGACACCTGTTCGACAGCGCGGATTTTCTTCCCTTGCGACGGCGGATTCTCGAGGAAAGGCAAGCCAGATGGACACGATGATCATTCGGGAGAAGCTCGAATCACTGCGGCGCTGCGTGGGCCGGGTCGAGAGCAGAAAACCGGAATCGCTGGAAGAGTTGACCAAAACCCCGGACATCCAGGACATTGTGGTACTGAATCTGACCCGGGCGATACAGCTCAGCGTCGATATCGGCAGCCACATTATCAGCGATACCGACACCGGCGCTCCCGCGACCATGGGACAAGTGTTCATTGAGCTTGAAAAACTGGGGGCGATTTCATCGGGGACTTGTAAGGCAATGACCAGGTCCGTCGGATTCAGAAATATCGCTGTTCACGAATACACGAACATTCGCTGGGAAATCGTTCTGTCAATCTGCGAAAAATCTCTCGACGACTTTCGCCAATTCGCAAGCGAAATCAACCAGTTCTTGCAGTCTGGGAAAATGGAGTAATTCCGGGAACGTCGCTGAAACGGAGGTATGCCAGTCTGTTTGCTTTAGGGAAGGATTCTGGCTCCAGGTATTCTCTGAAAAATTCCCTCCCTGGAATTTTTCATTGTCGCAAAACAAAAGCGTGGTTTTGTTTTGCTCCCGAATTCAATGGCTTACGCCATCGAATTCGGCGACACATCCCTGTGCCGCAGGGAAGCTCTGACTTAATCAGAGCTTCCCTAGACTTCCAGCCACTCCGCCCGCACATCGCCGGCTTCGTTCAGCGATTCCGGCGTGCCTTCCCAGACGACCTGGCCGTGGCCCATGATGTAAAGCCTTTTCGAGATGCGCATGGCGATATTTAGTTTCTGCTCCACGAGCAGGATGGAAACGCCGCGGCCGGCGATTTCCGTCAGCAGGTTGCCGACCTGTTCGACGATCTTCGGCGCGAGCCCCTCGGTGGGCTCGTCGATCATGACCATGTCGGGGTCGCCCATCAAGGTGCGGCACATGCTGAGCAATTGCTGCTCGCCGCCGCTGAGCGCGCCGCCCGGCACGTCGGCGCGCTCAGCGAGCAGCGGAAACATGGCGAATACTTCCTCGATGCTCCAGCGGCCGGAAGGCGTTGTCGATTTCATGCCGAGCAGCAGGTTCTGGCGCACGGTGAGAGTGGGGAAAACTTCGCGGTTTTCCGGCACATAGCCGAGGCCGCGGCGGGCGATTTCGTAACTTTTGCGGCCGGCGATCTGTTCACCCTTGAACAGGATCGAACCCTGGGGCTCCACCTCTCCCATGATGGTCTTCACCGTGGTGGAGCGACCGACGCCATTGCGCCCGAGCAGGCTGACGATTTCGCCTTCCGCCACTTGAAAGGTAACGCCCTGAAGTACATGGCTCTTACCGTACCAGGCGTTCAGGTCGTTCACTTCAAGCATTACGACTTCCCCCATCGATCCCCTGGCTGCTCTGCGGGTGGGTGTCCCAAGTCGCACGCGCTATCGCCGCGCCCCTGGCCGGTCGATTGAGGCGAATATTGGTGAATATGCAACGAAATCGAGCGACCGGGGGCGTGGACGGGAGCGGATTTGCAGCCGTGAATTCCTACGGCGCAGGCTCCCAGGGTGGCCACCGCATGAGATTCTGCGACTTCGCTTCGCTCCGCGCAGAATGACGGTGGGGATGGGGTTCGCTCCGCGCGGTATGGCAGACGAGGGTCTGGGTATCTTTCACGCATCGCTCAGGGCCTCGCCGAGATAGGCTTCCCGCACCTGGGCATTGGCGCGGATTTCCGCCGGGGCGCCCGAGGCGATGACTTCGCCGTAGACCAGCACGCTGATGCGGTCGGCGAGTTCGAAAACGATGTTCATGTCGTGTTCCACCATGACCAGGGTCTTGCCTTCCGTGACCCTGCGGATCAGGTCCACGGCGTTGTCAGCCTCGCTGTGGCTCATGCCGGCGACGGGCTCGTCGAGCAGAATCAGTTCGGCGCCGCCGGCGATCGCCATGCCGAGTTCCAGAGCCCGCTGTTCGGAGTAGGCAATCTCGCCGGCGGGGATTTTCGCCCGCCCGGCAAGGCCGATCTTTTCCAGCACCTGTTCGGTTTCCCCGTTCAGTTTCGCCTCGCGCTCGATCGGGCGCCAGAACGAATAGCGGTAACCCGAGGGCCACAGCAGGGCGCAGCGGATATTCTCGAACACGCTCAGGCGCGGAAAGATATTGGTGACCTGGAAACTGCGGGCGATGCCGAGCCGGTTGATGCGGTGTGGCGGCAGGTTGGCAAGGGATTGTCCCTTGAACTCGATGGCGCCGGCGCTGGGCGCGTACTTGCCGCTGATGAGATGGAACAGGGTGGACTTGCCCGCGCCATTGGGGCCGATGATGGCATGTTTCTCGCCGGCTTCAATGCCGAGATTGACGCCGCGGATGATTTCGGTGGCGCCGAAATTCTTGCGCAGGCCGCGCAGCGACAGGATGCTCATGGGGCCGCCTCCTGCCCGGCTTCGGAATTGGGGGCATTGGCGGCTTCCCAGGCGCGGCGCAGGCGCGGCGTGGATTTCGCTGTGAGAAGCGCTCCCAGCCCCGCGCCCAGAACCAGTCCAATCCAGCTCAGCGCCGAATCCCGCGCCAGGCTGAGCCCGAGAAAATGGAGCACCGGTTCATTGGCATGGGAAAGCTCCAGCAGGCAGACTGCGCTCAAAATGAACAGCAGCGCCGGCAGCCCGGTGAGCAGATAGGGCAGGGCGAGACTGTGCAGGCGGCCCCGCAGCCAGGCGATCTGGTGCATCATGATGAACCCGGCGAATCCCCGGGGCAGAAACAAAACCGTCAGTGCGAACAGGATGCCGAGATACAGCAGAAACAATTCGGTGTAATTGCTGAGCAGGAAATTCATCAGGGTCAGGACGATCGCGCCGATGATCGGCCCGATGAAGAATCCGAGCCCGCCGATATAGGCCATCAGCAGCACCCGGCCCGAAGTCACGAGGTTGAGATTCTCGTCGGTGAGAAATTCGTAGTTGAGCGCGAACAGGCCGCCGGCGACGCCGGCGAACATGCCGGAAGCACAGAACGAGATGAAACGCACCCAACGCGCGCTATAGCCGATGAACTCGGCGCGTTCGGGATTGTCGCGCACGGCATTGGCCATGCGTCCGGCCGGCGTCCGGGTGAACAGGTACATGAACAGGGTGGAAACGAAGACCCAGAAGGCCGCCAGATAATAGACATCGACATCGCTGAAAAAATCCATGCCGAACAGGGGCGGGCCGAAAGTTCGGTCGCCGCTGACACCGGCTTCGCCGCCGAAAAAGCCCGTGAAAATCAGCGAAGAGGCAGCCACGAGTTCGCCGATTCCCAGGGAAATCATGGCGAAAACCGTGCCCGCCTTGCGGGTGGAGAAGCTGCCGACGAAGATGCCGGCAAACAGTCCCGTCAATCCGCCGATCAGGGGAATCAGGGCGATGGAGAAATACACCGTTTCGAATTCCATCAGGCGCAGCACATGGACGGCGAGAAATCCTCCCAGTCCAAAATAGACCGCGTGGCCAAAGGACAGCATGCCGCCCTGGCCAAGCAGCATGTTGTAGCTCAGCGCAAAAACAATGGCGATGGCCATCTGGTTGAAAATCGAAATCGCCAGGATCGAATCGAAAACCTGGGGCAATAGCAGCAGCACGGCGAGATAACCGCCCCAGAGGCCCCATTTGGCCGCCAGCGTCTTCATTGCTCGCGTTTCCCCATGAGCCCGGCGGGGCGAAAGATCAGCACGAGCACGAGCAGCAGGAAGGGCAGGGTCGGCGCGATCTGGGCCAGATCGAGCGTCCATAGGTCATCCAGGGGATGGCTGGGGGGAAATTCGAGGCCAAGCAGTTCAAGCAATTCCGGCATGCCCACATTGGCGGCGATGGCGTAGGACTGGAGCAGGCCGATGAGGAGGGAAGCGATAAGCGCCCCCGGCAGAGAGCCGAGCCCGCCAATGACGACGATCACGAATACGATGCTGCCTAGCACCAGCGCCATGCCTGGGAAAGTCGTCAGCACCGGCCCGGCGATTACGCCAGCCAGGCCCGCCAGCGCGGTGCCGACGCCGAAAACCGCCGTGAAAATCAGGGGCACGTTGTGGCCGAGATTCGCCACCATGTGGGGGTGGGTGATCGCCGCCTGGATAATCAGGCCCACCCGGGAACGGGTAAGCACCTGGTACAGGCCGATGAAAATACCGATGGAAATCGCCAGCATGAAGCCGCGATAGGCCGAAAACTCCTGGCCGAACAGGGTGAAAAGCGGAAAGTTCAGGAGTTCGGGAGTCTGGTAGTTCTTGGTATCGGCGCCCCAGAAAAACTGCACCGTTTCCTCGATCAGAAAAGCGAGGCCGAAAGTGAACACCAGCTCCGCCACATGGCCGTGCTGGTGTACGCGCCGCAGCCCGTAGCGCTCGACCAGGGCGCCGAGTACGCCGACGATCAGCGGCGCGACGATCAGCCCGATCCAGTATCCGAAATACAGGCTGATGGAATAGGCGAAATAGGCGCCGAGCATGTAGAAGCTGGCATGGGCGAAATTGAGTACGCCCATCATGCTGAAGATCACGGTGAGACCGCTCGCCAGCATGAATAGCAACAGCCCGGTGACCAGGCCGTTCAGGGTGGCGAAAACCAGAACTTCCGGCATCAGCCCCGCTCGTCCTCCAGGCGGTGAATCAGCGTCGCGGCCGCCTCATTTCGCAACGGTTTTCGACGATGGTTTCCTCGGCGGGGACCTTGTACTCGGTGAGCAGGCCGAAACCGGAGTTGTCCGCGTCGAATTCGATGCCTTCATCGGTCTGCACGGAAACGTGCAGGTCCTGGAAAATCTGGTGGTCGCTGCCGCGCATCCAGACTTCCTCGCCGCTCAGGGTGGTAAAGCGCATGTCCTCAAGCGCCAGGGCGAGTTCGTAAGGATCGGTGCCGCCGGTCTGCTCCATAGCCTGCACGAGCATGGCCAAGGCCATGGCAAGTCGCGGTTGGGTCACGTCCCGGTCCGGGTGGGCGGCCTTGAAGTCCCGGTAGAATTGTTTGCGCTCTTCGGTGGGAATCGGGTTGGCGCTGTCGTTGTGGACCAGGCGGATGCGGTTCTTGCCGTCGGCGCCGAGAGTGGCGGTAATACCGTCGTATGCGGCGTAGAAGGTATAGATGGGAATATCGAGGCCCGAATCCATGATCGAGCGCGCCAGGGAAACCATATCAGCGCCGAAGTTGCCGGTAATCACCGCGTCGGCATTGGATGCGACAATCTTCGTCACATAGGGCGTGAAATCCTTGACCTGACCGATGGGGTGGAATTCATTACCGACAATCTCGATATCGGGTCGCTTCTCGCGCAGCAGGCGCTCGGAAGTTTCGGCGACCACATGGCCAAAAGAGTAGTCCTGGCCAATGATGTACATGCGCTGGATATCTTCATTCTGGGCAATGAAGTCGGTCAGCACATTGAGCTTCATCACCGCATGGGCGTCGAAGCGGAAATGCCAGAAGCTGCAGTTCTCTTCGGTGAGGATCGGGTCCACCGCGGAATAGTTGAGTTGCAGAATCTCCTGGCCCGGGTTGCGGCGGTTGTGCCGCGTTACCGCCGTATTGAGGGCGTTCGCCACGGCGGAACTATTGCCCTGGAAGATGATCCGCAAGCCCTCGCTCACCGCCCGGCGAAACTGGATCTGGGTTTCCGTGGGGCTTTGCATGTTGTCCAGCGGCACGATCTCGATCATGCGTCCGCCGAGAATCCCGCCCCTGGAGTTGAACAGGTAATCCGCCGCGAACTCGAGTACCGTGAGTCCGCTGCTGCCGATGGAGGCGAAGGAGCCCGACAGCGGGTCCATGAAGCCGATCCGAACGGGTTCGCTGGCCCGTGCCTGGATGGCGAAGGATGCGACAAGAACAATCAGGAAAACCGGCAGCAATCGCGAGCAAGCTCGCGCAAGGGGAAAGGGATGCACCATGGCCTCACTCGCAGGCGCGGCGGCAGCCGCGAAACGTCCCGACATTACCCCAGCGGGCACGCGCCATGCAAGTGCCGCCCCGATTCCCCAAGTGGCGTAATGTCAGCCACATCGATAGTCTTGCGCACGCGCGCCAGATCCCTGGCCCCTTGCGGGTTTATCCAGACACTCCGGCGCGGTCTGGAAAAAGTTGCCAGACGCATGACCGTGTCGGCGCTCATGGAGGTCCCGCCCCTGACCAGCCCCTCAATCCGGGTGCGTGGAACAGCAAGTCTTCTATTTTTGCGTTCCAACCTTCATGTCATTCTGCGCGAAGCGAATCGTAGTCGCAGAATCTCTTGCAGTGGTCACGCAATGAGATCCTGCGACTGCGCGCAGGATAACGCTGTAAGAGCACATTGTTGGCGGGCCGGTCTATAATCCGCCGACCGTTACAGGCTGCAAATCCATCCTGAGGAGAACACCATGAACAGAATCAAGCACCCGCTGTTGGCCCTGGTTGCCGCGCTCAGCGCAATGCTCGCGGTGTCCCGGGCGATTGCCGAAGAGGAGTGGCCCGCGCAACCGCCAGCCGAGGCGCCCGACCATTGGGGCCCCGTGTCGATCAACTTCGAAGAGATCGACTACCCATGGCCGGTTCATTTTCTGGAGTTTGAGCGCTTTGGCGAGAAAATGCGCATGGCCTACATGGATATTCCACCCACCGGCCCGGCCAACGGCCGAACGGTTTTCTGGCAACACGGCGGCAACTTTTATTCGGAAGCCTACTCGCCGACTTTCCGGATCTTGTCCGAAGCGGGGTTTCGCGTCATCGCCGTGGACCGCATCGGCTACGGAAAATCATCCAAGGCCCTGATTCCCTACAACTTCAATTTCGTGGCGGCCAATATGCAGGCGCTGCTTGATGAGTTGGGCATCGACAGGGTGGCGGCAGTCGGTCACTCGATGGGCGGCATGGTGGTAAGTCGATTCTCGATACAATACCCGGACAGCGTCAGCCACGTCGCCATGGTGAACCAGATCGGTCTGGTCGACTCCCGCCAGTCCCGGCCCTGGAGCGACCCCATGGCGGGCGAGCCCGGCGTGCCGACTTACCAGTCAATACTGCGCGGTCACCAGCGCTACTACACCGACTATTGGCCGCCGCAACAGTTGGAGTTCGTGAGACGGTCCTACGGCCAGACTCTCTCCGGCGGCTACCCCCACTACGCCCGGGTCCGCCGCATGGTGTCGGCCATGATGTATAACGATCCGGTGGTTTATGACTGGCAGCACATCGAAACCAAGGCGCTGGTCATCGGCGGCGAAGACGATCGGCTGATAGACGACTTCGTCGCTCGCGCGACACACGTGCACAATGAACTGCAGAACTCCGCGCTGCTGCTGTATCCCGACGTGGGCCACAATCCCCACATCGAGATTTCCGACCAATTCCACGGCGATCTGATTCGATTCCTGGAGTCCGACCCCGACCAGCCGGCCAGCGATTGGCGTTAGGCAGTCGGAAAACACTGACGCGGACTTGAAACCATCGATGGAGCCAGGTTAGGGCTGAAGAGGTATGTTCAGCCGAGACCGAGATGCCGCGACAGCGCGCTTCGCGCAACTCGCGAGTCTTTGTCGGACAAGCTTCCGATCTTCCTGATGACCAGGGAATTGTCGAGGGTAAAGAGCTTGAATCGAACTTTGCATGGAAAGCTCAAGCCGGCTTCCCGCCAGTCATCGACCGTAACGTCGCTCGGCCAGCTTCCCGTCGTTGAAGTAATCATGGCCAGGATGGATTGATCGTGGGTGCGGTTGAACTGGTCCGATGAAAGAACCAAAGCCGGGCGCCGCTTGAATGCCTGGCGGTCTGTGAACGGAAACGGGACGGCCACCACGTCAAACGGATCAAAGATCACGCCAGGCCTTCTCGTCTTCCGGCGAATCCCACTCGCTCAAGCCGCCGCCGATTCCCTTGAGATACTCGTCCCGCCCCGATTGCAGCTTGTGTACGAGCAAATGATCGCCTTCCACTTCAAAGGAGATTATGTCGCCCTCACGCAAATCAATAGCCTCGCGAATCCGCTTGGGAATAGTCGTTTGTCCACGGGAAGTAACTTTCGCCAATTCCATAGTTTGCTGCTCAGTTAAACTTATTTCCCGGAAAATAAGTAATTCTTTCTAAAAATGCAAGCAGATGGGAACATTCGTGTAGAGAACAAATAAAGTGTCCGACCGTACAGTGGTCGTTTTTCGAGACGACCGGAGGCCTGTATGGGCGTGGCGAAACAGAAGCAGGATCGGAGGCTTGAAGTGTTCGAAGATGCGTACACGATGTGGACGGAGCGTCGGCTGACGCAGGCGCAGGCGCAGGCGCAGGCGGCGGAACTGCTGGGGGTGTGCGAGCGCACGTTCCGGCGCTGGGTGGTCCGCCACCGGGAAGACGCCGATGGTGACGTGGTGGAAGCCTTGCGGGACCGCCGTCTTTCGCGGGCCCCGCACCGGGCGGCGCCGGTGGACGAGGTGATGCGTATGGTGGACGAATACCGCGTACGAATGGTTGCCGGGCGTGAAGTGGGAACTGATCGTGACGATGGACGACGTCACCAACGAGGACCACTCGATGTTCTTCTGCGGGGAGGAAGGCCTGTGGAGCAGCTTTCGGGGCATGCGCGAGGTGATTGAGGCGAAGGGTCTTTGCTGCTCGTTGCATACCGACCGGGCCTCGCACCACTGGTTGACCCCGGAGGCGGGCGGCAAGGTGGACAAGGACCGGTTGACGCAGTTCGGCGCTGGCTCTGGTTCGGGAGCGCTACCCGGACTTCGGTCCGACCTTCGCGCGCGAGAAGCTGGTCGAGGCGCACGGTTACCGGCTGTCGGCGGAGACGCTGCGGGGCCGGGAGGACGCGCCGACGCAGTTCGCGCGGGCGCTGCGGACGCTGGATATCGCGCCGGTCCACGCCGGCGGTCCGCAGGCCAAGGGCCGCGTGGAGCGGGCCAACCGGACGCTGCGGGACCGGCTGGTGAAGGAGATGCGGCTGCGGGGGATCTGCGGCATGGAGGCGGGCAACGCTTTCCTGCCGGCGTTCATGGCGGATTACAACCGGCGCTTCGGGGCGGCGCCGCGCAACGCCTCGGACGCGCACCGGGCGGTATTGCACGACGACCGGGAACTCGACCTGATCCTGTGCGAACAGCATGTGCGCAAGCTGACGAAGAACCTGTCGATCAGTTTCCAGGGGGCGCGTCTACCAGGTGACCGGACAGGGCCGGGGATACCGGCTGCGGGGCGCCGCGGTGACGGTGTGCAAGGGCTACGACGGCGCGGTCTTGCGCTCCGGTCGCTACGCTCCCTCCGCGCAAGACCGAAGGGGACATTTCAACTTTGGTTTGACACCCCGTGAGGCGGGGGAGTTACCGCAAATTTCAGGAGAGGGGAAATGTCAAAGAGATTGTTCGCTGTTGTTCTGACAGACGAACAAGAAGTCGGGGTTCGCAATATCGAAAAAGCATTTGCGGAATCCGCCCGGTGCCGAGTTCGCGATGGCGTCTTTGTTGTGGCGCATACTGGATTATCACGCGACATTGTCATCCGCGCCGGAATCTTCGAGGATACCGATACTGATGAAGGTAACAAGCCGGGTGATGTATCAGGCGTGGTTCTGAAGTTGAACGGGTCGTACACCGGATACGCAAATCAGGCTATCTGGGAGTGGCTGGAAGAAGCAGGAAAAGACATCGTCTAGCATGGGACGGACAATCCACGAAAAAGCTGTAGTGGACAAGGATGTGTCCGAACTTCAGAGTAGCACCAGCGCCTTGCGGTCTGATCTTGATAACCTCGAAAAGAGACTGGACCAGCGAATTGACGATGTGGAGAAGCACAGCGCTTCTAAAGAGGACCTACAACGGATGCGGATGAGGTCCGATTGGATGAGCAGGCTACTCAGCATATTTATACCTTAAGAAAAGGCGGGCAATGCCCGCCTTTCCCGTCTTGCCCGGTGTGCCAGGGTTTTATTCGGAACCGGCCTGATCAATGTCCTTCCAGCTATAGAAGCCCATAAACATTTCTTCCCAGCTTTGTTCGCCCCAGTGAACGTTGATGTTCGGGTCCGGGTTGTATTCATTCTGGGAGGAGTTGTCGAAAGCGCCGGTGGCGACGATCCGGGTGCCTGCGGGGACCCGCAGGGGCGTTTCGAGTTCGTGGCTCAATTGCCAGTTGAACGAGTAGGCGGGAACCGAAAGAATCACTTCCTCGCTGCCGTCCGGGTAGCGGGCGGTGAAGGCCATGCGCTTGCCGCGGAAATGCATGTGCGGCATCAGCGAGTAGATCTCGGCTTCTTCCGGGACGTGGGTCACGAGCTGCATTTCGTGGTCTTTGGCCTGGGCCGGAATGTCGATGGTGAAAGCATTGCCCACACCGCCAGACATGCGCTCTTCAGGGATTTCGCCCTCGTCGTAGAAGTAGATGGCGATTTCAGTGGCATCCACGGTTTCCCTGCCCGAGGTGGTATAGTGCATCTGCAGGTTGAGCTGCGAGCCGGCCTTGAGCAGACCGCCGACGCCTTCGGGGTTGAGGGAGAAGCTGTTGCCCGGGGCATATCCCGCCACGGAACCCTGGTTCTCGTCTCCGCCGCCAATCAGGCCGCTGACATCAAGATCGGGGTTTTCCGCAAAGATGCGGTCAATCGGCGGCGGCTCGCCCGCGGCAACCGCGGTGAAGATATCAGTGCGGATTTTCACGGCCCGCTCTTCCGGCAGCGCGTTGATCGCCTCGACTATCGCTTCCATGGGGTCCCGGCGGCCTTCGGGGGGAATTACCGTGGTAATGATATGGTGCAGCACTTCCGGGGAACCCGGAGCGACTTCCGAACCGCGCACCCAACGGTCTTCGGCGAGGCCGAGATCAATGGGGATATTCATGTAATCCACCACGCCGGTGGCGGGGATCGTCTGGGGAGGAATCTCGACGATGATGTCGGGCTCGCCGAGAACTTCGGCCAGGGTCCACTTGGTTTCGGGCCATTCAAGCCGGGCCAGTGGATCGCTCTCGCTTTCGGTGTTGGCGCCGGCGTCAATCCAGCTTACGAGCTTTTGCATGTCGGCGTCGGCGAGATTCATCTCGTTGCGTATCTTGTGGCCGACCTTGTTGTCGATCTGGCCCGGAGGCATGCGCCTGGTCAGGATCACTTCGCGAATCATCGGCGACCAGCCCTGGACCGCAAGCTTGCTGTCCATGGCGAAGGGGGCGATGCCGCCCTGGCGGTGACACTCGGCACAGTTCTCCGCAATGATCGGCGCGATGTCGTGCTCGTAGGACAGTTCGCCGTGTGCTTCGAGACTGCCGTAGGAGATTGCCGCGCCGTCGCTTGCCGCGCTGCCGAGTTGGATGCTGTCGCCAGCGAGGACCTGGTCGAGAACTCCGGCCAGCGCGCCGCCGGCTTCGCCGCGATACAGCACTTCAAAGGAGGCCGGATCGTAGACCACGGCTTCGTCCATGCGGCGCAGGCCGAGCAGGTCGGCCACAAGCTGGGTGTCGTCCATGAGCACCGGCAGGTCGATGTTCAGGGATTCGGTATCCGCCGCTACGGCTTCCCGGTCGCTGTCGAGGCCGGGATTGATGAGCATGAAAACCACGCCCTGCACTTCATATTGGCCGCGCAGTTCCCGCAAGGCCGCCAGGGCTTCGGCGTCGGTTGCGCCATTGGCCTGGGGCAGCAGCACGATGGCTTCCTGATCGTCGTACCAGGCCATATGATGGAACGCACCCTCGTGATCAATCAGGGCAAAATCGCCCACCCGCTCGCCAGCGTACAGCGGCGGGGCAAGCAGCAGGGCGGCAATGGCCGCAAGTGAATATCTCTTCACGTCGTTTTCCTCATGCAAAAAGGGGGCGGCTCCGAGTCTGACCTCACAGGGAACAGGACCAATCCTAGCATGGATTGTTACAGGAATACCCGCTCATTCAGCGGCTGGCCTCCACATTCATCTCGATGGCGTAGAGGCTGGTGCGCGCGGTCATGTACAGGGTCCTCCCGTCGCTGCCGCCAAAGCCCACATTGGCGGGCATCTGGGGCGTTTCGATGAATTCGATCTCTTCGCCGTCCGGGTTGCGTATACTGACCCCGCCGAGCCAGGTCAGGTAGACATTGCCGCGCTCGTCGAGAGTCATGCCGTCGGAGCCCTGATCGGCGAAATTGCCGCGATTTTCCAGCGAACCGTCGGCGGCGATGTCGAAGCGGTAGATCGTGTTGGTTTCGGTGCTTGCCAGATACAGCGTGCTACCGTCTTCGGTGCCGACGATGCCATTGGGCTTGGGAATATCGGTGACCAGCGCCTCGACGCTCTGGCGGTCGGGTGGAATCCGGTAGACGTACTCACCCGGCTGGGAGGGCGGTCCATCCGGCCAATTGTAGCGCGGGTCGGTGAAATAGATCGAACCGTCCGGATGCACCCAGAGATCGTTGGGGCTGTTGAGCGGCGCGCCATTGTAGCTGTCCGCCACCACCGAAAGACTGCCGTCGGCTTCCCGGCGCGTAATGCGCTGGGCGTTCTGTTCGCAAATCAGCAGCGAGCCGTCGAGGTCGAGGGTAAGCCCGTTGGCATTGTTGCTTGGCTCGATGACGACTTCGAACTCGCCGCCAGCGCTGTAGCGCCAGATCTGGTCGTTGGGGATGTCGGTGAAATAGAGATCGCCCGCCGCATCAGTCACCGGACCTTCGAGAAAGCCGAAGTCGCCGCGAACCTCGGTGACTTCAGCTCCATCGGCGATCAGGCCGCCGCCCTGGGCGAGGGCCTGTTCAAAAACGAACAGCAGTAACGAAAGGCTCAAGAGTCTTGCTTTGCGCATCATGGGTTTTCCCCTTCAGTTTCATCGTCGCCAATAATTTGGCGAACCATCGCATTGGTTAGACGCCAACGCAGGTTAACACGCTCCAGGTCCCCGGTAACAATGACGGGGTTTCGCGCCTCATGGGCGTGAACCGCCGTCGAGTAGTTTTGCTGATCAAGCGTCGCGCTGACTGAAATGGTTTTTCCATCCAGATCTACCTTGAACGTTACCTGCCCTTCAATCTGTTTCTCATCACGGCTCAGTTTCAATACCGTGCCAAATAGCTTCTGATCTGGTCGGGGCGATCTGTTGCGGAAAGAGCGGGCCGCTTCCTTGAATGCGCCTCCGTCGTTCTCGGAAAACCGCACGCTATCTCGGTTCCTGCTGGTCGGCCTCGTTTTCGCCCAGGCAATGCTTACCTCCAACCCGCGGGTGTCGTCCAGGAGCCTTGCGATCGCATCGCACAAATTCGCGCTGACGCCCGAGGCAACTGCGCGATCAAAAGCCGGGGCGCCGTCACCCGCGTGTGCTTGTTCCGCAGCGTCTCGCGATGCTTCAAGCGCTTCAACCAGTCTCCGCGTCACTTTCCGCTCAAACGGTTCATCGTCGAAATCAACCCAGGCCTGATCGAGTGGAATCTGAAGCAAAGGCGGAACGGGAGACATGATAGTGACCACATAACTACCGTACTCAGTCTGCCCCAATCGTACGTTTTTCATGTAATCGGCGGCTTCGCGGTTGGCGCCGGCCCTGTATACGGGCTGCGGAGCGCTGGTTGCGCAAGCGGCCGCCAAGAGCATCTCCCTTGCTTGAGCGACCATTTCCACGCCATTGTTAATGGGGACCGAGCCATCATCAGCCGTTGCGATGGACCGTACCCTGATTACGTCCTGATCCGCCCCGATCAACTCGCGATAAATGGAAACCTCGTCTTTACCGGCGAACTCAGCAAGAATGCCAATGAGGCGGGAAAGGACAGCAACATAATCGGAAAGCTGGTCTGTCCGGGGCAGAATCAACTCTGGCCGGTTCTCGCCAACGTATACGTCCGCGTGCTTTCCGAAAGGCTCCGTTTTCTTCCATCCCGCGCTGCGAGCGTAGCCCGCCAGCGCGGCAGGGGAAATTTCGGACAACGACCGCGTGTCGAGAATTCGCACCTTCATGACAATGCTCCTGTGTCCGCTTTCCTCATAAGATTTCTGAGGCCGTCAACGTCAAACAGATTTTTTCTGGATATGGATACCGTGACAGTTTCCGAATTGGCGGCTTCCGGCTTGTCACCGAGCCATACCCAATACGCGCAACGCCTCAGCACCAATTCGTCGGTTGAGACATTGATCCACATGGCTTCGTCTGCGGGAAGATCGAGTACGACCAACACTCTCGGCACCATGCTCGCATCCCGCAGGAGATCGTAGTTGCGGCGGCGAAGCGGATACCGGAAGCCATTACCCCCCCTCCATGGCCAGATTGGCAGTCGCCTTTAGCTGGATATCAAGAGTGGGTCGCATTGCGCCTCCGGCGCGAATCTGGATGTCCACCCCGTCGCGGTCGAAATCCTGGTGTGCGGTCACATAACCGGCACCCGCCGCCACAGCTGCGACATAGGCCCGAGACAACGCCTCCTTGCGATCGTTCCCGGTAAGCAATTTTCCGCTCATACGCCTATTTTCTCCAGTATCTGGGCTCTGGCATCCATGCCGTGCCTGACCTTTTCCGCAATCAGAAACAAGGCCCTGCCGTTGCTTCTGCGCTCCCAAAGCTCCCCTATGGTGCGCTTCTCTGCAGTGTCAACGGCTCCCCACAAATGTTCCCCCTTATACTCTATGACCAGAGTTCGACCGTCTTTCATTCGAGCGATGAAGTCGGGATAAAATCTGCCACGAGCCGTGGGTAGCCAAAAAGACGATGGGTGCTTTGCGACGTTCCTGATCCAGAATTTTATCTGCGGCAAGCTGTCGATTGCTTGCGCGCAACGCATTTCCTCTCCATCCGTAGCGCCATCGAACGCGGGAACCCGGTTGGGACCCAGAAAATGCTTGCTTGGCTTCCAGTGGCCTCGATAACGGCGCTGGTCCCGGTACATGTCGTTGCGGAACTCAAAATTCGCATCGAAAGAAACTTCAACTTTGGATTCCGGTCCGAATAACTGGCGTTGAAACGCCCTGTTTCGCTCTTTGCGCCGTATCGCATATATCCTGTCCTTTATTTTGCGAGCTAGAATGAATTTGCATCGCATCAACACATTTATGCGCAGCGTTCTCACTTCAGTCAGATGGTGAACCAATTCGGTCAGCCATCGCAGAAGTTCGCCTTGGGCGATATCGGATTGACGGACTTGCTGATCGAGCCAAAGAACCAGGTTTTTGGATTCCCACCCTTCGACATCCACTACGTCCACATCGAGTTTCAAATCTTCTTCCGAGACAAGATGCTTCCAGGTTACTCGCTTCCCGTCCACATCGATCGCAAAATTCCGGGCTGTCTCCCTTATGGAGAACTCGCTTTCCTCAAACCTCGCGGGATGATCGAGTATGGACCAGTCGTGGTGCTCCATAATTGTGTCGATGTCCGGCAGTTCGAGTTCACCGTGAATTTTCGATAACAAGCTCGGAACTGCAAAGCTCGCTCCTCGCTCGGCGGGAGAAAATTGTTGCTGTGTAGCAAGTTGGTAGGTCAGAATAGCGTCCGCCACCCGCGTACCTTCTTGCATCGGCAGCACCTCGATGATTTTCTTTCCCAATTCAGGCGAGACACTGCCAAAAATCGTAATCTCGGCTTTGCCGTCTGCCGTCTCTTGAATCTCAATGTCAGGATTGCTGTTGAGAGTCGATGCCAGTTCGGGAGAATTTGTTACGGTGAACTTGCAGGAAGGCCGCTGGCTGCTACTGCCATCTGGATTTTGCAGATCAAGAAGATCGGACATTGTCCCGCTGGTCCATTTTCCAGGCTCGATGCTGTTTCTGGCTTCGTCTTCGTCGAATCCCATCTTTACCAGTTTGTCAACAAGAGATCGGGCTGCCTCACCAAATGAGGGTTCGGAAAGAAATGCGTAAGCTCGATTCAACTCGTCGTTCTTTCTCCGTTGGGCGTATGGCATACGCAGTACGCGACCCAGTAATTGCTCCACCTCCGTGGCATCTCTGATGCGGGAAACCGAACAGAAGGCATAAGCGAAAGAACAGTCCCAACCTTCCTTAAGCGCCTTGACGGTAATTACAAACTCGATCGGACAATGCGGATCGAATAGATTGATTCCGTCGAGTTCACGCTGGTCGCCGGTCGCGATTGCAATTTTTTTCTCCGGAATTCTCTCGACTTCGATCAAATGCTTTTTTAGCGCATTGGCAGTAACTTCCTTGTTTTTCGGTTGCGCCTGAAACAGCACAATTGGACGAAGATAATCCGATTCTTTTCTAGCGGTCTCGGCCAGAGATGCCCGACGCGCGATGACGTTGGTCACAGCGTTCTGCCAAGAGTCGTGCTCCGAGAGGATGACGGGAAATTTTATCATTTCCTCGTTCTTCAATTCAATAGCGGTCACGTTATGTAGAATATTGGACTTGGCTTTGGGTGTTGCGGTAAATTCGATTATCGCGCAAGGGTTCACGCGATTTTGCATCTGTCGGGTTAACCCGGTCACGGCGTTGTGAGCCTCGTCCACGATCATAAGCGGACGGTGCAAGTGCAAGAGATTCGCGAAAGAATATTTGGGTTTATCGTTCTTCAGCATTTCCAGGCTGGACGGGAAGCTGGCCAGACGGCTGAAATGTGTTTCCATGTGCTCGTTGTGCGCGTAAACCTTGCGGCCCTCGGTGCCTGCCACACGGAGCGTTTGTATGGTCCCAACTACGATACAGCAATTGTTCTGCAAGTCTTGCGGGCGAATATTCGTAAAATCTGCGATGTCGAATACACGCACCCGTCCGCCGAAAAAATCATCCAGCGTCTGACGATAGGAATGTTGGGGATTTGCCAAGGCGTCGGCGGTTTGCGCCCGGATGGTGTTGGTGGGAACCAGCCAAAGCACCAGCGGAAAGTCTTTTTCGATCCATGCATTCCGGGCTACGCCCACAGCATGAGCCGCAAGGACTGTCTTGCCCCCGCCTGTGGGCAGGCGCAGGCAAACGTAGGGAATGTCTGGCAAGCCATCGAGTGGTTCGTAAGCGCTTGCATACGTTCCGAGTCGGGTGGCTTGTTCCGGTTCCCTGATTATTGATTCGTATGCGGTAGCAGGCCCGGAAACGCGAGTTTCTTCCAAGAAGCGGCGCAACAGGCCGAGCGTTTCAATCTGGTATTGTTTCAGTTCCACGGCTCAGGCTCTCGCTTTCACGTCGTAGGGGATTTGCTTGAATACGACTTTTTCCCGGTCCAGCGTTGATTCCGTAAGTCTGGTTTGCTCTCCATAGATCGTCAGAGGACCGTAAAACCCCGGAGATGTTCGAGCCAATTCCTCCCGGATCAAGCCAAGCGTGTGGCGGGTAAGCACGTTGCCACCGTTTGGTCTGCGGTCACCCAGGATACCGTTGTAGAGTAGGGCGTAAGCGCGCTCTTCGTGCATTCCGAGCAGCGCGGAGTCTCCGCTGTTAAGCGGGGTTCCGGTCTCGGAAAACCAGATATGGGCGGCGAGCAAGGAAAATCCTATTTCCGGCCTGATGCGCCCGTCGGCGGCGAACGCAGGCGGCCCAAGCCGATAAAAGCGGAAGCCTCCGCCGCCCTTCCAGTCAACCGACTTCGAGATCCCGCCTTCTTCGCCTTCGACCACTTTATTCATGCGTTTCACGCAATGGGTGACAGCATGTTCGCCCATCTCAATTCCAATCCATCGGCGTCCCATCTTTTGCGCAACTGCTGAAGTCGTTCCTGAACCCAGAAAGGAGTCAAGAACAATATCTCCGGGACTTGTGGCTATGTGAAGTATGCGCTGAATTAGTGCTTCTGGTTTGGGTGTCTCAAAAGCTGCTTTTTCGCCAAATATCTTTTCTATTTCTGCGCTGGCGTGTTGGTTTAGTGCTAGACCGGTCCAAACACTTGGAGAACTCATACCTTGCTTAGCTTCATTCAGATAAAGTTTTCGCATTGGTGTTTTGGCTGTTCCTTTAACACCCCAATAAAGCCTACCCTCATCTTGAAGGCGTTGCATATCTTCTTGTTTGTGACGCCAACATGTGCCAGGTCGGGGGTATACATCTTCTCCAGTATGCGGATTTTTAACTGCAAAATAGAGGCTTTGAACAAATCGCCCTCCCTTGCCATTGGCTGTAGTATCAATCTTTCTAAACGCTCCCTTTGGATCAGGCCCATTTGGCTCTCTGAATATGGCGTACTGTGAGTTTGCTTTTTCTGTTCTGGGCATAAGGTTAAAACTCTTCTCGGCCAGCGTTTGTTTACTATCTCCTTCACGGCGACGAGCCCAAACCATGATATGCTCATGCACCATTCCGATTTTTCGGTCATTTGGAGGTCCATCTCTTTTTTGCCACGCGATGTTGAGAATAAAATTCTGCCGTCCAAAAATTTCATCACCGATAACTTTGAAGTAATGTGCCTCAAGATCGTCCAGTGATACCCAAATCGACCCATCCTCGGTAAGAAACTCCCGTAGCAATTCAAGCCGTGGCCACATCATGGTTAGCCACTGGCTATGTTCAAGATTGTCGTCGTAGTGTTCAAACGCCGATTTGGTGTTATAGGGAGGATCGATATAAATGCACTTCACTTGTCCTGCGTAGAACGGCAGCAAGGCCTTGAGCGCTTCAAGATTATCGCCCTGAATCAGCATATTGCCCGAATCCGCCGCACCAACGGAAAACCTGGGGACTTCTTCAAGCAAACGGTATGGGACTCGCTGTGTTGTAGCGATGTCTTCGTCTCGCGTCAACCAATTCAGAATTGGCATATTCGATAACCGGAGCGGGTTTGGATTTCCTTCATGGATGAATCCGCACTGGATAAGAGTTCGGGGGTTGGGCTGGGGGTTGGTTGCGGAGTCGCTCGGCCTGGGCGGCAAGACGGGCGGCGCGGTTTTCGGGATTGGGGTGGGTGCTGAGGAACTGCAGCGCTCCCGGGCTCCCGCCTTCGGCGCGCATCTTGTTCCAGAGGGTGACTGCGGCGGCGGGTTCATATCCGGCCCTGTGCGCCAGTTCCATGCCGAGCTGGTCGGCCTCGTACTCGGCGCCGCGGCTGTTCGGCAGGCTCAGCGCTACCGTGGCCAGCATGTCCGCCGCGTTCGCCTTGTCGCGGTTGCCCGTCTCGATGCCGACCGCCGCGACGGCCAGACCCTGCACGATGGCGAGCGACATCTGCTCGGCGGAATGGTTGGCGACGGCATGGGCGATTTCATGGCCCATTACCTGCGCCAGTTCATCGTCGCTCAGATCGAGCTTGCTTACCAGACCGCTGTAAATCGCCATGCGACCGCCAGCCATGCACCAGGCATTGACCATTTCGGGGTCGTCGATCAGCGCCACGCTCCATTCCCAACCCGCTGTGTGCGGCCAGGTCCGCACCGCCGCGGCAACCAGACGACCGGTAATGCGGCCAGCCCGTTCGGAGAGCGCGGGATCGTGCAGCATCCTCCCGCTGCCGGTCAATTCCTCCAGGGTTTGCGCGTAAGCCAGCCGGGACTCATTGATCGCCACATCCGGCGGCACCAGCATGAATTGCGTTCTGCCAGTGGGGCTCGTGGCGCAGGAAGCCAGGGTCAAGGCAAAAGGGATTGCGAGAATCAGGCGGCGCATGATCATCCTCATCAATTCGCAGGTACATGATGATTGTATGCCGAAACCGGGTTGTTATTCAGATTTCGTCGACGATTCCGCAATTCCGCCTGGTGGTGAAACTCTGGTTGACGCGATTGTGGCGCCCGCCGGTTCCCATGTGAATTGAAACGAAATCGACTACACTTGCCGCGCCATGTCCAAAGCGGTGCTGTTGATCAATCTGGGGACGCCCGCGGAGCCCACTGCCGCCGGGCTTCGCGCTTTCTATCGGCATTTCTTTGCGGACCGTTTCGTTTTCGATATCAATCCGCTGGGCCTGTGGCTGTTGCGCAATCTGATCATCCTGCCGCTGCGGGCGCCGCGCACGGCGAAAGACTATGCCGGAATCTGGCTGGACGAAGGGTCGCCCCTGCAGGTGTATTCCGAGCGGGTGCGGGAGGGCGTGCAGGCTGGATTCGACGGGGCGGGCGCCGATGTTGCCGTGGGCATCGGCATGGCCTACAGCAGGCCCTTCATCGCCGAGACCATGGCCGAATTCGAAGCCCGGGGCTGCGACGAGATTGTGGTGTTTCCGTTGTATCCCCAGTACGCCCGCGCGACCACCGAATCCGCGGTGCAAGCCGTGCGCGCGGCGGCGGCAAGCTGGCGGCTTCAACCGAAGCTTCGATTCATTGATGATTTTTTTGCCGAGCCGGTGTTCATTGGCGTCTGGGCCGAAATCATCCGGGCCAATCTGGCAGGCGTAAACATCGATCATCTGGTTTTCAGCTACCACGGCCTGCCCGAGGCGCAGGTTCGCAAGGCCGACAGGAACCGCTGCTGCGATTTCGGCGCCTGCTGCGACCGGGTTGGCGAGGCCAATCGCTATTGTTACCGCGCCCAGTGCCTGGCGACTTCCCGGGCCATTGCCCAGGCGCTTGGCGAGGAAGCCGGACCCTGGACCTCAGCGTTTCAGTCGCGTTTTGGTCCTTCTGAATGGATCAAGCCCTATCTTGATGAGCATCTGCTGGAACTGCTGGCCCAGGGCAGGAAACGCATTGCCGTGGCCACGCCGTCCTTTGTGACCGATTGTCTGGAAACCCTGCATGAAATCGGGCGCGAGTACCGTGAACAATTCATTGATGCGGGTGGGGAGGAGTTGATCCTGGTGGCGAATCTGAATGATTCGCGGGGGTGGATCGATGCGGTTTATGAAATGGCTGCGGCGAAGTTGGGGTGACTGGGGGAGTTCAACTTCGCCAATGAGATCCTGCGACTTCGCGCAGCGAAGTCGCAGGATCTCATTGGCGATACTTTGGGTCTATACCTGCCATCCGTGGCGAGCCCTTTACGATGCCGCCGACCCTCCCCGGTCCAGACAGTCCAGTCGCCGGGCATGGCTCAACCCTGCGCATAAAACTGCGCTTGCATACCGGGCCTCTTTCAGGCCGCGATCGCCCGCTTCACCAGATTCCGCATCAACGGTATCTTGAAGCCGTTGTGGGCGAGCGCCCGTGCTCCCGCGGTGGCCATGGGTGAGACGGCTTCGGCGGTGGTCATGCTCTTGCTCATGCCGCGCAGGGCATTTTCCACGTTGCGCAGACGCCGCGGCGTGGTCTGGACGGCGCCGCAGACGATGCTGGCCTCGCTGATGCTGTCGCCATTGAGCCGGAAAGCCGCTGCGATGCTCACCAGGGAGAAGTCCCAGACATTGCGGTCGGCGACTTTCTCGAAATGGAAACTCGCTCCGCGCCAATCGGAGGGCAGGCGAATCGCAGTGAGCACGTCGCCCGGGCGCAGCATCGTGGTGTTGAGGATATCCAGCGCCGGGCCGACGAAGAAGTCCTCGGCCGAAACTTCCCGCTCGCCCCCCGAGTTGCGAATCACCATGGAGGCATTGAGCGCCACCAGGGCCGGGGCGGTATCCGAAGCGCCCGCCGCGACGCAACGGCTGCCTTCAAACAGCGCATGTTCGCGATTCATGCCTTCGGGGGTGTCGGCGTAACACAGGTTGCCGCCGGCGCGATAGCAGGAAAGCCCCCGGCGGTAGTACCAGCAGCGCACATCCTGGGAGACATTGCCACCGATGGTGCCGATATTGCGGATCTGGGGGCTTGCCACAATCCCGCTGGCCTCGGCGAGCAGGGAGAATTGCCCGCGCACCAGCGGATTTTCCGCCACTTCGGTGAGCGTGGTCATGGCGCCGATTTCCAGGGTGTCGCCGTCCTGGCGGATTCCCCGGAGCGAGTCGATGCCGCTGAGATCGATCAGGGCATCGGTGGTCTTGGCGCGGTCCTTCAACCAACCATAGGTGTCCTGGCCTCCGCCCACCAGCCAGCCCCGGTCTCCGAGGCGGTCGGCGATCGCAAGCGCGTCTTCCAGCACGGCGGGCTGGTAGAGCTCCATATTGGGCATTACGTCATGTGAAGGCATGGTGAAACCTCAGAATGTGTTGGTTTTCAGGGATTGGGTGCTGTAGGAATTCCCCGCCAGGTGATTCACGATCATGTCCGTGGTGATCGGCGCGGAGTTGAACAGGTGCCCGTCCAGGGCGTCCGAAATGGCGGCGGCAAGCGCCGCGCAGGCTGCGCCCTGGGTGGGCTCGCCGATTCCGCGGCCGCCGGCGGGATTCTGCGGGTCGGGAATATTGACCGCGGCGGCACCGGTTTCCACTGGCACATCGAGAATGGTGGGCGGTTTGCTCTGGTACAGGCCCACATTGGCGGGCAGTCCGTTCTGGGGGTCATAGACGTGGCGTTCGAGCGCCGCCAGACCCACGCCCCAGACCGCGCCGCCGCGCATGGCGTTGTCGAAATTCTTCGGATGCACCACGGTGCCGCAATCGGCCACCGCGGCGTAATCGAGAATGTCGTACTTGCCGGTATCCTTGTCGAGTTCAATCTCGATAAAGCCTACCACCACCCCCGGCGGCTGCCCGACGCCGGGAATATTGTCCCGGGCGACGCCGATCAGGCCGGTGCCGGCCAGACCCCGCACCGCGAGCTGGGTCAGGGGATTGATGTCTTCCGGATACTCCTGGCCGCTGAAACCGCCGCCAAGCGCCATGGCGCGCCGGGCGCATTCGGCGTAGCTGAGGCCGGTACCGGGGTCGTCAGCGCGAAAAACGCGCTCGCCGCCGATTTCGTAATCCTCCGCGCTGCCGCCGAGGTCGGCGGCGGCAATCCGCTTCATCTTGGCGATCATGTCTTCGCCGGCAACCCAGTTCGCCCGGCTGTGGGTGAACACGGTGTTGGAGCCGCCCTGGCCGGAACTGTGCGGCAGATGCCGGTCGCTGCGGCCGCGATGAATCTGGCAACGATCCCAGGGCATCTGCATGACTTCCGCCGCCACCCGGCAGGTGGCCGCATAGGAATAGGTGCCGAGATTGCCGACGCCGCTGTGGATATGCAGGATGCCGTCGCCGTCCATCCGCAGCAGGCCGTCATAGCCGCGGCCGCCGGCGCCGTGGTAGCCGATGCCGACGCCGAGACCCCGCACCTTGCTGCCATTGTTTCTGGGCTGCCCGGACCGTTCCCGCCAGTTGAACATGCGTTCGCCCTGGTCGATGGCTTCCCGCACGAAGGCGCTGGTAACCGGACCCTGGCTGCCGCCCTGGAAACCGTCGCTGGTGAGGGCATTGATCTTGCGGAACTCGACCCGGTCCACCCCAACGGCGTTGGCGGCCTTGTCGGTAATGGGGCCGAGAATGGCCGACATCTCGTTCTGTCCCGGGCCGCGCTGGGCGCCCCGGGGCGTGGTATTGGTGTACACCGAGATATGCCTGAATCGCATGGACTCGGGCTGGTACGCCACGGTGACATGCTGGGCGGAAGAGTTGCCGCTGCCGCCGCCGGTCATGCCGCCATCGTTGACGATGATCAGGTCCACGGCGGATACCTTGCCGTCCTCCTTCACCCCCAGCTTGATCCAGCCCTGCATGCCGGAACGCGCCGAGCCGATGTAGAACTCCTGCTCCCGGGTGATGCGCAACTGCACCGGACGATTCAACTGCCGCGAGAACTCGCCGGTGATCGCCATGTAGGGGTAGGGGCCGATCTTCGAGCCGAAGCCGCCGCCGGTGGCCTCGTTGATGAAGACGAGGTCGGCGAGATCGATATTGAGCATCCGCGCGAGGCCCGCGTTGTTGGCGCTCTGGCTCTGGGAGGAGCCGTGGAAGTAACACTTGCCGTTTTCCCAATACGCCATGCAGGTGCGGGATTCCAGCGAATGGTGCGGATAGCCGATGGTGACGAAAGGCTCCTCCACGATGGCCGCCGCTTCCGCGAAACCGGCCTCGATATCGCCAAAGGACCACTCGTTGGTGAATTCGGCGCCCACGGGTTCGCGGCCTTCGCGCATGGCGTCGATGGCTTCCCGGGACCACTTGATGTCCTGGATTCGCGCGCCCACCACCGGCGTGCCGTCCGGGCCTTCTTCCCGTGTGCGCACCAGGGCGTTGCCTTCGGGATAGGCGGTGGCGCCGCCGGGCGAGAGGCTTTCCAGCGGGTCCACCACGAAAGGCCGGCGTTCATACTCGATCCGGATTCGCTCGATGGCGGTTTCCGCGATTTCCTCGCTGGTGGCGGCCACGGCGAGAATCGGCTGGCCCACATAGGTGATGTAATCCGACGCCAGCGCCGGATTGGCCGGCGGCGCCACGGGCGGCAGGTCCGCCGCGGTGAAGACGCCCACCACGCCGTCCATGCGCCGGGCTTCGCTGGCGTCGATATCGAGTACCCGGCCCGCGGGCAGGGGGCTGGTCAACAGCCTGGCGAAAACCATGCCTTCGGCGCGATAGTCTTCGGCGTACTTGATCTCGCCCGTTACCTTGCCGGGCACGTCGGGTGGAATGAAGTCGTATCCAATATGCATGCTCATGCCAGTTGCCCCGCGGCGCGCAAGACGCCGTTGATGTAATGTTCATAAGCGCCGCATCGGCACAGGTTGCCGGACAGGGCCATGCGCACCTGCTGCCGGTCGGGCGCCGGGTTGTTGTTCAACAGCGCCACCGCGGACATGACCTGCCCGGGTGTGCAGAAGCCGCATTGCGGCGAGTTTTCCGCAACGAATGCCTGCTGCACCGGGTGCAGGGTCCCATCGGCGGCCTTGACGCCTTCGATGGACACCACCGCCTGGCCCTTGACGTTGTGGGTCAGCACCGAGCAGGAGTAGTTGGGCACGCCATTGATGAGCACGGTACAGGCGCCGCACTCGCCCCGGTTGCAGCCGATCTTGGTGCCGGTCAGATTGAGCCGGTAGCGCAAGGTATGGGCCAGGGTTTCCTGGGGCAGCGCGTCCACGGTCCGGTCCTGGCCGTTGACGTTGAGGGTCAGCAGCCGCTCCGCGGCGGCAAGCCCGGACTGCGCCTGCGCGAGGTAGACTCCGGCGCCGGTCGTGGCGGCCGCGCCGGAGAAGATCACCCCCTTGATAAAACGTCTGCGCGTCAGTTTTGCATTCACAGCTTGGCTCCGTTTCTTGTGTGGCGGGTCGTGTACAGCGGGAGCCCGGGCCCGCTCTTGGCGGCGAACCCGGACGATGCCCCGAGGCTAGACCTTTCGCCAGGCAAATGCAACAACGCTGGACTGCGGGATGGGTGGGGAAGCGCGGAATGACGGTCGATCCTACTCGTACCTGAGCGCGTCGATTGGATCGAGGTTCGCCGCCTTGGCCGCCGGCAGGATGCCGAACAATACGCCGACGAAGCCGGAGAATCCGAGCGCCAGGGCGATGGCCCACAAGGGGATGCTGGCGGGAGGAAAGGAATCGATGCTGCTTGAGATGGCGGTACCGAGGCCGTAGCCGAGGGCGAGGCCGATGAGTCCGCCGAGCAGGGACAGCAGCATGGCTTCGATCAGGAACTGGGCGAGGATGTGGAGGCGCTTGGCGCCGATCGCCTTGCAGATGCCGATCTCCCGGGTGCGTTCGGTCACCGACACGAGCATGATGTTCATGATGCCGATGCCGCCCACGAGCAGGGAAATCGAAACGATGCCGCCGATCACCAGGGTCACCATGCTGATGATCGTGTCGAAGGTTTCCATCAACTGTTCGGCGGTGTTGATCCTGAAGTCATCATCCTCGTCGGGTTCGAGGTCGTGGGCATTGCGCAGCAGCGCGGTCAACTGGCGGGTGACGTCATCCACTTCCGCCTGTTCGCTGAGGCTCAACTGAATCTGGATGTCGATTTGCGACTGGTTGCCGGCAAGGCTGCGCATGGTGGAGTAGGGCACGAGAACGATATCGTCCTGGTCAAAGCCCATGACATCGCCCTTGGCTTCGAGCAGGCCGATGATCTTGAACCATTCGCCGCCGAGCTCGACGTATTCATTCACCGGATTTTCCGGCAAGCCGAGGTCGTCGCGGACTTTCTCGCCGATTACCGTGACCCGGCGGCGGGTGAGATTGTCGCTTTCGGCGATGAAGCGACCGCTTTGCACCCAGGCCTGGGCGACGTCGCGATAGGCGTAGGTGGTTCCCATGATCTGGCTGAAGGTGGTCTGGGCCGCATAGCGCACCTGGCTGCTGCGGGAGGCGTACAGGATGGGCGTGATGGAGGCCACGCCCCCGGCGCGGCGCTCGATCAGTTCGAGGTCTTCCGGGGTCAGCCTCGCGCGGACGCCGCGCATGGCTTCGGAAATCGGTGTGTAGGACTGGATCGTCAGGCTGTTGGAGCCCAGCGAGGAAAAGCTCTCGCCGATGAAGGCGCTCATGCCCTGGGTCAGGGAAATCACGGCGATCACACTGGCGACGCCGATCACGATGCCGAGTGTGGTGAGAAAACTGCGCAGGCCGTGGGCGAGAATCGAAATCAGCGCCGAACGGGTGCTTTCCAGAATCACGTAAAACATGGGCGTCAATGCAAAGGTTCGCCGGCGCGGCGGTCGCGGATGATCTTGCCGTCGAGCAGTTCGATGACCCGGTCGCCGAGCCCGGCCACGTCTTCCTCGTGGGTGACAAGAATCAGGGTCTGTCCCTCGCGGTGGAGTTGATCGAACAGTTGCATGATGTCCGCCGATGTTTGGGAATCGAGATTGCCCGTCGGTTCGTCGGCGAGCAGGATGGACGGCTCGGTCACCAGTGCCCGGGCGATGGCGACTCGCTGCCTTTGTCCGCCGGAAAGCTGGTTCGGCAAGTGATCGACCCGGTCGCCGAGGCCCACCCGGTCCAGCGCTTGCCGCGCCATTTCCCGGCGCTGGCGGTAGCCTATGCGGCGGTAAACCAGAGGCTGCATGACATTGCCGAGGGCGGTGGCCCGGGGCAGGAGATTGAAGCTCTGGAAAATGAAGCCGATTTCGCGGTTGCGGATTTCGGCGAGCCGGTTGGGGCCAAGCTCCTCCACATAGACGCCATTGAGGAAGTATTCGCCCTGGGTGGGGCGGTCGAGGCAGCCGAGAATATTGAGAAAGGTGGATTTGCCGGAGCCCGAAGAGCCGATGAAGGAGACCCAGTCGCCGCGCTGGATCTCGACGCTGATGTCGTCCAGGGCGCGGACGAGGGTTGAGCCCATTTCGTAGTGCTTGCTGATGTCATGCAGGCGAATCAGGTTGTCGTCGGCAATGTTCATTGCGGGCGCTCGACTACAACCCCACCCGGGTGGCTTCGAGGCGGTCGCCATCGAGGAGATGGCGCAGTTCCCGGTCGGGGCCCACGACGATTTCCACTTCACCTTCGATACTGCTGGTCAGCTCCTGGTATTCGTCGTCGGAGGCGCCCACCTGCACCGGGGTCTTGCGGGCAATGCCGTCTTCATTGACGAAGATGTAATACTCGCTGAGCAGTTGGGAGCGATCTTCCTCGAAGATCAGCGCCTGGATGGGAACCGCCGGCACGGCCTGGTCCTGGGCGGTGAATATCTCCGCCCGGCAGGACATGCCAGGCCGCAACACCACATCGCCGGCTTCCAGAATGTCGATTTCCACGGTAAAGCTCAGCCCCTGGCGCCCCGGTTCGATCTTGGCGGTATTGGCGATATAGCGCACCACTCCCCGGATCGGTTCGTCCGGGTAGGCAATGGCGACGATTTCGGCGCGCTGGCCCACGGCGAGATTCGCCACGTCGGCCTCGTCCACGAGCACTTCGGTATAAATGCTCTGCGGATTGGCGATGGTCATCAGCGAAGAGCCGGGGATATTGGTGGAGCTGGCGATGGCGGTTTCCCCCACCTTGATATCGAGGCTGGTGACCACGCCGTCGATGGGGGACACGATCCGGGTCTTGCTCAACTGGTCATTGACCTGCTCCAGTTGGGCCCGGGCCTGGGCGAGCCGCTCCCGGGACGATTTCAGATCGATCCTGGCAAGCGCAAGCTGGTTGCGCATGGTGTCGAATTCTTCCTCGCCCGCCAGGTCCCGCTCGAACAGGCTGCGGGTCCGCTCGAACTGGCGCCCGAGATTCTCGATACGCACTTCCTGGCGTTCGATATCGATGGTATTGAGCCGCACCGAAGCTTCCGCCTGCTCCAGCCCGGCGAGGAAATTGCGGTCATCCACCTGCAGCACAAGCTGCCCGGTTTCGACCCGGTCGCCTTCCTCGACGAAGATCTCCGCCACCTTGCCGATGACTTCGCTGCTGAGCATGACCTGCTCATAATGGACGAGTGAGCCCGAGGCGAGAATCGAAGGGCTGATGACGCGCTGGCTGACCGGCGCCACGGTCACTTCCTTGGCGTCAACCCCAAAGAAATAGCGGTTGATGAAGGGCAGGGCGACCACTCCCGCCACAAGCAGCAGAATCAGCAGGAGTTTGCGAAGATCTTTCATGTCGATGCCCGCGGGGGTGGGTCAGGGATCTGGCCAGCCTTGCCATTCAATCCGACATTATAGGCCGGACAAAAGTTACAGCGAGAGCGTGACGCTGATGCCGCCATTGTCGCCACCTTCGGCGTCGATAAAGGACACATTGAACTCCGGGCCCATGGACATCAGCCCGAAGGCGCCGGCCAGCAGCAACGCCTGGGGCAGCAGCACAATGCCGGTCGACCGCAACCAGCTCCTCCGGACCCAACTGTGGTAGCCGTACACGAGCAGGCCCAGGGTCCACAAGTACGTGAGGCTGATGGGGCCGATTACGTTATTTACGGGTGAATCCCCGAATTGCAGGCCGAGATTTCCCAACTGCAAGGGGTCCAGTTCCATCTGGCCGATCTGGCCGCTGGGGTTCAGCAGGATGGTGATTGCCATGCCCACAATCGAAAACAGCGAAGGGACCGCGGTCCAGGTGGCGAGGCAGAACCAGTTGCCAAAGCGGAATCCGTCTCCGGTGAGGGCGGACACCAGCGTGAGATAGCCCGCCTGCAGCAGCCAGATGATGATGATCCCAAGGCAGGCGCCAAGAAAACCGGTAATGACGAACACCTGCGGCGATACCGACTCCATTTGTTCGTTGAATTGCTCGATCTGTTCCTCGGTGGGATCGGCGCCGCCCTGATAGAGCAGGTTTTCCATGAACCAGGGAATGTCGAGAATGCTGAAGTACCAGAAAATGACCCCGGCGGTGCCGCCGGCGACGAGGATGGCGGGCAAAAGCCAGCTTGGCCGCTCCCGCAACTCGGCAAAAGCCGTGGCGGGCTCCAGCAGGACATTCAGCGCCAAGCGTAGTCCGCCGACAGGCTGTGGTGTCTGCCTGAACATATTGCCGCTTCCTCCGCTATTGCGAAATGCGGCCAAGATACCATGAACCTGATGACAGTTCCCGCGGAAATCACTCATTGCGGCCCGCGGCTGCGGGCCTTGTCCCTGATTTTGGTGAATATGCCGGGCCGCTGCCCGGGCCGGCGGATACAGGCTGGCCTATCGCGGGACGAGATCAGATGGGACGCTCATGAAAAAACCGGCGACAAAGTGCTACAGTGGGGCGTTTTGGAAATTGGGGTTGATTCCATCGTGGGGCTCGGGAGAACTGGCAGGCGCCGGCTGGTTCGCTGGCTGGCGGTTTTGCTGCCTTTGCTATTGATTGCCGCCTGCGCGCTGATTGACGGTGACGATCCGCCGTTCGGTGATTCCGGGCCGATTGCCGGGGCGGGGGAGGTCCGGCGCCTGGGTGATATCGAATACATCGAAGTCGCCCCGCCAGTCGGCGAGGAGCGGCAACTGCTGGTATTCGTTCATGGCACGCCCGGCTCGCTGCGCGCTTTCCGCACGTATCTCACCGACCCGCTGCTGCGGGAACGATTCCACATGATTTCGGTGAGCCGGGTCGGCTGGACCGCCGGCGCCACGAACAAGGAGCCCTCGCTCGAAGCCCAGGCCCGGGCGCTGCGGCCCATACTGGAAATGGACCGCTCCGGCCGGGGCGCCATACTCATGGGACATTCCTACGGCGGCCCGGTGATCGCCCGGGCGGCCATGGACTTCACCGATCTCGTGGGCGGCCTCGTATTCGTCGCCACCACCGGCGACCCGGAACTCAGCGGCCCGCGCTGGTACAACTACATCAGCTTCTGGTGGCCCGAATTCCTACTCGGCGACCGTCTCATGGGAGCCAACGACGAAATCATGGCGGTGCGGGAGCAACTCGCGGAAATGCTGCCGCGCTGGAAGGCCCTGACCATGCCCACCCTGATCGTGCAGGGCGATGACGACAACCTGGTGCATCCGGGCAATGCAGACTTTCTCCACCAACAACTGGTAAATTCACATCTGCTGCCCCGCCCGGGCGGCGATCATTTCATTCTCTGGGAAGACATGCCCGTCATCCGCGACGCCATCATTGATCGGTTCGCCCCAGGTTGCGGGCCACTCCGCTGACAGGATAGAAACGCACGCCCATGCAAAGGAATACTCTTCCCCGGGACTGGCGCATCCTGTTCGGATTGCTGGTCACCCTGTTCTGGTTCGTCTTTCTCGGCGTCTACATCCAGACGAACGTGGGGTGGAGCCGTTTCATGGACCTGCCCATCGCCGAGATGGGCAATTTTCTCGAAGGCGCTTTCGCTTTCCTCGCCTTTCTCTGGCTGGTCATCGGCCTGTTCATCCAGCAATCGGTACTGGCGGAAAACAACGAGGAATTGCGCCGCAGCAATCTGAACAGCGAAAAGCAGACCCAGGCTATCGCGGCGACCGAGCTGAACGCGCGCCAGGAAACTTTCTTCAAGATCGCCGAAAGCACCCGCCGGCAGCTCGGCGCCGTCGTCGGCATGTTGTTCATTTCGAGCCAGGGCCCCGTGGGCAACGGCAATTACAATAACGAGCAATTGCAGGAAATCTGGCGCGAGTTCGCCTACGGCGATTACGAGGTCTGGTCGCGCATGTTCATCACCCTGCTCGCCAACGATTCCGAAACCACCGCGGAAGAGTTGTATTTCGGCACCGAAATCCGCCGTTCGCACACCGATAACTTCATCGCCGGTTTCGAGCGGCTGCTCGACCTGGCCAGGGAATGCGATACCGATAACCTTATCGTCGATTCGCTGGTAGTATCGGCCCACGGGCTGCTCGCTTCGCGCATGCGCGAAATGCACCCGGATTACGAATTCAAGGCCTTCGACCGGACCGACTCGCAAATCTACCTGCAGCGGTATATGGTCGAAAGCAACGATTCCGCAAAGGAGGAATGAAAAATGGAACCACTGATCGCGCTGGTCATCGTGCTGGCACTCGTCGAGTACATGGGATTCGCCCTGGCCACGGGCCGCGCCCGGCTCAAGTATGAGGTCGCCGCGCCGGCAACCACGGGGAACGAGCAATTCGAGCGTCATTTCCGGGCGCAGCAGAATACCCTGGAGCAGCTCATCGCCTTTATCCCGGCGTTGATAATCTGCGGCATGTTCAGCAATGCCACCGCGGCCGCGGTGGCCGGGCTGGTGTTCATTACCGGCCGCTTGCTGTACTACCGGGGCTACGTCAAGGAGCCCAAGAGCCGCAGCCTCGGCTTTGGTCTCGGGTTTTTCGCCATGGTCTATCTGCTGATCGCGAGCCTGGTGGGCGTGGTCGGCGCGATGCTGTAGCGGGCGGCCATGAACGCGCAGCCTTCCCGGACCAACTTTTCGGCGTTGAGGCAACTTGCGCTGTACGTCGTGTTCGGCCTGGCGGCCGTGGTCTGGCTGCTCGGACTGGCGGCGAACAGCACCGGCAGCGCCGTAACCGGCGGCGCCATCGACGCGGAAAACGACGCCATCACCATCGCCTTGCGCACCGAGCCGCCGCAACTCGACTACGGGCGCGCCACCGATTCGAGCAGTTTGACCGTGTTGTTCCACACCATGGAAGGACTGCTGACCTACGACGACGAGATGGCGCTGATTCCCGGCGTCGCCGAACGCTGGGAAATCCGCGAAGACGGCGCGACCTTCTGGCTGCGCGAGGACGCCCGCTGGAGCAACGGAGAGCCGGTTACCGCCCACGACTTCGTTTTCGCCTGGCGCCGGGTGCAGGATCCGGCCACGGCTTCGGCCTATGCCTTCATCATGTATCCGGTGAAAAACGCCGAGGCGATCAATCGCGGCGACCTGCCCAGGGAAACGCTGGGCGTTCGGGCCGTTGGCGACCGAATTCTCGAAGTCGAATTCGAGCAGCCGACGCCGTATTTCGACAAGCTGGTCGCCTTCGTTACCTTCTATCCCATCAATGAGGCCTTTTTCGAGTCGACCGGCGGCCGCTTCGGGGCCGATGCCGACATGTTGCTCTATAACGGTCCGTATCTGATGACCGAATGGGTGCATAGCGCGTCGATGCGCTGGGAGCGCAATCCGGATTACTGGGGAGATCACAAGGGATTCATCGACACGATCAACGTCGGCTATATCACCCAGGACGTGAACTCCCGCCTGAATCTGTTCAAGGACGGCCAGATCGCGGATACCCAACTCGTGCCGCAAATGCTCGGCGAGGCGATGGAGCGGCGCTGGCAGATCGACCGCTCGATGGACGGCACGGTATTCTTCCTGCAACTCAATTTCCGCGACGGCCACGTCACCGCCAACAAGAACTTCCGCAAGGCCCTGCTGCTGGCCCAGGATCCGGTGGAATTCGTCTACAAGGCGCTGAAAGAGCCGAGCTACATGCCGGCCGTCAGCCTGTTCCCGTACTGGATTCGCGGCGCCGAAGACTATTTTCGCCAGGAGCACCCACCCATACCCCATGAGTACAACGTGGCGAAAGCCCGGGAGCACCTTGAACTCGCCCGGCGGGAACTCGGCCTGGAAGAATTTCCGCCGATCCACCTGCTCGCCGACGACAGTCCGCTCGGCTCGATTTCCGCCGAGTATTTTCAGGCCGTGTACGCACGCAATCTCGGCCTGGAAATGCGCATCGACAAGCAGATTTTCAAGCAGCGGCTGGCGAAAATGGACGCCGGCGAATTCGATATCGTCGTCAGCGGCTGGGGTCCGGATTACGACGACGCGCTGACCTTCGGCGACCTGTTTTCCTCCTGGAACCTGAACAATCGCGGGCGCTATACCAGCCCGGAAATGGACGCCCTTGTGCGCATCGCGCAGTCGGAACTCGATCCGGTCAGGCGCATGGAGGCTTTCGCGCAGATCCAGGATCTGGTGCAGGAAGACGTGGTCATCGTGCCGATGTACGAACGCGGCTGGTCCTTCGTGGTCGATCCGCGGCTGAAAGGATTCAAGCGCAGGGCCGTCGGGCCCGAGGTGGATTACACCTATGCCTGGATAGACGAGCAGGCGGCTGACTGACCCCATGCGGCGGGGTATGGCCTGGTACGTTTGCAAGCGCCTGCTACAGGGCGTGGTGACGGTCTGGTTCATCGCCACCGCGACTTTCTTCGCCATGCACAACGTGCCCGGCGACCCGCTGCTGAACGACCGCGCGATGACGCCGGCGATTCGCGCCAATCTCGAAGCGCGCTACGGTCTCGACCAGCCGCTGTTCAACCAGTACCTGATCTACCTGGGCAATCTCGCCCAAGGCGATTTCGGCATTTCCTTCACCCAGGAGAACCGCCAGGTCAACGACATCATCCGCGAACATTTCCCCGTTTCCGCCACCCTCGGCATTCTGGCGGTGCTGTTCGCCGCCGCGGGCGGCGTGCTCTGGGGCGCGCTCACGGCCCTGTATCGCAACCGGATGCCGGACTACGTCATCATGTTTCTGGTGATCCTCGGCATTTCGGTGCCGAGTTTCGTGGTCGCGGCGCTGAGTCAGTTGGGTCTGGTGACTTTGAACAATCTGGCCGGCCGCAGCTTGCTGCCGGTGGCGGGCTGGGGCAGCGTCTTTCATATGCTCACTCCGGCACTGGTGCTCGGTCTGAGCACCATGGCCTATCTGACGCGCCTGATGCGGTCCTCGATGCTGGAAATCATCGATTCGGATTTCGTGCGAACGGCCAAGTCCAAGGGGGTGCCGCCGGCGCTCATCTTTTCGCGCCATCAATTGCGCAACGCGATCCTGCCCGTGGTGACCGTGCTCGGACCGCAGATTGCCGTAATTACCACCGGCGGATTCGTGGTGGAGCTTGTCTTCGCCATCCCCGGGCTCGGGCGCTTTTTCGTCGAAGCCGTGCAGCAACTCGACTACACGGTGATCATGGGCACGACGGTTTTCTACGGCGCCTTCCTCGTGTTCATGGTGATCGTCGTCGATTTGCTCTACGGCTTCATCGACCCCCGCGTGAGGCTGCAATGAAATGAGTTACGGCGCCGCCGATTTTCTGCCGGTCAGCGGGCAGCGCGACGTGCATGGCATCAGCCGGCCATCGCTATCGTATCTGCAGGACGCGTGGCTGCGGCTGAAGGCCAACCGGCGCGCGCTGGCGTCGCTTTACCTGGTGCTTGGACTGTTGTTCTTCACCATTGCCGGGCCCTGGATCTGGCGGGTCGATTCGGCGGTGCAGGATCTCGACCAGATCAGCCAGCCCCCCGGGGTGGATCGCGCCGCGCTGATCGTGCCCGATTATCAATCCTGGGACGGAGCCGGCGAGGCCGGGCCGTTGCATGTGGTGGGCGACGCCACTTCGCAATCGGTGCGGCTCAAATGGGACGCCTTGCCGGGGGCGAACGGCCATCGCGTGTACCGCAACATATTTCCGGTCGGTCCCGAACTGGCCTATGGCATGCCGCTGGCGGAGTTCTTCGACAATACCATCCTGTATCACGAGGACCGGCTCGATCTGCGCCCCGGCCGCTACTTCTACTCGGTCGTCGCCCTGGGCGAGGACGGCGCGGTAACCGCCAATTACGAGTCACTGACCGTCGATGTGCGACGCGTCACGACGCTGGCGGAAGCCGTCGACCGCGGGCTGATCGAGAACGAGGATCAACTGGCGGTAGGCGATTCGATCGAACTGCAATTGCATCCCCTCGGCACCGACTATCTCGGCCGCGACATGCTTGCCAGGCTGATGGCCGGGGCTCGCGTCTCGCTGTTCATCGGCATCGTCGCGCCCGCGCTGTTCGTGCTTTTCGGCGTGGTATTCGGTGCCGCGGCCGGCTTCGTCGGCGGCAGGGTCGATCAGTTCATGATGCGCTTCGCCGATTTCGTCGTCGCGCTGCCTTTCCTGCTGTTCATGATCCTGTTCAAGATCGCCTTCGGCATCGGGCCCGGCGAAAGCGGCGTAATGCCGATGCTCGTGGCGATGGTGGTGCTGTTATGGCCGGCTACGGCCCGGCTGGTCCGCGGGCAGATTCTGCAATTGCGCGAGGCGGCCTATGTGCAGGCGTCGCAATTGCTCGGGGCGCGCACCAACTACCTGGTGTTGCGGCATATGTTGCCGAACACGCTCGGGGTCGTGCTCGTGACCCTGACCTTCGAGATTCCCAAGGCGATTTTCGTCGAGGCCTTTCTCTCCTTCATCGGCATGGGCGTGGCGCCGCCGACGCCGTCCTGGGGCTCTATGTCCAACGAGGGTATCGCCACCATGTTGACCACGCCGCATGAACTGATTTTTCCGGCCCTGTTCATCAGCATTACCGTACTCGCCTTCAATCTGCTCGGCGACGGCCTGCGCGACGCCCTCGACGCGCGCATGAGGAACGCGGGATGACGGCGCCGCCGCTGATGCAGGTGGATGACCTGCATGTGGAGTTCGCAACCCACGGCGGTACCGTGCGAGCCGTGCGCGGAGTCAATTTTTCGGTCGACTCGAACCGCACCCTGGCCATCGTCGGTGAATCGGGCTGCGGCAAATCGGTCAGCGTGCAAAGCATCATGGGCCTGATTCCCGTTCCGCCGGGACGCATCGGTCCCGGTTCCGCGCGACTGCGCGGTCAGGAGATTCTCGGCAACAACGTCGTCAACGGCCGCGATGTGCGCGGGTCGGAGATCGGCATGATCTTTCAGGATCCGATGACCTCGCTCAATCCGACCATGACCATCGGCGCCCAGATCGCCGAACCCTTGCAGGTACATCGCGGCTATGGCGCGGGCCGGGCGCGGGAAGAGGCGATCCGCCTGCTCGAATCCTGCCGTATTCCGGAAGCGCGCAAGCGCGCGGGCCAATACCCGTTCGAATTCTCCGGCGGCATGTTGCAACGCGCCATGATCGCCATGGCGATCTCGTGCAAGCCGGCGCTGCTGATCGCCGACGAGCCGACCACGGCGCTCGACGTGACGATCCAGTCCCAGATTCTCGACCTGATGCGCGAGCTGCAACGCGAGACCGGCATGGCCATCATCCTCATAACCCATGATCTCGGCGTGGTCGCGCGCATGGCCGATGAAGTCGCCGTGATGTACGCGGGCAAGATCGTCGAACACGGCTCGGCCGACGACATATTCTATCGCTCGGCCCATCCGTACACTTGCGGCCTGCGGTCGGCGATGCCGGTCAACGACCGTTCGCGACAGGCCGAACTGAAGCCGATCGAAGGGCGTCCGCCGGACCTGTTTGCGCCGCCTCCCGGTTGCGGCTACGCGCCGCGATGCCCTCATGCGATGAATCTGTGCGAACGCGAACACCCGCCCGAATTCACGATCGGCGAGGACCATTACAGCCGCTGCTGGCTGCATCACGAGTTGTCCAGGCAGCGGCCGCGGGAATTGCATTTTCGCGCGGCCGCGGGGGAGGGAGTCTGATGAGCGCCCTGGTCGAAGCCGTCGGATTGACGCGCTATTTCGAGATTGGCCGCGGTCAGCGGGTGCACGCCGTCGAAGACGTCAGTCTGGCGGTGGTGCCGCGGGAGATTGTCGGTCTCGTGGGAGAAAGCGGCTCGGGCAAATCCACCTTCGGCAAGACCTTGCTCGGTCTGTACCGCAAAACCGCGGGCACGGTGCGCTATCGCGGAGAAACCTTGCCGGACCGATACGCTCCGGCGGATTTCAGGCGCCTGGCAAAGAAGATGCAGATGATCTTCCAGGATCCGTATGCGTCGCTGAACCCGCGCATGACCGTGGCCGAGATCATCGGCGAAGGACTGCGCCTGCATACCGATTTGCCGAAAACCGAGATCAACAGGCGAGTCGCTCACTGGCTCGACCAGGTGGGACTGACCGGCGATCACGGTTCGCGCTATCCGCATGAATTTTCCGGCGGGCAGCGCCAGCGCATAGGCATCGCCCGGGCGATGATACTCGAACCCGAATTCGTCGTTTGCGACGAGCCGGTCTCGGCGCTCGATGTTTCGGTGCAGGCCCAGGTCGTCAATCTGCTGGGCGAATTGAAGGAGTCGCTCGGCCTGACCCTGCTGTTCATCGCCCACGACCTGTCCATGGTGCGGCACGTCAGCGACCGCATGGCGGTGATGTACCTGGGCTCGCTTGTTGAGGTCGGCGCGGCCGACGAGATCTATTTCGAGCCGAAACATCCCTATACGGAACTGCTGGTCGGCTCGAATCCGGAGCCCGATCCGGAAACCGAACGCAACCGGGACTCAACTGCTATCCGGGGCGAAATCCCTTCGCCGGTGAACGTTCCACCCGGCTGCCGCTTCGCCGGCCGCTGCCCCAAGGTCATGGACGTCTGCCACGAAACCACCCCCGAACTCGTCCCGCTGCGCGACACGGCCCGCCGCGTCGCCTGCCACCTGTACGCCTGACTCGTGCTCGCGCGCCAGCGCGCGGCCAGGGGCCTGCGCCCTGGGAATTCACGGCTGCAAATCTGCTCCCGTCCACGCCCCTGGCCGCTCGATTTCGTTGCATATCCGCCAATATTCGCCTCAATCGATCAACCAGGGGCGCGGCGATAGCGAATTTTCGCTTTCGCGAATTCCCACGGCGCAGGCTCCTGGGGACCTCGCCGTGCTATGATTTCAGGGACTGGGCAACTTCATACCCACTCCGCCATGCAGCGCCGCAGACTTCCCATCGGCATCCAGTCCTTCCGCAGGCTCCGGGAGAGGGATTGCTACTATGTGGACAAGACCGCGCTCATCGGCGACCTGATCGACCGGGGAGAACACTACTTCCTCTCGCGCCCGCGGCGTTTCGGCAAGAGCCTGCTGCTCGACACTCTGGGAGAGCTGTTCGCGGGCGGCGAAGAGTTGTTCCGGGGACTTGCGATCCACGACCATTGGGATTGGGACGAAAAACATCCGGTGCTGCGGCTGAGTTTTGACGGGAACTACCGCAACCCGGAAGATCTCGAGGGAGACATCATCGAGCAGATTGAGGGTATCGAACGGCGCGAAGGCCTGGAACCGGCCCATTCGTCGAACACGGGCCCAAGGCGCCTGAGGAACATTCTGGACCGGCTGCACCATAAGACCGGCAGGCAGGTCGTGGTGCTGGTGGACGAATACGACAAGCCGATACTGGACGTGCTCGGCGACCCGGAACGGGCGAAGGCGAACCGCGACTACCTGCGGGGCTTCTATGGCGTGATCAAGGGCAGCGCCCACCTGGTGCGTTTCGTCTTCGTCACCGGCATCAGCATGTTTTCCAAGGTGAGCCTGTTTTCGGGCCTGAACAATCTGGAAAATATCAGTCTGGACCCGCAATACGCCGCGATTTGCGGCTATACCGATCACGATCTCGACACCGTATTCGCCCCGGAGTTGCCCGGACTAGACCGGGAGGAAATCCGTTCCTGGTACAACGGCTACCACTGGCGCGGCGGGGAGAAGGTCTACAACCCTTTCGACATCCTGCTGCTGTTCAGGACCCGGGAGTTCCTCCCCCATTGGTACGAAACCGGCACGCCGACCTTCCTGTTCGAGACCATGATGGAAAAGGGCGTAAGCCCGCTGGAGCTCGAGAATCGGGAAGCGGCGGTGGACCTGCTGTCGACTTTCGATGTGGGCAACATCGGCGTGGACGCCCTGATGTTCCAGACCGGCTATCTCACCGTCACCGGAGAGGAACGGCGCGACCATCGCTTGTTCTTCCGGCTGGATTTCCCCAACCTGGAAGTCCGGCTGAGCCTGAACAACGGCTTGCTGCGGCATGTGGGCGGAAATTGCCGGGAAGTCTCCAGCCAGGGCAAGCACCTGTGCCGCCTGCTGGCCGACAATCAATTCGACGCCTTCGCCGAACAACTGCGCGCCTTTTTCGCCGGCGTCCCGTACCAGTGGCAGACGAGGCCGGAACTGGCCCGCTACGAGGCCTGGTACGCGGGCATGCTTTACGCCTGCTTCCGCACCATCGGCGTGGACCTGCGGGTGGAGGAATCCACCAGCCACGGCCGTTCGGACATGGTGCTGCTGCACGGGGGGCAAGTCTTCGCCATGGAATTCAAGATGGCGGAAGAGTACGAGGAAACCGAAGCCGCCCTTGACCGCGCCATCAGCCAGATTCGCGACCGGGGCTACGCCAAGAGATACCGCGACCGAGGCGAACCGATCCACCTGCTGGCCGCGGTATTCGGCCGCGAAGAACGCAACCTCCTCGCGGTACGGTCCGAGCTGGTTTGAACCCGCGCACAAGGGAAGCTCTGATTAAGTCAGAGCTTCCCTGCGGCACAGGGATAATGAAAAATTCCAAGGAGGGAATTTTTCAGAGAATACCAAGGTGAGTGAGCGGCTGCCTATTGTACAAGCTGGTTGTACAATTCATGGAAAATCCACTACCCGCAGGCTTGGACAATCGATATGCCGCGAAATGTCTACAAAGTCGCCGAAGCCCGCGCCCGGTTTTCCGAATTGCTTTCACGGGCGCAAAAGGGCGAAGAAGTCGTCATTGCCCGGGGCGGCATGCCGGTCGCGCGTCTGGCGCCGGTGCGCACGCCGACCACGCGGGAAGCGGCGCCCCTGGCCCACCTGGAACTGCCGGACGACCTGTTCGATAGCCGGGACGCCGAGCAGTCCGCCATCGATGCCGGCGATTTTGGCGACGCGCTGGGAATCTGGCGAGGTTCCCCGGAAAATTCGTGAAATTGTTGTTGGACAGTCACGCCGTGTACTGGTGGGCGGCTGGCAGCGCCCGGCTTTCGGGCCGCGCAAAGCGTCTGATACTCGATCGCGCCAACACGGTGCTGGTCAGCGCCGCTTCCATCTACGAAATCGAATTGAAAGCGCGTCGCGGGCGCGTCAATTTGCCACGGCTCGAACTCAGGTCCGCGCTGCGCCGCAACGGTCGAGGAATTGGCGATTACGCACGAACATGCCGAATACGCGGCGAACTTCGATTGGAAGCACCGGGACCCATGGGATCGCCTGCTGCTCGCGCAGGCCCGATTGGAGCAATGCTCTCTCGTTTCGGTGGATTCCGTATTCGATCAGGCGGGCGCCGACCGCCTGTGGTGATACCGGCCTGACAGGCGCCAGCCATGCTCAAGCACTTGAACATCGTCTGGTTTGGCCTCGTGGCGCTTGCTACGGTGTTTGTATTGCTCAACCCGGAGTTGCTTGAGCGCGAGCGGCTGGCCGCTTTCATCGCGGAGTTCGGCGCCGAGGCATTCGTCATATACGTCTTGATTTGCCTGACCCGCTCGCTCCTGCTGATTCCGAGCACGCCGTTCATATTCGCTGGCGCGCTGGCTTTCCCAGATTGGCCGCTGGCGGTGCTGGCGGCTTCCATGGCGGGAGTCCTGAGCGGCTCGCTGCTGATCTACAGCTTCCCGGGCATCGGCGGCTACGACGAGCGCCTCAAGGCCCGCTACCCCAGGCAGATCAATACCATCCGCGAGCGCATGCAAGGCACAAGCGCCTGGTGGGTAACCCTGGGCTGGTCCGCATTCCCCCTGGTCCCGACCGACCTGATCTGCTACGTCGCCGGCCTCGCCAGAATGCCCATCCTGAAAATGGCCCTCGCCGTCCAGCTCGGCTCCTTCCCCCTCATGGCGGTCTACGTCTTCACCGGCGCCGAACTGGGCGCGCTGCTCCTGAATTGACGCCAGAATTTGTTTATTCTCGCGAGCGACAAAAAGCGGAAACAAACCAATGGCGGAAATCTATGGCGATGACGGCTCCGAAACGCTGAATGGCACGGCGGAAGACGATGAAATCAGGTCGGGAGACGGCAACGACACCGTTCATGGGAATGGGGGTGACGACTGGGTCAACGCGATTTACAGGGAGTCGGATGGCGATGATCGCTACTACGTCTACTCTGGAACGCTTATCGCCTACGGCGGCCTGGGTGACGACCTGATCGGCGGCAAGGAGGGAAACGACAGATTGTACGGGGGAGACGGGAACGACAAGATCTATGCCTGGGCCGGCAACGATTTTGTCGATGGCGGCAGTGGGGATGACGATCTCTCCGGAGCCGACGGAAACGACACGGTTTACGGAAGATCGGGAAATGATCGCCTGCGCTCGGGCGATGGTAAAGACACCGTCTACGGCGGGGCGGGCAACGACTGGATAGACGCCTTCTACAATGCGAGTGGAGAGGACCGGTATAACGTTTTTTCCGGATCCCTGACGGCTTACGGAGGTTCGGGCGACGATTTGATCGGCGGCAAGGAAGGGGAAGACCGACTCTACGGCGGAACCGGGAATGACCGCATCTACGGCTGGGCCGGGAACGACCTCATCGATGGCGGTACCGGCGATGACACTTTGTTCGGTGCCGATGGTAATGATCAGATAAAGCCGGGTAATGGTGACGATTCAGTTTACGGCGGTGACGGCGATGACTGGATCAATGCCTTCTACAACGATGAAGGGGAAGATCGCTATTGGATAACGTCCGGAACCTTGATTGCCTATGGCGGTGACGGCAATGACCTGATTGGCGGCAAGGACGGCGACGATCAACTCTATGGCGGTTCGGGCGATGATCGCATGTGGGGAAAAGAAGGGAATGACCGACTCTATGGAGGCGATGGCGACGATGTGCTGTTTGGGGGCGAAGGCAATAACGAACTGTATGGCGGGGATGGCGATGACACTTACCACATTCGAGGTCTGGATGACCATATATGGGATTCTTCCGGCGATGACACTGCAGTTGTTTCGGCTTCATTCGCGAAAATTCCTTCCTACATCGAGAATGTGAGATACATGGACGACGCCAAGCCATTGCCGTACTGGATCGACGCATTACTTCCCGACGACGCCAACGGGTCCAACTACTCGAATTTACTGGGTGAGGACAAGACTTTTCGGTACATTTTCCCCTCCAGTGTTCCAGACTACGATTTCGACATCTTGAGCGGTTTGACTTACGTCACCAGAGCCTTGGGATTTCGGCAGTTATCGGTCACTCAACAACGCAATGCGGAAAATTTATTACACTATCTCGAAGAAATCATTGACGTGAGAGTCAGGGAAACCGGCAACCCCGATCAGCCGAATACATTCGCCATTGCTTTGAGCCGGCAAGGAACTTCGAGCGGTTTCGCATGGTATCCGGGCTCTGATGGTGTAGATTCCGATATCTTCATAAACGACTCGTCAAGTAACGCCACACTTCGCCATGGGAGCAGGGGAGCATATGTCCTGGTTCATGAACTCGGCCACGCGCTTGGGCTGAAACATCCGTTCGACGACCCGGACACCGACGATGGCATAGCGTCGCCTCCTTATCTCAATGATGCCGAAGATAACACCCGCTGGACAATGATGTCCTACAACGAGTCTTCCTCGGAGTACAAACTGAAATTCAGCGACCTCGATATCGCCGCCCTGCAATATCTCTACGGCCCGAGTAAGCAGTCGCGCACCGGCGACGATACCTATGTCTACAGGACCGGCGACCCGAATTTCATCTGGGACGGCGGCGGCGAAGATATGATCGATGCGTCCGCATCGTATTCGGGAGTGGTGATTTATCTGGAACCGGGTTATCAGGGTTACAACAGGCTGTCCGGCAAATCCGGGCGGATCACTTCCGCCGGGCAGATCACCGTCAATTTCGGTACCGAAATCGAAAACCTGATTGGCTCCGGCCAGAACGATTTTCTGGTGGGCAACCGGCTGGATAACGAAATCCGGGGCAATGACGGCAACGACCGGATTTTCGGCCGGCAAGGCGACGATTCGCTC
>JAJECW010000149.1 GCA_022821865.1 Pseudomonadales bacterium
GGCGTACATTGTAGCGCAGGGGACCGACCCCGGTCAGGCCGGAACGGTTATCCAGTGCCTGGGTATTCTCTGAAAAATTCCATCCATGGAATTTTTCATTGTCGCAAAACAAAAGCGTGGTTTTGTTTTGCTCACGAATTCAATGGCTTACGCCATCGAATTCGGCGGCACTTCCATCTGCCGCAGGGAAGCCCTGACTTAATCAGAGCTTCCCTGGCAGACCCGGGGGCCTGAAGCGCAGACGCCTATCCGGCGTTTTCGAGCTGAAAATTCTCGGACTGCACCAGGGCGATTTCCCGCTCCTGCTGCGCGTCCTTCGGCTCGTTCTGGCTCATTCGCGCCAGGGCGCCGTTTACCGCGGACCCCATGACCATCTCGATGAGGTGATAGGACACATTGCCGTTGACCACTCCCCGGGCGGCAAGTTCAATATGCTTGCCAGCCCGGATATTGCCGGTCACACAGCCATCGACGACCGCCAGCGGCACATCGATATCGCCTTCCACCTGGCCGCCTTCGGCAATCCGCAGTTGTGCTTCCGAGCCAGCCTCCGCCGTGATATTGCCGACGATGACGCCTTCCACCACAAGTTCGCCATCAAAGTGAACATCACCGGTGATCGTGGTGGATGTCGATATCAGGGCGGGACCTTCCGACCTGGGGACACTGCTTGTTGCGGCGTTTCCCGATTTCTTGTTCAAGATCTTTCTCACTTGGCTTACCCAATCAGATTCCAGTTCCTTCCTGTTTCCGAGGCTCCAGCAGTCCGGGCCGCCGGTCTCAGGGCAGCAGGCCGATTCCCGCAAGACCCTCGGATTCGTTCCATCCGAACATGATATTCATACATTGTATCGCCTGACCCGCCGCTCCCTTTACCAGATTGTCCTCCGCCGCCAGCACCACGGCCATGGACTGGGCTTCGAGCCAGCTCACGGCAAGCTCGCAAACATTGGAGCCGCGCACTTCCCGGGTGGCGGGAAGCTCTCCCCGGGGAAGCACCTGGACGAATGGCTCATCCCGGTAGCGTTCCTCGAATACCTGCTGCAGCAATTCACCGCCGCAGGCGTCAGGCTCCCGCGCCGGCGCATAGCAGGTGGCGAGAATCCCGCGAATCATGGGCGCCAGATGCGGCACAAAAGTCAGCCCCACGGCGCAGCCTCCGCTCGCCTGTTCCAGGCCCTGGATGATTTCCGGATGATGCCTGTGTCCGGCAAGGCCATAGGCGCTGATGGATTCCGAGGCTTCACAGAGCAGATAGGGCGTTGCCGCCTTGCGGCCCGCGCCGCTGACGCCGGATTTGGCGTCGGCGATGAGGCGGGATGCATCCACCAGATCCTTTTCCAGCAATGGCAGCAGGGCAAGCTGGATGGCGGTGGGGTAACAGCCCGGAACCGCCACGAGACTCGCCTGGCGAAGCGATTCCCGGTGAACCTCGGGCAGGCCGTACACGGCCTCGGCGACGAGTTCCGGGCTTTGGTGCTTCACCCCGTACCAGCGCTCCCAGCAGCCGATGTCGCGAATACGGAAATCCGCCGACAGGTCGATCACTTTTGCGCCGGCGGCAAGCACTGCGGCGGCAGACTGCATCGCCACCCCGTGCGGCGTGGCGTAGAAGACCACATCGCACTCGCCGAAGGCGGCGGCATCCGGTTCGCTGAAATCGAGGTCGAAACGTCCGCGCAGATTGGGAAAATGGCTGGCGACGGCGGTCCCCGCGAGTTCCCGCGAAGTGACCAGGCTGACTTCGACCTGCCGGTGCCCCGCCAGCAGGCGCAACAACTCCACGCCGGTGTAGCCGGTGGCGCCCACTATGCCCGCGGTGATCATGCTAGACTGCTTCCGCCGCCTTGAAAGGCGGATATCTTACACGTTCGATGTCCGGCGGGAAAATTCCATGCTCTGGCTGAAATCCTTTCACATCATTGCCATGGTGTGCTGGTTTGCCGGCCTTTTCTACCTGCCGCGGCTCTTCGTGTATCACGCCATGAGCGAGGATGCGATCAGCCGGGACCGCTTCGTCGTCATGGAGCGAAAGCTGTTCTGGGGCATCATGACGCCTTCGGCGGCCGCCACCCTGCTGTTCGGATTCTGGCTGTTGTTCGGTAACCCCGACTATTATCTGGCCTGGCGGTGGATGCAGCTCAAGTTGGCCCTGGTGGCGCTATTGCTCGCCTATCATGGCCTGTGCTGGCATTACCTGAAAGCCCTGCGGGAAGGGCGCAGCCAGCGCGGCCATGGGTTTTTCCGGATTTTCAATGAACTGCCGGTGCTGCTGCTGATTGCGATTACCATTCTGATTGTCGTCAAGCCGGTGCTGTGATTCACATGCGAACCGGCAAGCCTGTGGTGCTGTGTTTCTCCGGACTCGACCCGAGCGGCGGCGCCGGCTTGCAGGCCGATATCGAAACCCTGCACAGCCTCGGTTGCCATTGCGCTCCGGTGGCCACGGCGCTGACCGTCCAGGACACGCTAAACGCAAGCCGGATGGTTCCCGTCGCCGCCGACCTGATGGCGGAGCAGGCCCGCGCCGTGCTGGCCGACATGCGGGTGCGCTGTTTCAAGCTGGGTCTGCTCGGCGGCAGCGGCGCGGTGCATCTCGCAAGCGAACTGTTGCGAGAGTACCCCGACATTCCGGTGGTCGTGGACCCGGTCGGGGCCGCCGGCGGCGGTTACGCCTTTCTGGGCTCCGAAGTGTTTGCGGCCTTGCGCGAATCGCTGCTGCCGCTGGCGACGATCATGACTCCGAACTCGGTGGAATTGATGCAACTGGCGGCTGCGGACTCTCCGGAAGCCGCCGCCGGCGAGTTGTTGCGGGAGGGCTGCCGCAACGTGCTGTTGACCGGCGGACACGAATCCGGCGAGGAAGTCGTCAATCGCTGGTTCCGCGCCGGTCGCGAAGACTCTCATGAAACCACGCATGAAGTAACGGAATTCCGCTGGCCGCGACTGGAACGCGAATACCATGGCTCGGGCTGCACCCTGGCCAGCGCCATCGCCGGCAACCTCGCCCTGGGCCGCGATATGGAGAGCGCCTTGCGCGAGGCCCAGCAATATGCCTGGAATTCGCTCATGCGGGCCTGGCGCGCCGGGGCCGGCCAATATTTGCCGGATCGGGGCTTCCTGCGCGAGTCATGAGTTTTTCCGGCGTTTATCCGATTACGGACGATGCCTTCATGAACCTGCCGGGTCATGAGGAAATCCTGAGCGAAGTCGCGGGGGCCGGCATCGCGATGCTGCAATTCCGCGCCAAGCACGGCGACCGGGATGAGGCCCGCCGTCAGGCCGCACGGCTGCTCGCGGTCTGCCGGCGCCACGAGGTGCCGCTCATCGTCAATGACGATGTGGAATTGTGCGCGCAAATCGGCGCCGCCGGCGTTCATTTGGGAAAGGCGGATCACGATATCGCCGGCGCCCGCTCCGCGCTTGGCGCCGGGGCCATTATCGGCGCGACCTGTCACGACTCGCTGGAACTGGCTCGGTCCGCGCAGGTTCAAGGCGCCGACTACGTCGCCTTCGGCAGGTTCTTTCCCTCGATCAGCAAGCCGGAAGCCCCTCCCGCGCGGCTTGGCATACTACGGGCGGCGCGCGAGGCGCTGGACTTGCCGGTAGCCGCCATTGGCGGAATAGACCGCGACAACGCAAACCAGGCGCTGGCCGCGGGCGCCGACCTGCTCGCCGTGATACACGCGATCTTCGGTGCGCCGGACCCGCGCGCCGCCGCGCGGGAACTCGTCCGGATGCATGCGGAATTCGCCGGTCAGAAGCCTGGACCACAGGATTTCGCGGAAACGGATTTGCAGCCGTGAATTCCCGTGGCGCAGGTTCCCAAGTATTCTCTGAAAAACTCCATCCGTGGAGTTTTTCATTATCGCAAAACAAAAGCGTGGTTTTGTTTTGCTCCCGAATTCAATGGCTTATGCCATCGAATTCGGCGGCACTTCCCTGTGCCGCAGGGAAGCTCTGACTTAATCAGAGCTTCCCTA
>JAJECW010000069.1 GCA_022821865.1 Pseudomonadales bacterium
GATTAAGTCAGAGCTTCCCTGCGGCACATGGAAGTGCCGCCGAATTCGATGGCGTAAGCCATTGAATTCGGGAGCAAAACAAAACCACGCTTTTGTTTTGCGATAATGAAAAACTCCACGGATGGAGTTTTTCAGAGAATACGAAGAGATTCTGCGACTGCGCTGCGCCTGGCGCGGAATGACGTGGAGGGGCGCGGCGCCATGACGGGAATGGCCGACAGTGAACGGAAACAAGTGATTTCATGCCACAAATCAGTACAATAGGGGGAATTGCCCACAGCCCGCCGGGAACCGCCACAGCCGCGGCGCCGGGAGGCGTCCCATGACCAGCAGGTGGAAATTCCGCGACCACGAGGCCGAAGGCCGGATGTTCAACCGGCGCGTCAATCTCGTCCTGTTCTTTGTTTTCCTGATGCTGGCCACCCTGGTGGCGAAGCTCGTCGACCTGCAGGTGATGCAGTACGAGTACTTTGCCGCCCGTTCCGACGGCAACCGCCTGCATGTCCAGTACGTGCCTCCCGAACGCGGCGTGATCTATGACCGCGCCGGCGCCCTGATCGCCGACAATACACCGGTGTACAACCTCACCATCGTGCCGGAAGAAGTCGATGACCTCGATGCGACCCTGGATTATCTCGCCGGGCTCGTGAGCCTCGAAGCCGATGCCATCGAGACTTTCGAAGACCAGTTGCGCCGCAGCCGGGTGCCATATTCCTCCGTTCCACTGCGCTATGTGCTCAGCGAAGAGGAAAAATACCGGGTGGCGGTCAATGGCCATCGCATGCCCGGGGTGCGCATGGAGCCACAACTCATGCGCCATTATCCCTTTGCCGATCTCACCGCCCATGCCGTGGGCTATGTCTCCCACATCAACCAGCAGGAACTCGACGCCCTGGACGAAACCGAGTTCGAGAATTACGGCGGCACCACCCATATCGGCAAGACCGGCGTGGAGCGCACTTACGAACACCTGCTCCACGGCCAGGTGGGCTATGAAACCGTGGAAAAGAACAACCGCGGGCGGGTGACCCGGGTGCTTGAGCGAACCGGAGCCATTCGCGGGCGCGATATCGTCCTGCATCTCGATTACCAGTTGCAACAGGTGGCCGTGGAAGCCCTGGGCGATTACCGCGGCGCCGTGGTGGCCATCGAGCCCGCCACCGGAGGCATTCTGGCCATGGTCAGCAAGCCGGGCTTTGATCCGAACCTGTTCGTCACCGGCATCAGCAACCGCGACTACAGCGCCCTGGTCACCGACGAGATCAATACGCCGCTGTTCGACCGCAGCACCAACCCCTATCCCCCGGGCTCAACCATCAAGCCCGTACTGGGGCTCGCCGGGCTGCATTTCGGCCATATCGACTACGAATACACCATCATGGACCCGGGCTGGTTCCGGCTTCCCGGCGTGTCCTACCGCTGGAACAACTGGACCATGCGCACCGCCATTGGCGGCGGCCACGGCGAGACCGACCTGCGCAAGGCGATTTACCAATCCAGCGACACCTTTTTCTACCAGCTTGGCCACGCCATGGGCATCGACCAGATTCACGATTTCATGTCGCTGTTCGGTTTTGGCGACAATCTGGCCCTGGATATCGGCTATGCCCGCACCGGGGTCCTGCCCTCCCGGGACTGGAAAATGGAAACCCGCGGCGATCCCTGGTATCCGGGCGATACCATCAATTCCTCCATCGGCCAGGGCTACATGTGGGCCACGCCCCTGCAGCTTGCCACCGCGGCGGCGGTGATCGCCAATGAAGGCCGCATGGTCCGGCCGCGCATGCTGAAAAGTGTCGATGGCGAGCTGTGGGATTTTCCGGAACAGTACTCCGTGCCCGATGTGCTGCTGGAAGACCCGGACTACTGGCGCTACATGCGCGACGCCATGACCATGGTGGTGCATCGTCCCTATTCGAATGTATTCCGGGACTACGGCACCGCCTATGAATACACGGCCCAGGCGGACCCGGACATGAACTATCTGCTCGCCGGCAAGACCGGCACCGCCCAGGTGGTCGGAATAGACCAGAGCATTCGCTCCAGCGAAGATATCCGGGTTTCCGACCTGAACAGGGACCACGCCCTGTTCATCGCCTTTGCCCCCGCGGCCCATCCCGTCATTGCGCCGCAGATTGCGCTTGCGGTCTTTGTGGAAAACGGCGAATCAGGCAGCGCTGTCGCCGGCCCGGTGGCCAAGCGGGTCAGCGACGCCTGGCTGCACGATATCCTCGACCTCGACCTCGACCTCGATCTGGACCTGGAGCCGGCTGCGGAAAGCTCCGGGGCGAGCCGGGTGGCCAGTGAATAGCCGAACCTACGGGCAGGCGGCGGCACCCCAGGGCCGCTGGGCGGGCCGCGGCTTCAATGTGGATATCGGCCTTCTATTCATCGTGGGCCTGCTCAGCATTTTCGGCCTGGCCGCCCTGTACAGCGCTTCCGATGGCGACAGCGCCCTGATCCAGCGGCAGGCGGCCATCACCGGGCTTGGCGTAATCGCCATGCTGGTGGTTGCGCAACTCGACCTGCGCCTGGTGCAGCGTTTCGCCCTGCATATCTACCTTGGCGGCATCGCCCTGCTTGCCCTCGTGCTTGCCTTCGGGGTGGAAGCCAATGGCGCCCGCAGTTGGCTCGATTTGCCCGGGCTGCCGAGCTTCCAGCCTTCGGAACTGATGAAATTCATCGTTCCCGGTGTGCTCGCCGCCTATCTGGCCTCACAACCCCTGCCGCCCCGTTTCCCGCGCATCCTTGTCGCCGGGCTGCTGGTACTGCTGCCCGCGGGGCTGATCGTGCTGCAAAACGACCTCGGCACCGCCATGCTCGTGGCCATGGCGGGATTCTTCGTGTTGCTGCTTGCCGGCATGAGCCTGCGGCTGATCGCCTTTGGCGGCCTGCTTGCCCTGCTTGCCTCGCCGGTGTGGTTTCTTTTCTATGCCCAGGAACATCAGAAAAACCGCATCCGTAGTTTTGTCGATCCGTATAACGACCCGGCCGGGGCCGGCTACAATATCATCCAGTCCCAGATCGCCATCGGTTCCGGGGGCGTGACCGGCAAGGGATTCGGCGAAGGCGACCAGTCCCGGCTCGATTTCATTCCCGAATCCCATACCGATTTCATTTTCGCCGTCATCGCCGAGGAATTCGGTCTCGCGGGCGCCCTGATTCTGATCGGGCTGTTCGTGCTGCTGCTCTGGCGCGGTCTGCGGATTGCGATCAATGCCGGCGACATGTTCGCCCGGCTGCTTGCCGGCGGCATCGTGCTCATCGTCTTTTTCAATGTGTACGTGAACATGGCCATGGTGATCGGCCTGTTGCCGGTGATCGGACTTCCCCTGCCCCTGATCAGCCGGGGAGGCACGGCAATCATCGCTTTCTTCATCGGCTTTGGCCTGCTGATGTCCATCGAGGCCGACAGCCGCAAGGGCGCTGCGAGAAATCGTTAAACCGTATTCAATTCCGGGCGTTATTCTGAAAGGGGGGTTCGGTAGAATTGCCATCATGTGCTCAAGGGTAGACAGACTGCTCGTTCTGCTGTCGTTCGCCGCGCTGCTCGCGGGCTGCGGCGCGGGCGACAGCCGTTATTCGATTTCCCGGGACCGGGCCCCCGCCGGCGGCGTGGACCCGGCCAGCGTGCCGCTCGTGGTGCCCCGTCCCGTGGTTCGCACCGCCGCGGGGAACCGCAGCCCATACACGGTTTTCGGCCGGACCTATTCGGTATTGCCCACCGAGGAAGGCTACCTCGCCCGGGGCGTCGCCTCCTGGTACGGGGAGAAATTCCATGGCCATCGCACCGCCAATGGCGAAATCTATGACATGTACAAGGCTTCCGCCGCCCATACTTCGCTGCCGATTCCGAGCTTTCTCCGGGTGACCAATCTGGAAAACAACCGCAGCCTCGTGGTGCGGGTCAATGATCGCGGGCCCTTTCACGGCGGGCGCATTGTCGATCTTTCCTATGCCGCCGCGGTCAAGCTCGGGTTTGCCGACCAGGGTACCGCCAGGGTGCGGCTTGAAGCCATTGTCCCCGGCGCAAGAGAGCGGGGCGCTCCCGCCCCGAATCCGCCGGTCCTCGCCGCGGCAAGCCCGGCGGGCGCCGCACTCTACCTCCAGGTGGGGGCATTCGCCGCACGGGAATCGGCGGAAAGCGTGACGCGCCAGGTGCGCGCCCATACCAGCCGCCCGGTATTTATCGCCAGCGCCGATAACGGCGGGCGCGGCGTGCTGCACCGTGTGCGAATCGGGCCGATACAGGGAGTGGAGGAGGCCCGTGACCTGACCCGGACACTGGTTGCCGCCGGTTTGGGAACTCCTTACACTGTAGCCGAATAGGCAACAGCGAAGAGGCGCATAGCCACTCGGCAATCCAGCCCAGGTGGATACCATCCATGTTTACCCCATCAGCGCATCAATCCCTGATCAATATCCCTCGCCGGACGTGGCGGCTGCTTCTCGCCTGCGCCATGGGCTTGAGCGCCACATTCGCCGGCGCCCAGAACATCATTCCCCGGGCGCCGGATATTGCCGCAAGCAGCTATATCCTCGTGGATGCCGCCACGGGCCATGTCATCATGGAGGAGAACGCCACCGAGGCCGTGCCGCCGGCCAGCCTCACCAAGATCATGACCGCCTATATCGCCATCGAGGAAATCATCAATGGCAATCTCGCCATGGAGGATGAAGTCCATATCAGCGAGAAAGCCTGGCGCATGGACGGCTCCAAGATGTTTGTGGGAGTCAATACCCGGGTCAGCGTCGCCGACCTGTTGCGCGGCATCATCATCCAGTCGGGCAATGACGCCAGCGTCGCCATTGCCGAACATATCGCCGGCAGCGAGGACGCCTTCGCCGACATGATGAACCAGTACGCCGAAGTGCTTGGCCTGGAGCAGACTTTCTTCATGAACTCCAGCGGCCTCGATTCCGACGAGTTCTACAACACCATGTCGGCCCGGGACCTGGCGTTGCTGGCCCGGGCCACGATAACCCGCCACGCCGAGTACTATCCCATGTACGCCGAGCGGGAGTTCACCTATAACGACATTCGCCAGCCCAACCGCAATACCCTGCTGTTCCGCAACGCCAATGTGGACGGCCTCAAGACCGGCTGGACCGACCGCGCCGGGTACTGCCTGGTGACTTCGGCGGAACGTGACGGCATGCGCCTGATCGCTGTGGTCATGGGCACCGAAAGTGAAGACGCCCGCGCCATCGAAAGTCAGAAAATGCTCGCCTACGGCTTTCGCTATTACGAAACCTGGCGGCTCAATGACGCCGGCCAGACTTTTGCCAGCGTGCCGGTGTGGTCGGGCCGGCGGGACACCCTGGACCTGGGCATTGACGGGGAAGTCCTGCTCACCATCCAGCGCGGCCGCGGCGAGGATCTGGAAGCCTCGATCAACGTGGACGAAGTGATTTACGCGCCCATCGAAGCGGGCCAGGTCATGGGAAGCATCGATATCAGCCTCGACGGCGAAATCGTCCACAGCGACGAAATCATCGCCCTGCGGGCGGTGGAGCGAGGCGGCGTCATGAAACGCATGACCGACTGGTTCAGCCTGCGATTCAGCGAACTGCTCGCCAATTGAGCGCCATCGACCAGACATCCCCGGTCCTGCGTGAATTCGGCCCGAGCGACTACACCGGCGTCTGGCGGCGCATGCGGCGCTTTGTCCGGGAGGCGGATTCCGGAACCCGGGAAGAAATCTGGCTGCTGAGCCATCACCCGGTGTTTACCCTGGGCCAGGCCGGCAAACGCGAGCATCTGCTCGCTACCGGCGAAATTCCCGTAATCGCATCCGACCGGGGAGGGCAGGTCACCTACCACGGGCCGGGCCAGCTCGTGGCCTATCCCCTGCTCAACCTGCGCCGCCGGGCCATGAGCGTCCGCGAACTCGTCCAGTTGCTCGAATGCTCCCTGATCGATTCCCTCGCCGGAATCGGAGTCACGGCCAAAACCCGGGAAGGCGCGCCGGGAGTCTATGTGGGGCCGGCCAAAATCGCCGCCCTGGGTCTGCGAATCCGGCGCGGCTGGAGCTGTCACGGTCTCAGCCTCAATGTGGACATGGACCTGACTCCATTCTCCCGGATCAATCCCTGCGGTTACCCCGGACTCGAAACCGCCCAGGTTGCGGATTTCGTCCCCCATCGCCCCCAATTGATGCGGGATATGGGCGATTTGCTCATCACCAGCCTGCTGCGGCGGCTCGAGGCTTTCCCGTTGCGCGTATCGGACATTCGCCGGCAAGCCCGGGAATTGTCGCTGCCGGAAGCCGCCCATGCCTGAAAGAAAGCGGCGCAATGTGCTTATTGAAGGCCGGAAACTGCGCGGCGCCGACAAGTTGCGGCGGATTCCGGTAAAAGTGGCGCCAAGCGAAGAAATGCCGCAAAAACCACCCTGGCTGCGGGTGAAGATTCCCGCCTCGCCCAGGGTGGCCGAGTTGCGCTGGAAACTGCGCAGCCACAGGCTTGCCTCGGTCTGCGAGGAAGCTTCCTGCCCCAATATCGGCGAGTGTTTCAGCCATGGCACGGCGACCTTCATGATCATGGGGGATATCTGCACCCGGCGCTGCCCGTTCTGCGATGTGGCCCATGGCAAACCGCGGCCTCTCGATGAAAACGAACCGCGGGAACTCGCCCGGGTAATCCGCGACCTTGAACTCCGTTATGTGGTGATTACCTCCGTGGACCGGGACGACCTGAAAGACAGCGGCGCCGCGCATTTCGCCGCCTGCATCCGCGCCAGCCGGGAACTCAACCCCGACACCCGCATCGAGATTCTCACCCCGGATTTCCGCGGTCGCATGGAAATCGCCCTGGAAACGCTCAACGAGGCGCCGCCGGATGTGTTCAATCACAATCTGGAGTCGGTCCCGCGCCTGTACCGCAAGGTGCGTCCTGGCGCGGATTATGCCTGGTCTCTGCGTTTGCTGAAGGAATTCCATCGCTTGCAGCCCAAGGTTCCCACCAAATCCGGCCTGATGCTGGGCCTTGGCGAAAGCATGGAAGAGGTGCGCCAGGTCATGAGGGACCTGCGCGGGCATGGCGTGGCCATGCTGACCCTGGGCCAGTATCTGCAGCCGAGCCGCCACCATCTGCCGATCGCCCGCTTTGTCCATCCCGATGAATTCGACGCGCTTGGCGAATACGGCGAATCCATCGGTTTCCGTCACGTGGCAAGCGGACCGCTGGTGCGTTCTTCCTATCATGCCGACGAGCAGGCCAGACTGCTGCGCAGCGCCTGAGGCATGCAGACTCCAGGCCGGATAGCCGCCGCCCTCATCGCCGCCGCGCTCTCCGCCGTCTGGCTGCTCAGCGCCAACAGCCTCTGGCTGGGTCAGCAAAGCCTGCTGCTTCGCGCCATCCTGCTACCCGCGCCTCTGCTTGCCGCCGCCACCGCCGGCTGGCTGCTGGCGCGCGGGAAACACCCCCGAAGCAGCACTTTTTTCCTCACCCTCGGCCTGCTCAGCCTGTCCGCCAGCCTTGCCTGCCACCTCCACTGGCTGCCGCGCCACGGCGCAGCCGAACTCAGCATCCAAATGACCGAACAGCGCCTGATTACCGACAGCTCTTCCAATGCCCTGGTGGAAATCGGCTTCGCCTATCCCATCTTCACCCCCACTGTGGAACTCAGCAATGGCGAGTTGTTCAGCCGCCAACTCGATGTCTACCTGCGAATAATCGACGCCGAAGGCGAATCCACCCTTTACCGCGCCGTGCGCGAAGCCGTCCCGGATGAAACTCTCAGCGTCGAATCCTCGGTTCGCGGCATGCTCGGCGCCAATGAGCGCTATCTGTTCCTGCCCCTGCAACTCGGCCCCGGCGAACAGGTAACCGGCCGCCTCGTCTTCATCATTACCGCCCTTGACGAAAGCGCCTCCTTCCTCGGCGAAATGCGCCGCGCCCGCCTCGCCCAATTCGAACTCAGGGACTCCGCCACCCAGCATCTCCTCCTTGCAGTCCCGATCACCCCTTGACCCCGCGCACGCCCCGAAAACTCAACGGTCCCGGTCGAGCACCCCGCGCCGGGCCGGGAGGTTGAGCATCGCCTTCTTGCCACGTTCCCGGCGCAGGGCGGCGATGTCGATTTCCGCGAAACCGCACATGGACTCGCCAAAAGCGGCTTCCGCCAGCAGCCTGCCCTTGAAGTCCACAACCTGGGAATGGCCGTCGGTGGAATCCTCGGGAAACCCCGGCCCGGCGATTCCCGCGCTGTTGGCGGAAACTACGTAAACCTGGTTTTCGAAAGCGCGCGCGCGTTTGGCGATGTTCTTCGGCGTCAGTTGCGGGCTGCCTTGCTCGCTGGACGAATGGCAGAGCACCTCGGCGCCGCGGCGGGCGAGTTCCATGCTGATTTCGGGATAGAGGATTTCTTCGGACGCGACGCAGGCGAGCCGGCCGATTTCGGTATCCGCCACCGGGTACAGCGCGTCCTCGCCGTAGATTTCCAGGTAGCGTTCGAGTACGTCATGGGGCGTTGGCGCGAACATGGAAATCTGCCGGCGATAGCGCAGGATCAGCTCGCCCGAAGGATCGATGACGAAGCTGCATTGGAAATGCAGGTCGGGAAAATTATCGTCGGTTTCGTAAGCGTTGCCGGAAAGATAGACGCCGTTGCCGCGGGCGGACTCGCCGAGCAGCTCGTATTCGGGACCGTCGGGGCGCAGACAGGCCCTGGCGCGCCATTCGGCGGCTTCTCCGCCGCGGGGGTAACCGGTCAGAAAATACTCCGGCAGCACCACCAGGCGGGTGGTATCGCCGCTATAGGTCTTGATGAATTGCCGGCTGCCGCGAATCAGGCCGTCGCAGCGTTCGATGCCGGCCCGGATTCGCGCCCTGGCCTCGTCCGCCGTGCGGCAATCGTTCACTGCATGGCAGCGCATTTGCAGCGCCAGCGCGGCATAGGGCGCCACGGCCTTGTCCTTCATTCGAGCGCCTCGCTTTCGCGGGCTTCCACCAACATCACCCGGAACTCTCCCGCGCCTTCGCGCAACTTCCTGACCCGCGCATAATCGGGAGAATTCCAGAATTCCCGCGCGCTTGCCATATCCGGCCAGCGATGCATCACGACCCGCTGCCCGCCCCAGTCGCCTTCCAGAACTTCCTGCTCACCGCCAAGTACCACATATTCTCCGCCAAATCGGGCCACCAGTTCGGGCACCTGCCGGGCATAGGCGGCAAATTTCTCCCGGTCGGCGACAACCGCCTCCACAATCAAATAGGCTGCCATGAATGATTTTCCCGAGCCAGTTGTTATATTGACATATCTTTATACCATGTGATACCTTCAAAGCGAATCAGCGACCAGCGCCAGTGATTCCAAAGACAGGAGTGTGGAAATGAAACTTGCCTTACCCCGGCTTGCCTTGCAAATTATGCCGATTCTTGCGCTGGCATATTTCCCGGCAGCCGTCGCCGCCGAACTCGATCCGGCCACCGCCGAAGGCAATATCGCCATCAACCGCAAGATACACTGTTCGCTGGAAGACGCCTCGCCCCAGGTTTTTCAATGGTTCGGGCGAGCATACTCCCGCGTACCCGGCGAGCCCGACCGGCACCTGTTCAATCTCGACGGCATGAACATCCGCCAATGCGTGAGCATCGACGATCCCGAGCGGGGCCCCGGCTATCGCATGGTCTCGCGGGAACTCATGCTCTACCTCGACCCGCGAACCAACGAAGTCCTGCGCAGTTTCGCCAATCCCTGGACGGGCGCGGACAACGATGTCATTCACGTGGCCAACGATCCGGTCAACGGGCGGCCGACATTCGCCCGCACCGCCGAAGGCGAGGACATTCCCTTCGACTTGCAGGATATCAACGGCAACTGGCTGATGCGGATCGAAGTGCCGCTGTTCTACACCAATCCCATGGCCGGGGATTATCAGAATTACGTTGGGGGAACGTACCACGCCACGGAAATCTTCGATTTCAACGGCGATACCGGAGAGTTGCTCGACGCGGACTCCCCGGTGGCGTATCCGGTGGTGTCCTGGGTGCGGCTGGCGCCCTGGCTGCCCTGGATGCGGATGGGCGATCGCACGGGCATGATGTATTTCAACGCGATGGGCCGCAAGCTGGAAGACTTCGACCAGCTATCGGCGACCATGCGGGACGAGATCGCCGAGAGTTATCCGGAATACGTAGCCCCGCCGGGTCTCGACGATACCAGGCCCAACGAGACTTCCTGGACCTTCATGAAGAAGATCATCGACGGAGCCGAACAATGAAAATCCGAATCCCGGCCCTGCTCGCGGCTTGGCTTGCGGCCTGGGCGGCATTCGCCGACACCGTCCCCGAGGACCAGCGCGTACCGCTCGATTTCCGGCGCACCACCCTGGTGGTGGCGGACATCGAGCGTTCGCTCGAGTTCTATCGCGACGCCCTGGGCATGGCGGTGATTTACGACAATCTCATCGTGACCCCGCCGGAAGCGAGCCGGGAAGACGCCGACCTCGTGCGGCGCCTGGTTTTCCTGCGGGCCAACGATGACTACATCGGCGTGCTCGGCCTGCTGCAATACTTCAAGCCGGTGCGGGAAACCGTCGATCTCACGGGAAGCGCTTTCAAGCAGGGCACCGCGGTGATGCTGTTCAACGTGGAAGACCTGCCCGCCGTCTTCGACCGCGCCAGCACCGTGGAGGGCGTTGTGATCATCGACGAGCCCACGCCCATGTCCTTTCCTTCCTACGACGGGGAGGCTTCCATCGAGGTCATGGTCAGCACCCTGCAGGACCCGGACGGTTTTACCGTTGAGGTCAACGAGTTGCTGTCGGAGATTCGTTAGCCAGTCGCCGTCTTGCGAGCCCCCCCGTCATCCTGCGCGTAGTCTCCCGCCAGTTCCGCAACGGCGCCGCGGATTGCCGCCAGCCGCTGTTCCATCGTCGGACCGCAATGGACCATGCCGATGTTCGCGGGCAATTCCATGTGGTCGAGGCGGTCGGCGTATTTGCGCAGCATCCCGCCGCGCCAGCGGATGATCCGCGTCGGGACGGAAACCCCGAACAGGCGCTTGGCGTCTTCGTTGAGAAAGGCGCCGCGATAAGCGCGGGCGTAATCGGCCCCGGCGCGAAGCTGATCGACCAGCATCGCCTGCCGCGTCTCCAGTGGAGCGGCGCCCGCCGGGGCGAAGCGGTGCTCCTCGTCCCGCTCGAACCAGGGAAACCATTGCCAGGTCGCGCTGACCATCTCCCATGCCTTTTGCAGATGGGCGCCGTCTTCGCGCGGCGAGAGATCGGGGAAATAGCGCGCCAATATGTATTCGCGCTCGTCGTCGGTGAAATGAGCCGCGTTGTCGAGTACGAGAAAATGCGCGGCTTCGGGCCAGGCGCGGGCGAATTCGATGGCGATCTGGGCGCCGGTGGAGGAACCGTATACGCCGGCACGCTCGAACCCGAGCGCGGCGATGAACTGCTTGAGCCAGGCTGCGTATCCGCTCAGGTCTTCGCCTGGTTCGGCCAGGGGGTCCGAGGCGCCGTAGCCCGGCGTGTCGGGGGCGACCGCGTACACGCCTTCCGGCAACGCGGCCATCGTGGGTTCCATCCAGGCCGACGACAAGGGCGAAGCGTGCAACAGGATCAGCGGCAAGCCGTCGCCGCGACAGCGGTAGTGGGTTTGCCTGCCGTCCGGCAGTTCCGCATAGGCGCGTTTGCTCACAGGCCAAGCGCTCCCGGATTCATGCGCCGCTCCGGGTCAAGCTCCCGCTTGAGCGCCCGCAGCAGGCGCCAGTTGGCCTCGCGCAATCCCTCCCGGTAGGGATAGGATTTGCCGAGTTGCAGGTGCGCCGCGCCCAGTTCCATGAAGCGGCTGATCAGGGCCTGACGGATTTCCTCCACCGCGGCGCGTGCCGCCGGATTTTCCGGAAAACCGCGAATCTTGCGCAGATGTCCCGGCTCCACGCTGCGGCGATGAATTTCTTCCAGCGCATCGGGCCAGAAAAACACCGGCTCCAGCACGGTGCAATGGGTGGCTATGGTGGTCAACAGATAGCCCACGCCGATTTGGTGTTCGGCCAGCAGTGGATCGTAGTTTGCAAACAGTTCCCGGATCGATTCCATGGCGGCGATTGCGCGGGAATGGGGGAAAATGCCATGCACCGGAACCCAGCGCTCGCCCTCGGGGCCGATGATGCCGTTCACCGGCCCGAAGGGATTGGCCCGCAGCACCCTGGGAACCGTGTCGGGCAGTTCCCGCCCGCCCTGGTCCGCGGCGATCTTGCGCGCGGCTTCCAGCCGCCCGGCCGCCCCCGTTCCGCTCCGGTCCTCCATCATCACATGGCAGGACCATGCGGCGTCTTGCAGAAAACCGCGCCCGGTCATGGCAATCCGCGCGCCCTCGCCAAGGGCTTTGGCCACGCCGCCGGTGGATTTCATGACGCCGAGCAGGTTTTTCGCGTCGGTCGCCAGGCTTTCCCGGCGCGCGCGCTGGGATTGCAGGAATGGGTCGAAGCCAAAACACTCCATGGCGAGATCCTGGCGCGAGATTTCCGCCATGGCCCCAAGCAGGGCCGGGTAGTCGTCAAAGGCGAAGCTGGCGCAAGACCGGGCCGCATGTTCCGGTATCAGGCGCAGGGTCGCCGCGGCCTTGACTCCCAGCGCGCCGCAGTCGCCGCAGAACAGTCCGGTGAGGTCCGGGCCATGCTGGCGGAAAAATGGGCCGGCCCGCTTCTGGCCGGCGGAGCCGGTATCGAGCAGGGAACCGTCGGCCAACACCACTTTGAGCGACAGGACCGACTCGGCGGCCGAGCCGTGTTGTCCCGAACCCCAGAAGATACTGTTCTGGGACAGACTGCCGCCAACCGTGGCGTGGATGCCGGAAAGCGTGCCCCAGTAAGGCGTGCGCAGGCCGGTTCCCGCCAGCGCCTCATGCAGTTCGCGCCAGCTCGCGCCGGCTTCCACGGTGACGTGGCTGTCCTCGCGATTGATTTCCAGCACCCGGTTCAGGCCGCCCATGTCGATGAGCACGGAATCGCTTTCCGCGGGCACATAGCCGCTGCTGTAGGACATGCCGCCGCCCCGGGCGATTACCGCGCGGCCGGCGTCCGCGGCGGTCAATACCGCCGCCGCCAGTTGTTCGATGCTCGCGGGGCGCAGGACGAGGCCCGCTGGCAGGTCCCGGGTGAAGATGTCCTGGGCGAGCGCGTCGCGGGTTTGCGCGTCCCGGCTCAGCGCGTCCTTGCCGAGCAGGGCCTCGAATTGCTCGATGAGGGCGTCGTCGATCACTATGCCAGCTTTGCCATGACTTCCCGTGCGGCGCGTTCGGCGGACTCGAACGCGCCTTCCATGCCGGAGAATTCCGCCGCGGTATGTTCGCCGGCAAAGTGAATGCCTCCCGCGGGCTGCCGCAGGGCCTGGTAATAGCGCCCGATCTGGCCCGGCGCCCAGGCCGGCCAGCTTCCGCCGCTGAAAGGGTTGGCGGCCCAGCGCACCAGGGCGCGCAGATGCAGCTTGCCCCGGGCATCGGGATAGACGCGGGCGATATCCGCCAGGAGGCGCTCACCGGCCTCGGCTTCGCCCAGGCTGTCGTAGCGGTCGCAGCCGTCGCCATTGACCCAGACGGTCAGCCGCACACCGCCGCTGTCCCCGACCCGACTCGCAAACAACCTGCCGAACTCGGCATTGGACCAGATCGAGCCGGGAATGCCGCTTGCCTCCCATTCATCCCCCGAGGCTTCCAGATAAGCCTGGGTCACCTTGTTGAAGGCGACGGTATCCATCGCTTCCCGCTGCCGGGCGGGGAGGGCGGGGCTGAACTCGACGCGCTTGAGCGCCGGTACGGGCAGGCTCAGGACCGCCGCATCGGCTTCGATTTCCCGCCCGCTGGCGCAATGCAGACGCACCTCGCCACTGGCGCTTTCGACCCGGGTCAGGGTTTCGCCGAGCGATACGGGCTGCGCCAGTCTTGCGGCCATGGCTTCCGGCAGCCGCATATTGCCGCCTTCCACTTCGAGCAGCGAGGCGCCTTCGGCGCCGGCGCGCTGAAAACCCGCCACCACCCGGTACAGGCTCAACAGCGAGGTGTCGGCAAAGCGGTTGCCGTAGCCGTTGTTGGCGCCGAGCAGGGCAAGCCCGGCCTCGTCGAGCCCCTGGCCGCGGAACCACTCGCTGGCGGAAACGTCGTATCGCGACATGGCCTCGTCCTGCCAGTCGGAAGTCTGCCGGAAGGGAGGTTCGCGCAACAGGAAGCCTGTGAGCCGGTCGGGAGTGATCGTCCTGAATTCCTCCGGGAAGGGATTGCGTGGAGACTCCGCCCAGCTTTGCCGGGTTTCGGGCATGCCGTCGATCAGCCAGGAAGTCGGCAGCGAGCCGCCGGACTCGTCCGCCACGAGCCGCACGCCGGCGTCTTCGGCCGCGGCGAGCAGGCGCCGGTAATTGGAGCCGATCTGGCTGCCGCCGGCTTCGGGGCGGCCCGGCACGTGGTCGAGCGTCAGGATTCGCCCGCCGACGCGGTTGCGGCCTTCCAGAACGATGACCTCATATCCCGCATTCTGTAGCAGCAGCGCGGCATGGAGCCCCGAAAGCCCGGCGCCCACAACGGCAACCCGCCGCACTTGGGCTTGAATCCGGGCCTGAATCGCCGCCGGCAGGGCGGCAAAGGCAGCCGTTGCCGCGGCGCCGGCGAGGAAACGCCGGCGCGTGACTGGCTTTGGTTTGGTGTCAAAAATCATAACTCAACTCAATCCCCAATTGACGCTCGCGCCGCGGCAAGGCGAAGAAGGCGCGGGGAGCGCTTCTGTCCGCGGTCGGCGGCGCCACGTTGAGCGAGGCGAAAGTGAAATACGGCGATTGCAGCCAACGGGTGGCGAGAATCGCCGAGTCCTCGTTGGTCAGGTTGCGGCCGAGCAGGGCCAGGCTCCAGTTTTCGCCCTGAATGCCCAGCCGGGCGCCCACCAGCGTTGCCGCGCCGGTATAGGACGACTGGTGCAACTGGGTATAGCGCTTCGATTCGTAGCTCACATTGAAATTGCCGAAGAAGCTCAGGCCGTTGTTCATGGGGCGGGAGAAATCGACGAAGGCGCTGGCCTGGTGTTTTGAGCCCATGGGAAACTGGTGCCCCGCCACCGAGCAGTCGCCCATGCCGTTGGGGTTCAGCGATGTGGCCGGATCGCCGTTGAAGCGCCCGCCGCCGCTGGTGAGGCTCCATTGGAACTCGTCGCAGCCGCTGGTGAATTCCGAATCCGCCAGGCCGTAGGTGACCCCGGCCCGGGTAAAGTCATTGAGTTGGGCGAGCAAATCGATTTCGATCCCCATGACTTCGCCGTCGGCCTGGTTGGTGACGATGGAATTGAGCGCCCCGGTGGGGTCGGCCACCGGCGTGGTGAGCTGGTACTTGCTGATGTCGGTCCAGTACAGCGCGAGATTGAGCTGGGCCCGGCCGTCGAGCAGGGCGGTCTTGAGCCCGCCTTCGAGGTTCTGCGATTCCTCCTCGTCATAGGAGGGCCGGCCGGTGGCCGCGCCGTCGGCGCCGTTGAGGCCGCCGGGCTTGATGCCCTGGGAATAAATGCCGTAGAGCATGGCGTCTTCGTTGAGGCGGTAGTCCAGGGTGACTCGCGGCGCGAAACTGGTAAAGCTCTTGGCGCCGCTGAAATCGATCGCGCCCATGGCGTTGATGTCTTTCTGGGATTTTTCCTCATCGGCGTAGCGCAGCTCGACGGTGGCGCTGGCGCGGTCCGAGAAATCCCAGCCCGCGGAGCCGAACACGGCAAAATTGCTGATGTGATTGTCGATGCCATCGGGGGTGATGCTGTCGCCGGGCAGAATGTCGCTGGCGTCCTCTTCGAGGTCGTACTGGAATATGCCGGCGCTCCAGCGAACCGCGGCGTCGGGTGCCGAATCGAGCCGCAACTCGTAAGTGGTTTCGCTGTAGTCGGTGATGCCGGAAATCGCGAAAAAGGCCTCGGGGCCGAGGAAGAAATTGGTGGGGCCATGGTCCGAGTCGGAGCCCGTCCTGGCTTCCTCGTCGCGGCTGGAAACCTGGAAGGTCAGGGTGTTGCCGGAGTCGAAATCGTAGGAAGCCGACATCGAATAGACGTTCAGGTCGCGCTCGACGCCGCTGAAGGCGACGCCCTGGCCAAGCGAGTAGACGTTGCCGAAGAAGGTGCTGCCGGCGTTGATTCCCGGGATCAGGTTGGGAACGCCGTCGGCGTCCGGGCCGTCATTGAGGGCGATGGGCCGCGCCTGGATTTCACCGCAGTAATACTGGTTGCGGTTGGTGCTTTCCACCAGGGGCCAGAAAGCCAGGGAGCGGAATCCGGGGTAGCAGTTGTTCTCGGCCGCCGATTGCAGGAAGAAGGGGCGGGTGCCGTCTTCGTCCTCCTGGCGCTGCAGCCGGGCGGTGAGGGAAAAGGCGTCGTTTGGGGTCCAGTCGAAAGTGACGTTGATCGAGTCGCTTTGCTCCTGCCCCACGGGCCGGTCGGTCACCGTATTGGTCCACTGGCCGTCGAATTCGTAGTGTCGCACCGCGGCCTGCATGGCGAGCACGCCGTCGATCAACTGGCCGCCCACGTTGCCAACGAGTTCGCTCTCGCCGTCGCCCAGTCCGCGAACCCGCGCCCTGCCGGAAAAGTCCTGTCCCGGACGGCGGGTGACGAAATTGATCGCCCCCGAATAGGTATTGCGGCCGTAGAGCGCGCTTTGCGGCCCCTTGATGACTTCCACCCGTTCGAGATTCGACATGTCGAGCGACTGGATATCGCCGGCGTAATACATGCCGTCGACGAAGTAGGCGACGCCGCTTTCCACGCCGAATTGCACCCTGGCGAGGATATTGCCCTGGCCGCGAATCACCGGCCTTTCGGTGGAGCGGCCGAAGGCGCTGGAGAAGCTCAGCCCCGGCGTGAAGCGCGCGATATCGGTGACGCTGTTGATGTCGAGCTGTTCGATCGACGTGTTGGTGAACGCCGACACCGATACCGGCGCGTCGTTGAGGTTTTCCTCGACCTTGCGGGCGGTGACGGTGATCTCCTCGATCAGGCTGTCCTGGGCGAGCGCCGGCGCGCTCAAAACCATCCCGGTAACGACCGCGGCTGATGTCTGCAAGCTGAATTTGCCAAGACTGCGCATGGGTAGGGTCCTCTTGTGGCGTCACACGCGCTCACGAACCGCTTCCTGCCGTTCGGGATCAGGCATGCAACCATATCCGCATATTATTATGTTTTTATACATCACGCCAACGGAATCGATCAATACCCGGAAAATGCGGGTAGCGGTTTTGACCGTCAGGGTGGAGCGGCGTCCGGTACGGGGCCCGAGACCTTGATTTCGTCGATGAGCGTGCGCCGGACGGTCCGCCCGTCGCGCATGTACTGGGTCGCCCGCATGCGCACATCGGGGTCGCCGGGCCTGAAGCTGACGACTTCGGAAACCGTCAATCCGGAGCCATCCTTGAATTCCATCAGGAACACCGAAGTCTGGCCCGCTTCGTCCGCGGCGACGGCCTTGGCCCAGCCTTCGAGCCGATCATTGAAAAAGCGCAGGCGGTCCACATCCCATTTGCCATGACTTTCGATGCGCTGCTCCTGGTCGCTGTCGGGATTCAGGAGGTTGATCTGGTGGTAGTCGTAAGCTTCGCCGTCCGGCAACAGGCGCACGGTGATTCTCGACGGCAGCGTCTCGATAATCTCCCCTTCGGGGTCAACCCGGCGGAACGTGCCTTCCCAGACGCCTTCCATTTTCGCGGTAAGCGGAATGCGTCGGCGCAATTCCGCCCGGGAAATGCGGTCGCCATTGGCGAGGACGGGCTGGTCGGACAGGCGGTCGAAGCGCAGCCATGAAAATCCATCGATTTCGCCGCGGATGGAACCGTCCTCCAACTTGATGGAGCGGTCGCGATACCAGAGCCGGTGGCGGTCGAGCACCATGTCGAACTCGGCGTAGACGGGGCCGCTTTGCGGATGCTCGTAGCGGCAGGCCCGCGGACGCATGCCTCCCTTGAAGCGCTCGTTTTCCGGTTCCCAGCGGAAAAACAGATTGCATTCGGCAACCGGGAAGAGATCCTCGCGGCGCAGTTGCGCCACCTCCCCGGGTGGCAGGAAAGGGCGGTCGTAGGCTTGGTCGAGCGAGGTGAAAAGCTGCTCGACTTCGATTTCGCCGGTGCTTTCGCGCCACAGCAGCGACATGACGCGCTGGCGGTGCGCCAATTGCGGCCGGTCGGTCCTGATTTCTTCGAGAAACAGGACCACGTCGCCCAGGGCCGGCGCGTCGAGCCGGTGAATGCGCATGTCCCGCGTGAGACGCACGGCTTCCGGGTAGTCCGGCTCCCGATTCAGCCGCTCGGCTCTGGCCTGGCGCTCGTTGGAGAACGTCCCGGTCCAATAATCTGCAAAAGTATCGAGCAACTCCGCGCCGTCCGCTTCCCCGGCGCCGAAGGTCGGAGACGGCCAATGCGCTGCGAACAGGGTTATGGCCAGGACGGCTGCGGAAAAGAGTTTGGAGGAAGTGCTTTTCGCGTTGCAACGGATTGTTGTCATGGATGAGACCTTTGAAATGAGGCTGTAATTATGAATTAAGCTTAAAAGCATATCAATATATTGATATTCCTTTATTACATATGCTAGGCTGCCCTGGAATCGTGGAAATTGCCCGAGCGGCTGCGTCAGGCAACACGGTGGACCAGTCCAACATTCATCCGGGAGAGGAACGATGCGGCAAATCATTCTCAACTCAACATTGTTCGCGGCGGCGATCGCCGTTTTCGCCGGCGCGCCATCGCCCGCGCAGGCCCAGCAAGGCGCGGAAGTCAATGAAATCGTCGTCACCGCCAGAAAGGTGGAGGAGAATCTCCGCGAGATTCCGCTTACGGTGTCGGCCTTCACCGAACAGTCCCTGGAAGACCAGGGCATCGTGTCATTGCAGGATATTGCCGACAGCACGCCGGGATTCGATTTCGCCCAGGCTTTCGGCCGCCAGGATTTCCGCCCCGTTATCCGGGGACAGTCCAATATCCTCGGCCGGGCCAATGCCGGCCTGTTTCTCGACGGCATCATCGTGGAGGAGGGCAATGCCTCGATTCCCCTGTCCGCCCTGCAGCGGGTGGAAGTCGTCAAGGGGCCCCAGGGCGCCTTGTACGGTCGCAACACCCTGTCCGGCGCGATCAACTATGTACTGAAAACCGCGGGCGCGGAGACCGAATCCGAAGCCACCGTGGAGTTCGGCGAGCGCGACCTCGCCCGGGCCGAGTTTCATATCAGCGGGCCGCTTTCCGACACCGTCGGCGCGGCGCTCACCGTATCCCATTACGAGCGCGGCGGGGAATACGGCAACGCCTATCCCGGCAATGCCCTGGGCACGCCGGCCTATGGCGACGAAACCGGCGGCGAGCAGTCCTCCAGCATTACCGGCGTGCTGAGCATCGACCCAAGCGACCGGGTCAGCATCCAGGCCCACGCGATGTTCGAGCAGACCGATGACGACCAGTACCCCATCGCATTGATGTCTTCGGGCAGCAACAATTGCTACCAGGTCACCCGGGGCGGCTCCCTCGCCCAGCCGGCGCCTCCCGCGGGCACTCCCGAAGCCGAGGCGGGTATTGTGACTTCCGCCGGCTACAACGGCAGCGGCTATTTCTGCGGCGAAGTCGATGTCGCCGGCGTACTCGCGGAAAACGGCGGCAACACCCGACTCGAAACGCGGTTCTTCCCCTCTTCCGGGACCGAGCGCGACAGCCTCCGCCTCGGCTTGCGGATCGACGCCGATGTAAGCGACACCGTCACCTTCACTTCCCTGACCGGCTACAACGACGTTGCCACCTACTCTTCCCAGGACCAGACTTTCGGCGGCAGCGACACGCGCCGTCCCGTGGCGGGAGTGGGATCGCCCTTTGCGGTCCAGGGATTCGGCCCGACGCCCCCCATTGTCCACAGCCGGGTCGGCTTTCTCACCGTGGACGATGACGATTTCAGCGATTTTTCCCAGGAAGTGAGACTGCGCTTCGAGCCGGACGAAAACATCAATTACACCATCGGCGCCTATTACTACGAGTCCGACGAGAGTTTTCTCGCCCTCGGCTCAGGCGATACGCCGGCCACCGCCTGGATCGACGGCACACCGGTATTCTCGCCCTTCAATCCGGGTTTCGTGCCCCTGCCGGGCTTCTCCACCAGCGCGATGTACGAAGGCGCGCCGCTGCGCAACGACGGCGCCGAATCGATCAGCAGCCGATCGGTGTTCGGCGCGCTGGAATTCCGCGCCGCCGAGCGTCTCGTGCTTGGCGCCGAAATTCGCTGGAACGAAGACGAGTTCGAATTTGTCCGCGCCGCCGACGGCTCCAACGTCAGCGGCAGTTTCGACGCCTTTCTGCCGAAACTGACGGCGCGTTACGAAATGAACGCAAACACGCTGATCTACGCCAATATCGCCAAGGGCAACAAGCCCGGCACCCTGAACAGGGATCAGGGCGTTCCCGCGCAGGACGTCAACGTCAACGAGGAAAACGCGGTCAGTTTTGAACTCGGCCTGAAGTCGCTGTCGATGGACAACCGACTGGAAACCGGTCTCGCGATATACAACATCGACTGGGAAGACATCCAGCTGACCAGCGCGCGCGCGGCGACGGTGAATGGACAAGCGCGCACTTTCTCGATTCTGCAGAACATCGGCGAGGCGGGTATCCGGGGATTGGAACTCGATGTAAGCTATCAGTTGACCGATAACTGGATCACCCGCCTTGGCTACGCGCTCACCGACAGCGAAATCGACCGGTTCGTGCAATCGGTGGACGCCGGCGCCTCGGCGCCTTCCTCGTTCCGCGAGGCAGCGCTCATCGCCGGTTACCAGAGCAGCGGCGATGTCGTCATTTCGGGCGTGCAACTGCCGCAAACTTCCCGCAGCCAATTGATTTTCAGCAATGTGCTCGAAGGCGGCCTCAGCGGCGGCTGGGCCTGGTTCCTGCGCGCCGATTACCACTACAATTCCGAGCGCTACGCCCAGGTCTACAACCTCGCCCATACCGGCGACCGGGAAATCCTCAATTTGCGCGGCGGCTTCAGAAGCGGCAATATCGATATCGAGTTGTGGATGGACAACGCCCTCGACAACGATACCAGCCCGGCGCTGATCCGCTACGTGCAGGCTTCGGATCTGACCTTCAACCCCTTCAACCGGGCGATCGGCCTGACCCTGCCGGAAAAGCGCCGCGCCGGGGCAACCCTGCGTTACCGCTTCTGAGGCGGAGACGTGCCGGTACGCAACATCGTCAAGCGCACCACGCTCATCGTCAGGGACATGGCGGTGAGCCTGCGCTGGTACGAGCGGGTGCTCGGCATGTCGGTCTGGCTCGACACCGAGTACGTGCTTTCCGGCGAAGGCATCGCCGCGGGTTCTCCCGGCGACCGCACCCATCTCGTCATTCTCAAGGCCGAACACGACAGGATCGGCATGATCGGCCTTTTGCAATGGCTTGAGCCGTCCTTGCCCGCGCCGGAGATCGACTATTCGGTAAGTTATGGAACGCCGGTATTCGTCGTCGAAACCGATGATGCCGGGGAACTCGCCCGCCGCGCCGAAGCGCTCGGCACGCGCATCAAGACCCGGGAGCGCTTGTTCACCGTGACCGGCGCGGGGGGACAGATCCGCCACCTCAAGGGCACGGTGCTGTACGATCCGGACGGCCATATCTTCGAATGCAACCAGGTGCTGCGCATCGAGCAGCCAGGGCCATCCGTATGAGCATCCGGTTCCAGCGCGCCAATTTCCTGGTTTCCGATATCGAAGCCGCCCTGGGTTTCTATGTCGACGTGCTCGGCCTGGAAGTGGCTTTCCGCAAACCCCATCGCGACGAAAGTTACTCCCATGTGGTTTTCGGGCTCGACCGCGCCAGCCCCATCGGCTTCGTCGCCCTGAACACGCCGGGCCAGCCCCGGGTCATGGCGCTGACCGAAGTGGCCGGGCTCGAAAAGCTTTCGCCGCCGAGGCGGTCCACCATCGTGCTCCATGTGGATGATCCGGACGCGGTAATCGCCCGCGCCCGGGCCGGCGGCTATGAAGTGTTTCCCGAAGAAGAACTCGTCACCCACGACGGCCGCCGGGGCCGGGAAATCGGCATCCTCGACGCCGACGGCAATCTGGTGGTGATCTACAAGATCACCGCGCCCGCGCCGTAGTCGTGCATTGGCGCCGTGTTTCTGTCATTCTGCGCGAAGTCGCGGAATCCCGTGTCGAGTGGTAATGCGCTATTCGGAGCATAAGCCTTGGCGATTGAGCAACAATCCGCGCTCCAATCCACCGCGTTTCCGCCAGCTTCCCGCGCCTGGCTGCTGGTCTCGCTGCTCACCGTCGCCTATGTGGTCTCCTTCGTCGACCGTTACATCCTCAGCCTGCTGATCGACCCCATCAAGGCCGACCTCGGCCTGAGCGATTTTCAGATCGGCATCCTGCTCGGCCCCGCTTTCGGCGTCTTCTACGCCACCATCGGCCTGCCGCTGGGCTATCTCGCCGACCGCTCGCGCCGCACCTGGATCGTCGCCGCCGGCGTCACGGTCTGGACCCTGGCCACCGCGGCTTCGGGCCTCGCCCGCAATTTCGTCCAGATGCTGATCGCGCGAGTATCCGTGGGCATCGGCGAGGCGACCCTCAGCCCCTGCGCCATGTCGCTGATCGCCGATTCCTTTCCCGAGGAAAAGCGCGGCAAGCCCATCGCCCTGTATTCCAGCGCCCTGTCGCTGGGCGCGGCCCTGGCCGCCCTGCTTGGCGCGGCGGTCCTGACCTGGTCGAATACCACGGAAAACCTGGCCCTGCCCCTGATTGGCGAACTGACGCCCTGGCGCATCGCCTTCCTCGTCGCCGGCCTGCCGGGGCTGCTGCTCGCGATTCCCTTCCTCCTCATGCGCGAACCGCCGCGAATCGCCGCCGCGGCGAATCCTTCCCGGCGGCATCTCGGCCACATGTTCCGCCACGTGGCCGGCCATGGGCTCACCTACGGCTGTTTCGTCTCGATATTCTGCTACATGACCATCGTCGCCTACAGCCAGGGCTGGCTCGCGGTCATGTTCGACCGAACCTTCGGCTGGCCGGTGGAAGTGTTCGCGCTTTACGACGGCCTGCTGCTGATCGTGATCGGCCCGCTTTCGGTGATGTTCGCCGGCTGGCTGTCGGATTACCACAGCGCCCGCGGCGGCGCCGACGCGCCCATGCGAATCGCCATCCTCGGCCTGTTTCTCTCGGTGCCGCCGGCGGTAATCGGCCCGCTACTCGGCAACGACATCGCCGCCTTTCTCGTGGTCTCGGCGTCCACCATCGGCGGCGCCTTCATTTCCGCGGTGGGCGTTACCGCCCTGCTGAAAATCATACCCACGGGCATCCGCGCCCAGACCATCGCCCTGTACTACATGGCGATCAGCCTCGCGGGGCTCTTCCTCGGCCCAAGCCTCGTCGGGATCCTCAACGACACCGTCTTCGGCGAACAGGGCGTGCGCTACAGCGTGGCGGTCATCCCCCTCATCTTCGGCCTGCCGGCCATGCTGCTGTCCCCGCTGACCCTGAAACTCTACCGCAGGGCGCTGGATGATCCTTCATTTCGAGACTAGGAGCCTGCGCCGTAGGAATTCGCGAAAGCGAAAATTCGCTATCGCCGCGCCCCCGGCCGGTCGATTGAGGCGAATATTGGTGGATATTCAACGAAATCGAGCGGCCGGGGGCGTGGACGGGAGCGGATTTGCAGCCGTGAATTCCTACGGCGCAGGCCCTAACATTCTCTGAAAAATTCCCGTCCAGGCGCATAGCTATGCTCTGCGCCGTTGCGGCCGCGCACGAAGCCGCGCTTCGCAGACGCTTGCCTTCACCCATTGAATTTGGCGACACTTCCCTGTGCCGCGGGTAAGCTCTGACTTAATCGGAGCTTACCCAACACCGGGTAAACAGGCGATAATGCCGCCTTCTCCGTAAGGGAAAGCCGAAAGCCTATGACTGAACTGACGCATCTGGACGAGTCGGGAAACGCGAGGATGGTGGATGTGGGCGGCAAGCCCGACAGCCAGCGCCTTGCCGTGGCCCGCGCCCGGGTGGAGATGCAGCCCCGGACCCTCGAGTTGATCGCCGGCGGCGGCCACAAGAAAGGCGATGTGCTCACCGTGGCGCGGATTGCGGGAATCCAGGCCGCCAAGAATTGCGCCGGCCTGATCCCCATGTGCCACCCCTTGCTGCTGACTTCGGTGGATGTGGAACTCGAATTGAACCGGGAGCGGAACTGCGTCGAAATCACCGCCGCCTGCAAGGTCAAGGGGCCCACCGGCGTGGAAATGGAAGCGCTCAGCGCCGCGGCGGTAAGCGCCCTGACGATTTACGACATGTGCAAGGCGGTCGACCGCGGCATGCGCATCGAAGGGCTTGGCCTGCTGGAAAAATCAGGCGGCCGCAGCGGCCATTACCGGCGCGGGGAGCAGGCTGGCTGATGTTGCAAATCCACTATTTTGCCGGCGTTCGCGAAGCCATGGGCCGGGAGCGGGAACAAATCGGGCTGCCGCCCGATGTGGCTTCGGTAGCCGAACTGATCCGCCATCTCCGGGTTCGGGACAGCGCCTTCGCGCGAATGTTCGCCGAACACGAAACCCTGCTCGTAGCAGTGAACCAGACCGTGGCCGGCAATGATCAGGCCATCGGCAACGGAGACGAAATCGCCTTTTTTCCCCCCATGAGCGGAGGTTGACATGGTCCGGATCAGCGTGCGGGAAGAGGATTTTGAGGTGGGCGGCGAATACCGCCGGCTTTGCTCCGATGCTCCCGGCGCGGGCGCCGTGGTCATCTTCAGCGGCCTGGTGCGGGATTACTATGACCCCGGCGGCGGCGAGCCGGTGCGGGAACTGCGGCTTGAGCATTATCCCGGCATGACCGAAAAAAGCATCGGGGAAATCATCGCGCGGGCGGAAAGCCGCTGGAATCTGCTTGCCGTGCGGGTGATTCACCGGGTCGGAGCGCTGCGGCCCGGAGACCAGATCGTATTCGCCGGCGTCGCCGCGCATCACCGGGGCGAAGCTTTCGCCGCGGCGGATTTCATCATGGACTACCTCAAGAGCGAGGCGCCATTCTGGAAAAAACAGCTTACGGAGAGCGGCGGCGAATGGATCGCCACCCGCCACAGCGACGCCGAATCCCTGGGGCGATGGCGGGAAACCGCGGATTGAAACCCGGGAGCCCGCGCCACAGGAATTCGCGAAAGCGAATTTGCAGCCGTGAATTCCTACGGCGCAGGCTCTTGGGACTCGGACTCCTGTTCGGACGCTTCCTCGGGCGCTTCGCCAATCACCTTGATATTCGCCGCGTGCATGCCCTTGGGACCTTCCGCCGCGTCAAAGGAAACGAGTTGCCCGGCCTTCAGGGTCTTGTAACCCTCCATGGCAATCGAGGAATAATGGGCGAACAGGTCATCGCCGCCCCCATCCGGTAGAATAAAGCCGAATCCCTTGGCATTGTTGAACCACTTGACCTGTCCCGTACTCATACCATGCTCCATCGCCGCGGCTGGAAAAAATCTCCCGGCGCCCCCATACAGGAATGCGTCCCTTCGGATTTGCTATACACTATGGCAATTCGATTGTCAAAATCCTGGAGCCTGCGGCGCAGGTTCCTGACGGCACGGAACAGGCCATGAGCAGATTGCCACGCAATATCGACGATAACGAAAACGACGACGACGTTGTGCATGAAACCGTGCATGAGGTGCAGACCGCCAGGCCGAAAACCGAACAGCCGCCGCTGTACCAGGTCGTCCTCATCAATGACGATTACACCCCCATGGGCTTTGTGGTGGACGTGCTGCGGGTGTTTTTTCACATGGACGTGGAAAAGGCGACCCGGGTCATGCTGAAAGTGCATACCGAAGGGAAGGGCGTCTGCGGCGTGTACAGCAAGGACATCGCCGAGAGCAAGGCCGCCCAGGTGAACAATTACTCCCGGGAGTACGAACACCCCTTGCTGTGTTCGGTGGAAGTGGACCGTTAGGGAAGCTCTGATTAAGTCAGAGTTTCGTAAGCAAAACAAAACCACGCTTTTGTTTTTCAGAGAATACTTAGTGGGGCAGCACACCAAGTCATGTTGAGCAAGAACCTCGAAGCCAATCTCAACGCCGCCTTCAGCGGCGCCAACAGGAAGCGGCATGAATTCATGACTGTCGAGCATTTGCTGCTCGCCCTGCTCGACGATGAAGCCGCCTGCGATGTGCTGCGCGCCTGTGATTGCGACCTTGCCCGCCTGCGCGGCGAACTTGGCGAATACCTCGAATCGATGACGCCCCTGATCCCCAAGGCTGAAGCCAACCGCAAGACCCAGCCCACCCTCGGCTTCCAGCGCGTCATTCAGCGCGCGGTGTTCCACGTGCAGTCCTCGGGGCAGCGGGAAGTGACCGGCGCCAATGTGCTCGTGGCGATTTTCGGCGAAAAGGAAAGCCATGCGGTTTTCGTGCTGCAGCAACAGGACGTGGCCCGGGTGGATGTCATCAACTACATTTCCCACGGCATCGCCAGAACGCCGGAGGAAAGCGGCGGCGACGAAGGCCAAGGCGAAAAGCGGTCCGGAGAAGGCAAGGAGGACAGGAAAGCCTCGCCGCTGGAAAGCTTTACCGCCAACCTCAATGAGTTGGCCGAGCAGAACCGGATCGATCCCCTGATTGGCCGCAACGACGAAGTGAACCGGGTGGTGCAGGTGCTGTCGCGGCGGCGCAAGAACAATCCCCTGCTCGTGGGCGAATCCGGCGTGGGCAAGACCGCCGTGGTGGAAGGCCTGGCGCGGCTGATCGTCGAAGACAAGGTGCCCGAGGTGTTCCGGGACTGCGTGATCTACTCCCTGGATCTCGGCGGCCTGCTTGCCGGCACCAAGTATCGCGGCGATTTCGAGAAGCGTTTCAAGGCCCTTCTCGGGGAACTCGCCGAACAGCCCAGGGCGGTGCTGTTCATCGACGAGATCCACACCATCATCGGCGCCGGCGCGGCTTCCGGCGGTGTCATGGACGCCTCCAATCTGCTCAAGCCCGTGCTGACCTCGGCCAATCTGCGCTGTATCGGCTCCACGACCTTTCAGGAATACCGCGGCATTTTCGACAAGGACCGGGCCCTGTCGCGCCGCTTCCAGAAAATCGACATCGAAGAGCCCGATCTCGACACCACCTACCGCATCCTCAAGGGACTCAAGAGCCGCTTTGAGGAACACCATGGCCTGCGCTACACCGACAAGGCGCTGAAAGCCGCCACGGAGCTTGCGGCGCGCTATATCACCGACCGCTTCATGCCCGACAAGGCCATCGACCTCATCGACGAGGCCGGCGCCTGGCAGCGGTTGCAGCCGCCTTCCCGGCGCAAGAAGGTGATCCAGGTTGCCGACATGGAGCGCATTGTCGCCGCCATTGCCAGAATTCCGCCCAAGCATGTTTCCAGCTCGGATATCGAGGCGCTGAAGAATCTCGAAACCAACCTGAAAATGGTGGTTTTTGGCCAGGACCCGGCCATTGATTCCCTGGCCACCGCCATCAAGCTGTCCCGGGCCGGCCTCAACACCGGCGACAAGCCCATCGGCTGCTTCATGTTCGCCGGGCCCACGGGAGTCGGCAAGACCGAACTCAGCCGCCAGCTTGCCAATGTGATGGGGATCGAACTGCTGCGCTTCGACATGTCCGAGTACATGGAGAGGCATACCGTGTCGAGACTGATCGGCGCGCCGCCCGGCTATGTGGGTTTTGACCAGGGCGGGCTGCTCACCGAGGCGGTGACCAAATCGCCGCACTGCGTGCTGCTGCTCGACGAAATCGAAAAGGCCCACCCCGACGTGTTCAATCTGCTGCTGCAGGTGATGGACCATGGCGCGCTCACCGACAACAATGGCCGCCACGCCGATTTCCGCAATGTCATCCTGATCATGACCACCAATGCCGGCGCCAGGGAAATGGCCCGGGCTTCGATCGGATTCACGGTTCAGGACCATTCCTCCGACGGCATGGAGGCGATCCGCAAGGCCTTTTCGCCGGAATTCCGCAATCGCCTGGATGCGGTGATCCAGTTCGGCCCGCTGGCGCCGGAAACCATCCGCACCGTGGTGGACAAGTTCCTGGTGGAATTGCAGGTGCAGCTCGACCCGAAGAAGGTGCAGTTGCATGTGGACGATTCAGCCATCGACTGGTTCATCGAACACGGTTACAGCGAGACCATGGGCGCCCGGCCCATGGCGCGGCTGATTCAGGAGAAGCTCAAGAAGGAGTTGGCGGAGGATATTCTTTTCGGCGAGTTGGCCAACGGCGGCGGCGATGTGGAAGTCAGCGCCGGCAAGGATGGCATTGCATTGAAAGTAAAAGGCGGCCGGACGAAAAACAAGCTTCAGGAAGCCTGATCCCCCACTCTGGTCATTCTGCGCGAAGTCGCGGAATCTCGTCGGCGAAGCACTGCATTTCTCGGGAGATTCTGCGACTTCGCTTCGCGCGGAATGACGGGGGAACGCGCTAGCGGGCGCGGTAAGTGATTCGCCCCTTGCTGAGGTCGTAGGGCGTCAGTTCGACCTTCACCTGGTCTCCGGTGAGAATCCTGATGTAATTCTTGCGCATCTTGCCCGAGATATGGGCGGTGACGATATGGCCATTGTTCAGTTTGACCCTGAACATGGTATTGGGAAGCGTGTCGATCACTTCGCCTTCGATTTCGATCTGGTCTTCTTTTGCCAAGGGAATCCTCCCGGGAGTTGGATTGCGGCGCATTGTGACGTAAATGCGGGCGTCGGGGCAAGCGCTTGCCATGGATGGCAAGACCGGAGTTTGGCGAAACCATGGGAGTCGCGCCAGGGATGGCAAGCACAAACCGATTCCCCCGTTTGCCAAATACCCTTATAATCCCCCGCCTGCCCCAAAGGGCGCGCCGTCGTACCCATGACGGGTCTGTAGCTCAGTTGGTTAGAGCGCACCCCTGATAAGGGTGAGGTCGGTGGTTCAAATCCACCCAGACCCACCAGTTTCCATCCAGGAGGACAGCCGAATGAAAAACCTCTTCCGCTTGCCGCTAGCCGTTGCCGCCTGCCTGATGCTGCTTCCCGCGGGCGCCGCGGAGAACGGGCGCATCAGCCTGATCAATGGACCCGAAGGAATGGACAACTTCACCGTCGCCGGCAGCGATGCCAACTGGTCCACCGACGCCAGTTCGATTTTCGCCGACGAAGGCGATGGCGCATCCTGGCTCGTCACCCGGGACAGCTACAGCGATTTCGTCCTGCATGTGGAGTTCTGGGCCACCGACGACGCCAACAGCGGCATTTACCTGCGCTGCCAGGACCGCGACCAGATTACCGACCGCAGTTGCTACGAAGCCAATATCTTCGACCAGCGCCCCGACCCATCCTACGGCACCGGCGCCATCGTCCATGTCGCTTCCATCGATGAGCCGCGACCCACCGCGGGGGGAAAGTGGAACGTCTACCACATTACCCTGCGCGGCGATCACCTGCTGGTGCAGTTGAATAACGAAACCACGGTGGACGCCCGCGACAGCCAGTTCGCCGAAGGCCCCATCGCCCTGCAATGGGCCCGAGGCACCATCCGCTTCCGCAACGTCTGGGTGGAACCGCTAAATTGATTGGTAGCGCTGCTGTCGAGTCCCGCACCGCCTGAGTCGCCGCCGGGTTGCGGGGCTTGTAGCGGGCGTGCGAGGCATGGAAAGCCGAGCCCGGAGCCTACAGGGATGTATTTACGGCGTCCGCTACAAGCCCCGCAACCCGGCGGCGACAACTCGAAGCCACGAACCTCAAATCGTCCCGCGGATCTTGATCGCGATGGTGGGGCCGGTATGACTGCAGGAGTCCTCGATTTCGCTCAGATACCCGGTGGCGATGGTGCCGCCAAGATATCGTGAGCGCACCCGGCAGCGCTTGTTTTCCATGGGATTGAACACTTCCAGCCGGTAGATCAACTCGGCCCAGCCCTGGGTTTCGGCGAACAGCCGGACCCAATCGCCCGAGTTGTAGGACTCGATCTTGTCGATATCGTAGGCGATGCGACCGTCCCGGAAATTGTGGCTCCAGGAAAATCCGTAATTGAAGTTGCGGGCCGGAAAGTCATGCCGAAAACCGACCCGCGCCTCGCCCCGCCCCTGGCGGCTGAAGCGGCGGTCGATGCCGAGAAAAGGGTCCACCACATTCGAGTCTTCCACCCGCAGTCCGGATTCCAGCAGAATCTGGGACTCGCCAACGGAAGTGAAGCGGTAGCTGCCGTCCAGCGCAACGCCGAAACGTTCGCCATCGCCGATATTGCCATTGGCCGACTGGATGGCATCCGGCGTGGACACATCCACCCGGTCAATCACGTCGATCAACTCGTGATAGAAGACGTTGGTGTTGAGTACGCCGTTATCGTCATGGAAGCGGTATTCCAGATTGGCGTCATAGCGCCAGGACTGCTCCTGCCGCAGGTCGGGATTGCCCGCCAGGGCGTTCCGATCGTCGTCGCCTTCGCTGGTGTTGGCGGTAAAGTCGGAAAAGCTCAACTGGGCCACGTCCTTCTCTATGGTGGCCCGGAATTGCACGGCCGGGGTGATGTCGAAACGATAATCCACCTTGGGCCGCAAAAACTCGAAATCCCGGGATTTGCTCACGTCTCCGCTTTGGGAAATCTCCGATTGCTCGAAGATCAAGGTGCTCTCCAGCGACATGCGGTCGTTGATCTGCCAGTTGTGCACGGCAAAGGATTCGTAGCGGATTTCCTCCACCGTCGCGTCGGCGGTGGAAACCCGGGCCAGGACCGTTCCGCCGTCGGATAGCAGGTCGAGTTGCAAGTTGGAGTCGAGAATCGTCTGGGCGCGCTCGATGCCGAGTTCGAGGCTCTGGCTGCCGGCGAAATCGAAGGTGTAGCCCGAGCGCAGGATACGCTCCTGGTAGGTGTTGGCGAAATCGAGATGCAGATCCCGGGTTCTTTCGTCGCTGTTCAATTCCAGCAGATATCTGTCGCGCAAGCTGTGGCTGTCGCCGCGATTGACGATGAAAAGCGTCTTCCAGCGCTGGCCGCCGCTTAAGATATGTTCGTAGTCCCCGCCGACTTCCCAGAAATGTTCGGTTTCGTCGAGGACGTCGAGTTCGAGATCCACCAGCGGCGGATCGTATTTCGTGTTGAGAATGTCCCGGTTCGCGACTTCCGGGGCGCTATCGTCCTCGTATTGCAGATTCAGATGAAAAAGGTCGGCGTCTCCCACCTGCCAGGCCAGATTCGAACTGAGCACCATGGGTTGCGCCTCGCGCGTGCTTACGCGCTTGATCCGCTCGTTCGGGCTGCCGTCTCCGAGAATGCTGGTCTCGTGGCCGATGCGATGTTCGTAACGCGGTTCCGTCTCGCCGCTGATGAGGTAATCGAAGCCGCCGCTGGAGCCGGTCCAGGCGATCTTGGCCCCCGGCTTGAGCGAGTCGTCGTGGTAGTGGTCGGTGTTCACTTCGTAGGTGATCGACGAGCGGGTTTCGGCTTCGAGCAGCACGATGTTGATGACCTGGGCGCCGCCGCGCACATCGAGGTCGCCGGAGGTGCCGCGGATAATCTCGATATAGTCCACCTGGCTTGCCGGAATCCGCGCCAGTTGACTGCTGCCCTCATTCTCCTTGCCGGCGATGCGGCGGCCGTTGATCAGCACCTGGTCGCCGCCCATGCCGAGCCCGCGCCGGTTGTTGCCGCCGGAAGATCCGGGCCCGCCGCCACCGCCGCCACCGCCGCGGGCGATGTTGATGCCGGGAATCCGGTCGAGCATGTCATTGACGGAAAAGGGTTCGAACTGCGAGAAGAAGGTGGCGGGATAGGTCACCGTGGAATCTTCGTCGGTAACCGGCGCATCCTGGCCAAACGCCGCCGGGGCATGAACGCCCCCTGCGAGCAGGCCGCAAAGCATGGCCTGGTACAGCTGGTTTCGCTTGAACAGATTCATTGCGGCGGTCCTCCCACCATTCCGACGCGGCGCGAGGAAAATAGTTACCAAGTGCCGATTATCCGTTAATACGACCGGCAAGGCAGATTCACGCCCCTGATTTTTGTGACTTTTTGTGGCCCCCAACGCCAGGGTCAACGCGGCAAGGCCCAATCCGGACTGCCGTCCGGCGAGGTGCGGGCCGCGGCGCTTACAGATTCGGAATCTTCGCCAAATCCCTGGCGCCATGAAGAATACGAACGATCGGAAGTTCATCGTCGATTGGCTTGTAAAAGATCAGGTTGCCGGCGAATAAAGGATTCGAAGTGCTTTCCAATGGCGTAGCTTGATGGCATGGGACTATCTCCGGATGAGCGTCACAAACTTGTCGATTATTGATAATGCGGGAAAGAGTGTAACTTTTTCTTCGGCGAATCGTTGGATTGGTGGTCGGGGGAGAGCGATGAAGTTCGGTGATGCCGCTGACGATTTCCATTTTGAACAGGCAAGAGGAAAGAGAGATGATCAAGTATACCTTGATGGCGGTTCTGGCCCTGGCGCTCAGCGCCTGCCTCGTGACCGTGGATTCGGATTCGCGCGCCCTGCGGACGGTCTGGAGCGAAAGCGACGTGGCGCGCCTCGAAGTGGGCCAGAGCGATGAGCAGTTCGTGCGCAGCACCTTCGGCGAACCCGTCAGCAGGCTGAGCTACGCCGACGGCAGCGAGGTCTGGAAGTACCGCAACCGATCCGAAAAGGACACCGAAGTGGGCGTATTCCTGGTGTTCTCGGTGGATGTGGAAGAAGAGCGCACCGAAACCCTCTCCATCGAATTCGAAAACGGCATCGTCAGCAACTACTGGATCGACGAAGAGCGGTTTTAACCGGAATCTTCAAGTTCGGGGAAGTGGGAGGCAAAGAGTCCTCGGTCCCGCGTAAGGGAAGCTCTGATTAAGTCAGAGCTTCGTGAGCAAAACAAAACCACGCTTTTGTTTTGCGACAATGAAAAATTCCATGGATGGAATTTTTCAGAGAATACTAAGAAAAACGTTGGCCTCTGCCATGGCGTGGGCGCCAATAAGAAAATCCGTGATTATCCGTGTCCGCGGCCCGCCCCTGCTTCGGTATTGCTCCCAGCGCAGCCCCGCCTCGTAGCTGCGGCCACTGTAAGAGATTTCGCGACTGTGTTTCGCTTCGCGCGGAATGACATGAGTGTCAAGGCGCCAAAATTAGAGTTTCTGGCCGTTCGGCGTAAAGCTTGCAATTGTGATGTCAGCATGGTATGAAATTCAAACTTTATAACAATCTGAACGAGGTGCCAATGTCCATCGTAACGGTGAAACCGAAGTTTCAGGTGACCATCCCCGCCAAATTGCGGAAAGGCATTGATCTTCGAGAGGGGGATTTCCTGGAAGCGACGCTCGTCGGAAATGGAATTCTGTTCAAGCCCAAGGCCTTGATCGACCGGGATTCGGCTGCTGACCGCATCGACGCCAGGTTCGCGGCGACTCAGCCATCAACTGCAGATCTCGGACGTTCGGAAGACGAAATCATGAGGGATGCCATCAACGATGTTTCCCGGTCTCGTCGAGAACGACGCGGTCGCCTTGGATGAGATTCGTCCTGGATTGCAATGTTCTGGTTGCGGCGGCGAGGACAAATGGCGTGTGCCGTCAGGTCGTGGGCCGGGTGGTGCGAGAGCATGAAATGGTCTTGTCCAGCCCAATCCTTTCTGAATACGAAGCGGTCGCCGGGCGGCGCAGCCAGTCGCCGTACCGGGAGACGCTGACTTTTGTCATCGGCACGCTTGCAAGTCTGGCGGTTTCCGTAGAGCCGGCAGATATGAAGTTCGGTCTTCGCGACCCGGACGACGAAGTTTATCTGGCCACTGCCGTGGCTGGAGAAGCGGATTTGATCACCGGCAATTTGCGCGACTTTACAGAAACGCGATACGGCCCGGTGAGGATTTGGACTCCACGCGCCTTTCTCGACCAACCAGCCAAAATTCAGTAGGCCCCACAGACACTGCGAGTCTTGGCCGCAGCATTAGGGAAGCTCTGATTAAGTCAGAGCTTCCCTGCGGCACAGGGAAGTGCCGCCGAATTCGATGGCGTAAGCCATTGAATTCGGGAGCAAAACAAAACCACGCTTTTGTTTTGCGATAATGAAAAACTCCACGGGTGGAGTTTTTCAGAGAATACTTAGCGTTTTGCGCCCGGC
>JAJECW010000014.1 GCA_022821865.1 Pseudomonadales bacterium
CTCCGCCATGCGGGCCTTGGCCGGATGTTTCCCACCGACAGTCCCAACCCGCCGCCCGCCCTCCCGGCCCAACGCCACATAGCCGTCGATGCCGCGGGCCTCCAGGGCAGCCAGATCGGCTTCGTTGCAGTATCCCGCGTCTTCTCCTCCGGCTCCCCCTCCCCGTACCCGCGCATGTCATTCTGCGCGAAGCGAAGCGCAGTCGCAGAATCTCTTGCGGTGGCCACGCGATGAGGTCCCGCGACTGCGCGCAGGATGACCAATGCGAGCGCGCCCAGCGCCAAAATGAAAATTGCCGCAATCGGGCAACGGTTTCGAGTGGGTTTGGAGGCGGGGCGCTGCCAAGAAACGTGAGTATTTTCTATACAATCCTACTTTACTCATGAATAATTTAAAGTTAACCTGAATCAATCAACGAAATTGCGACGACTCTCGGAGAATTTCCATGGCATCCGATTCGAATGCCCTGACGCGCTACATTCACTCGCAAGTTCGCGAAGATCTGAGGAAAAAGATGGTTTTCCTCGGCGGCCCGCGGCAGGTCGGGAAAACCACGCTCGCCCTCGATATTCTCGGCGCGGAGAACAGGCGGCACGCGGCCTACCTGAACTGGGACAGCCCGCTTGTCCGCAAACCTTTGCAGGAGGGCGAAATTCCCGGCGGGCAGCCGCTAATCGTGCTGGACGAGATTCACAAGTTTCCCCGCTGGCGCAATCTGGTCAAGGGATTTTACGATACCCAAGGCGACAGGACTTCGTTCCTGGTCACCGGTTCCGCCCGGCTCGACCACTACCGCAAGGGCGGCGACTCGCTGCAAGGCCGCTACCACCATTACCGCCTGCATCCGTTCTCCCTCGGTGAAATCTCGACGGCGCCCAACGCCGGCGACCTCGAAACTCTCATGCGTTTCGGCGGATTCCCCGAGCCATTGCTGGCCGGAGATTCCCGCACCTGGCGCCGCTGGCAGCGGGAGCGCATTTCAAGGGTGGTTTACGAAGACTTGCGCGATCTGGAAAACCTGCGCCAGATCGCTCTGGTTGAGCTATTGGTCGAAGCCTTGCCGGACAGAGTCGGCTCCCCGCTTTCGATCAATAGTCTGAGCGAAGATCTCCAGGTCGCCCACGAAACCGTCAAGCGCTGGCTCGAGATTCTTGAAAATCTGTACGTTTGCTTCCGTATCCCGCCCTTCGGCGCGCCGCGCATTCGTGCAGTCAAGAAAGAAGCCAAGCTGTATCTATGGGACTGGTCGCAAGTGCCGGACAAGGGAGAACGATTTGAAAATCTGGTCGCCAGTCACCTGCTCAAGTACTGCCACTTTCTGGAAGACACCGAGGGTTTCCGCATGGAACTTCGCTTCATCCGCGACACAGACCGGCGCGAAGTCGATTTTGTTGTCCTGCGTGACCGGCAACCCCTGTTCGCCGTGGAATGCAAATCCGGCGAAAAATCTCCGAACCGAACGATCGAGTACTTCCGCAATCGAACCGATATCCCCGACTTCTATCAAGTCCATCCCGGCAGCCGCGACTACGTCTCCAATGGAACCCGCGTGCTGCCATTTACGATCTTTTGCCGTGAACTAGATTTACCATAAACTTACTTTTCTGACTATAACTCACTCATTGTATCGATTTTCTACTATTCCCAATGTTCTCCGCAGAGTTCTTGTGCCACCTCTGATGCGGAATAGTTTCTCTGTTTCTTATAATCTAGCCACTCTGACAAATCAAAGTTTCGCAGATTTCGAATAGGCCCCCACGAAGGTTTCTGAAAATTCGTCTCGTACACTTCATCAAATAGATAGTAGCGATGGCTATACTCTGCGAAATTTCCAAAATAGGTACAAGCTTCTCCTGCCTTCACTATACGAACTTTTTGCTCTTCAGATAATTCACCTTTTTCGATATCTTCCACAATGAACCTTTCTTCGTCACGTGAGTAATAACCTACAACAACAGAATTAATCTCAGCCAAGTGAGATACAGTCTTGTTGCCGTACAATCCTATAAACTTCGACCTCCATTTTGATGATCTATATGAAGGCTGAAAGTAGAGTCTATAATCCAAATTCTCACTTAAAGATGTTCCACATGGGTAAACACTCATAACATTGCCGATCTGTAGCAAATCCTCTTCTTCAAGATAGTTTTCATAATCATCCAATATTTTAGTAAGGTTTTCCTCATAATCCTTACATACACTTCGGAGAGATTGAATCACTTGCAGAAAGGTTCTTGAGGCAAATATAATTCCTTCCTCTTTCGATTGCTTAACTATTTCTTGATGAACTCCTTTTTCGATCGGCTCGGTAGTTAATACGAATAAAATTTTCTTAGACCTATCGTTGGTGCTTCCACTAATAGAAGCAATATGCCTTGTCAACTGAGATGATTCCAACCGTGCTTCTAACTTTGTTTCAATATATATGCTCAATGGTAATTGCGAAATCAAGGCATCAGGGACACTTGAAGACTCTTTAACCTGTTGCTGGAATGTGAGGCCTATAGATATATCAGCATCCGCAAGTTCTGAAAATACATCTCGTACTTTGTGCGGCGATGCTTGATAAAAATGCCGCAATATAAGCAATGTATTGTTTGTTACATGATTCTCTCGTTTTGAATATCTTTGGAAATAGCCCACTCTGGTCATAAGTTCCCTCCTTTAAGGTTGCTGCAATCAACCTCTGTTTGGCGTTTACGTTATTCTGCTTGCACAGGTTACGGATCAATTCTTATTCAACTTTACTTGTTCAATTCCCTCAACTTCTTCGGCGGATTGAATCAATTCGCCGCTGGGATGCCAGCGCTCTGCAAAATCCTCTAAACGCTTTGCCATCCAAGGTTTGCAATTGGCAATAAAGAACGTCCGATTGCTCCAGCGTCGCCAGTAGTATGCATAAACTCTGCCGGGCAATCGATGCTGCCAGTCGGCAATTTCCACGCAATGCCCGCCTTTGCGTCTCGTATTATGGTGGTAGACAACAATGGGACGGCCTCCTTGTGAAAGTTCCCACACTTCATTTTCGGGAATATTTTTGGCGCTTCTCTTGACAGTCGGTCGAAATCGGGAGTCAGGAAACAGGCCGTTATCGGGGTCCGCGAAAACTATATCGCACGCTTTAAGACGCTCGCGGACCGCATCAAACCAATCCCTCCTCTTACCCGGCCGGCAACTCACACGAACCGACGATATGTCAAGATACTCCTCTGCAAAGACCGCATCGTGAAATATGGACTCAGCCTGAACTTTCGTAATTGATCGATGCCCCGACACTACGATTCGCCGCATAGAGTCGAATAGATCCTCATCCAGATGACGCCATTCGGCTGACCGGTCCAGATATTGAACATAGCGCCCATCATTGGATGATTCCTCGTTTGGATGCAAATACCACGCGATTCCAAGCTTCTTTCCGTCTGACAAATGTCTCAGCAAGGCGTACTTCACGAAATCTCCGATGTCCCCTACGTATCGATTTTGCATTTCGCTTCTTCCCTAAGACTTCCTACATTCTCTCTATCTCAGAACCGCGGAAAATTGCCGCCGCCGGGGAAGCGGCCGGGGCCGGGGGCGCCGGGGAGTTGGTTCATGAGTTTTTGCAGATTGCCGCCTTTCATCTTGCGGGCGGCTTTTTGCATCGTCTTATGCTGCTTGAGGAGGCGGTTGAGGTCCTGGATTTGCGCGCCGGCGCCGCGCAGGATGCGGCGCTTGCGGGAACCGTTAAGAATCGCCGGGTTGCTGCGCTCGCGCGGGGTCATGGAGTTGATCACCGCTTCCATGCGGACCAGTTGGTGTTCGTCCATCATGCCGGCGGCCCCCGGCGGCAAGGCGCCCATTCCGGGCAGCTTGTCCATGATTCCGGCCAGGCCGCCCATGTTGCGCATCTGCCGCAGTTGCTCGCGCAGGTCTTCGAGATCGAATCCCCTGCCCTTGCGGACTTTCCGGGCGATGCGGGCGGCCTTGTCCCTGTCCACCTTGCGCTCGGCTTCTTCAATGAGCGACATCATGTCCCCCATGCCGAGTATGCGCGAGGCGATGCGCTGGGGGTGAAAAGGCTCCAGGGCGTCGGTTTTTTCGCCCATGCCGATGAACTTGATGGGCTTGCCGGTGACCTGGCGCACCGAAAGCGCCGCGCCGCCCCGGGCGTCGCCGTCGGCCTTGGTGAGCACCACGCCGGTCAAGGGCAGCGCCTCGCCGAAGGCGCGGGCGGTGGCGGCGGCGTCCTGGCCGGTCATGGCATCCACCACGAACAGGGTTTCCACCGGCTTGAGCGATTCATGCAAGTGGCGGATTTCGAGCATCATTTCATCGTCAATGGCCAGCCTGCCGGCGGTATCGACGATCAGTACATCGACGAACCGCCTCTTGGCTTCGCGATGGGCCGCCGTGGCCTGGTCCAGCGCGCTACGACCACCGTCGCCTTCGAAGAATTCCGCCTCAACCTGGGCCGCAAGCGCGCGCAACTGGTCGATAGCCGCCGGGCGATACACATCGGCGCTGGCCACCATGACCGTCTTCCGCTGTTCGCGTTTGAGCCAGGCTGCGAGCTTGGCGACGGTGGTAGTCTTGCCGGAGCCCTGCAGACCGGCCATGAGAATGACCGCCGGGGGCGTCGCGCGCAGTTCGAGTTCCACGCTCGCCGGACCCATCACCGCTTCGAGTTCGGCCTGAACGATCTTGAGCAGGGTCTGGGCCGGCGTCAGGCTGCGGGCGATTTCCTGTCCGGTGGCCCGCTGCCGCACCCGCTCAATGAAATCCCCGACCACGGGCAGGGCTGCATCGGCTTCGATCAGGGCCCGGCGCACATCGCGCAGGGCGGCCTGCACCTGACCGTCGTTCAAGGCGGTCTTGCCGCTGAGACTGCGAAAGGTTGCGGAAAGTCTTTTACCGAGATTCTCGAACATGGCTCGTACCAGGTCTTCTCCAAAAATTCCCTCCATGGAATTTCTCATTATCGCAAAACAAAATCCTGGTTTTGTTTTGCCTGCGAATTCAATGGCTTACGCAATCAAATTCGGCGGCCCATCCTTGCGCCACGGGGAAAATCTGAAATGATCAGGGTTTCCCTGATGCGTGGCGCGCATTATAGCGGACTGTCCGGCAATGCCGCTGTTCAGGGCATCCGCCATAAAACTCGCTTCAACCGCTCGGAAACTTGTGCGACACTTTGACGTCCGCAGGCGCGGGATCTGTTTTTGTAGAGCCTGCCGGAATGCCTCCGCGAGCGGAGGGATTTGCCGAACTTCTGGAGCCATGACCCATGCCTGAACCCAGTTCGGTCGCAGGACTGATCGCCATTGCCTGCTACGGCCTGGGCTGGACATTGCAATGGCGAAGGCTGCGCGGCAATGCGAATACCCGCGCTTATGTACTGGCCGCCAGCCTTGCCGCGGTTCTCGCCCATGGCGTTAGCGCCTGGGGAATCGTCCGCGACGCCGGCGGCTATCAATTCGGCATTGCCCAGGTCAGCACCCTGATCGCCCTGGCCATTTCCGTGTTGGCCCTGGTCTCCAGCTTGCGCAAACCCCTCGACAACCTGTTTCTCGGGCTGTTTCCCCTGGCGATGCTGGCAATTCTACTCTCCCTGGGCAGCGGCGGCAGTTTCCCCGGCGCCAGCCTCGGGCCGGTTTCCGGCAGCCATGTGCTGTTGTCGGTGCTGGCCTATGGTTTCATTTCCATTGCCGCTCTGCAGGCGGTTTTTGTGTCCTGGCAGAACTACCAGCTCAAGCACGGCCAGGCCGGAGGACTGGTGGCGAAACTGCCGCCACTGCAGGACATGGAGGGATTCCTGCTCGAATTGCTCTGGGCCGGACAGGCGCTGCTCAGTCTTGCGATCATCATTGGCGCGTTTTTCATTGAAGATGTCTGGAGTCTCGAAGGCATTTTCCACAAGAGCTTCTTCAGCGTTCTCGCCTGGCTGTTGTTCGCCGTGCTGCTTTGGGGCCACCATCGCCTCGGCTGGCGGGGAACCACCATGGTCCGGGGCACGCTAACGGGTTTTGCGTTGCTATTGGTGGGTTTTTATGGTTCCAAATTCGTGCTTGAGTATGTTCTCGCCTGATTCCCGCCGGGCCATGCGGCGCCTGCTGTGGCGTATCGTCTGGCTGATGTCTGCCTGGCTTGGCGGCGCTGTAGCGAACGCCCAGGACATGGCAGCCGCCCGGGCGGCCTGGACCGGGGGGGATTTCCTGGCGGCGGCGGAGATCGCCGCCGGGCTTGGAACTTCCGATGGTTATGCACTTGCGGCGGAATCACTCGCCACCCACGGATATTTCCGGGGAGCTGAAGAAGAACTTGAAGAGTTGTATAGGGAAGCAGTCCGTCATGGCGAAGAAGCCGTGCGGCTCAATCCGGAAAGCGTGTATGCCAACATCCAGTTCGCCCATGCCATGGGCCGGCTCGCCGAAACATCGGGCGTTCTGGAAGCGCTCAGCAATGGCTATGCCCAGCGCGTGCGGGATTCGCTGGAGGCCGCCGCGGAACTTGACCCGGAATCGCCGCTGGCCCATTCCGGCATTGCCATGTGGCACGCCGGGGCATTGGACGAGGCGGGACTGATCGCGCGCACCCTGTTCGGCGCCTCCCGCTCCCGGGCGCTGGAACATATCGATCTGGCGCTTGACTACGACACCGGCAGCAAGCTCGTGCTGCACGACGCCGCCGTCGCGCTGATTCTGCTGAGCGAAAGGCGTTACGGGGACCGGGCCAGGGAACTGCTGCTGACCGCCCGGGACCTTCCCCAACGCGACGCCCGGGACGGGTTCATCCAGCTCAGCATTGTGGACATTCTGGCGCAGCTCGACGATTGAGGCGGCGTGGCCGCAGGGAAGTTCTGATTGTTTCAGGAAATACCTGGAGCCTCGGCAAGAATCGGGGTTGTCATGGCTTCGAATCGGGCAAGCCCCGTCATGCGGCGGGAAACAAGTCTGGCGCCGGCTTCGCTCTGACAGGCCAGCGCGCAGTGGTAGCCGCCGCTCGGCTGCAACACCAGGAATCGCCAGGGGAAATGCTCTCCATTACGGAGAGTCACCTGGAATCCCTTCCCGTCCGCCTCGTTCCCCGCATGGCGAACCGCAATTTGCCGCAGGGAGGGAGCCAGGGCTGCGCCACGGGCCTTGCTCCAGGCTTCCTTGAGGGTCCAGGTCCGGTAAAACCACCCCGGGCGGGACTCGGCGGGCAATCGCATCACCTCGGATACTTCCTCCGGTTGAAACCAGCGACGGGCAAGTCGCTCGATATTGCGCGGTTTGTGGCCGTTTTCCAAGTCAATGCCCAGTCTTCGCAGGGGCCCGGTGGCCAGCACGATGCGATCTCCCGAATGCGCCAGACTGAAGCCGATCAAGGGCTCTCCCGCCGCCAGCGCGGGCTTGCCGTGCGGGCCGGTTTCGAATCGCCATTCCAGCGGCGAGCGCTCGGGCGCGAGATGCGACAGCGCCCCCCGCAGCAGCAGGCGGCCCAGGGCAAACTGGCGCTGCCGAAAGCGGGAGCGGCAGGCGCGAAAATAGTCGAGTTCCTTTTCGCTGAGCCAGGGCAGACCGAGCCGCAACTCAGGCCCGGAAACATCGCCCATGCGCAGATGCCACAATTGCAGTTGCAGCGAATCCTCGCTCATTTGCCGGCCTGAACCCCGAAGGCGGGCGGCGCGAAACGGGCGGCAATGAATTCGGCGAGCACCCGGTACTCGTCCCGCCGCGGATCGGATTTGCGCCAGGCCATGCCAATGCGCCGGCAGACTTTTTCCGAGCGGAAGCGGCGCAAGGGCAGATTGGTGTCGCCGAGCACATCGCCCGCCACCGCCACGGCGGGCAGCAGCGTCAGGCCAAGCCCATTGGCGACCATCTGCACCAGGGTGTGCAGGCTGGTGCCCTGATAGACGAGATTGGTTTCCGCCGATTGCAGATCGCAGGCTTCCAGGGCGTGGTCGCGGAGGCAATGACCTTCTTCGAGCAATAGCAGGGATTCGCCGCGAAGCTGGGACTGTTGCACCGACGGCTCCCGCTCCAGCGGGTGACCGGACGGCATGCAGAGCAGAAACTCGTCTTCGAACAGGGTAGTGGTTTCCACATCGCGCAGAGGATAGGGAAAGGCGAGCATCAGTACTTCCAGCTTGCCCTGGGTCAGCATGGATGCAAGCCGCGCGCTGATTTCCTCTTTCAGGTACAGCCGCAGCTTGCTGTAGGTCTGGCGCAGGTCGCAGAGCATTCTCGGCAGCAGGAACGGGCCGATGGTGGGAATGACCCCGAGCCTGATTTCCCCCGTCAGCGAGCCTCTTTCGGCCCGGGCAAGGCAGACGAAATCCTCGACTTCCCCGAGGATCGTCCGCGCCTGGGCGAGCAGCTTCTCTCCCACCGGGGTGATCAGCACCGACTTTCGATTGCGCTCGAAAATCATGACGCCAAGCTGCTGCTCAAGCTCCCGAATCGCCGTGCTCAACGTCGACTGGGTAACGAAGCAGGTTTCCGCCGCCTTGCTGAAATGCCGGTGTTCGGCCACCGCGACCAGGTATTTGAGTTGCCTGATCGATGGAATCATTGGACCAACTTGATCGTCCCCTCAATCAACCGGACCCCAATTATGGAACATGACAAGGGCTATGTCCCCAGGTTCCCCGGAATTGTCAAAATTCTGCAATATTTTCCGGAGACTTCCCACAGACGGTTTGCAATGTCGGCTAGAATCCCGGCGTATCCGCCCCGTGTCGGCACCCGAATACAATGACAATAAACCAATGACAATCTCGCCTGACGGGCCGGGTGCGACCCGATTCGACTTGCCGTTCAAGTGCCTGGCGCTGGATCTTGAAGTCGCCAGAGACGGTTCGCGCATCAATGCTTTCGCTGCCGTGCAATCAAGCGACGGCAGCGCATTTAACAAGAGGTTCGGCAAGAAAACCGATCCCTCGCACTGGCAGCGACTTGACGCCTTCGCCAACGACGCCGATGTATTGGTTGGCCACAATCTGATCGACTTCGATATTCCCCATTTGCGCACGGCCGCGCCATCGCTGAGTCTGCTTGAATTGCCAACGCTCGATACGCTTCGGCTCAACCCCCTCGCCTTCCCGCGCAATCCATATCACAGCCTTGTAAAGCACTACAAGGACGGCGGCATCGTTCGCAGTGTGCGCAACAATCCCGAACTCGATTGCCGTGAATCCCTGCAATTGCTCGCAGAACAAATCAAAGCCTTGCGCGCCATGGACGAGGCCTTGCTCACTTGCTACCACTGGCTGACGACCAGGGAAAGCCAATCAAACGATGGAAACGATGGGACACCCACCCGCGGGGGACGGAACACAAATTGGAATGGATTTGATCGATTGTTCACAGAGATACGCGGCAAGTCCTGTCCCACCGAGATCGAAGCAAGCGACGCGATCATGGGCAGGCTCAACGGGAATTCCTGTCTCACACAAGGAAGAGTCCTGCTTGGCGAGGCGGCAAGGAACGGCTGGCCCGTCGCCTATGCTCTTGCCTGGCTTTCGGTCTCCGGCGGGAATTCGGTCATGTCGCCCTGGGTGCGGCACCAATTTCCCCAGGCCGGCGAGTTCGTGCGCTGCCTGCGCGATACCGCTTGCACCGAGCCGGATTGCAACTGGTGCCGGAAACATCACGACGCGAAAAAAGAACTCAAGCGCCTGTTCGATTTCGACGGGTTTCGCCCCGAACCCAGGGACGATGCGGGCAATCCCATGCAGCAATCCATTGTCGAAGCCGTCATGGCCGGTAAACACGCGCTCGGCATCTTGCCGACGGGAACCGGCAAATCCCTTTGCTACCAGATTCCCGCACTTTCGCGATATGACAAGACGGGCGCGCTGACGGTCGTCATTTCGCCGCTGGTGGCGCTTATGGCCGACCAGGTAACCAGTCTCGAAAATCGAAACATCGAGGCCGCCTCAACCATTAACGGAATGCTCTCATTACCCGAGCGCGCCGCCGCGCTCGACCGCGTCCGTCTGGGAGATGCGGGTATCGTTTTGATCTCTCCCGAACAATTACGCAGCAGCACCGTGCGCAAGGCGTTGGCACAGCGCGAAATTGGACTTTGGGTGCTCGACGAAGCGCATTGTCTTTCGCGCTGGGGCCATGATTTCCGCCCCGATTACCGCTACGTCGCCAGATTTATCAAGGAGAACACCACGGCGCAAGCGGGGTACCAGCCGCCGGTATTATGCTTGACCGCAACGGCAAAACTCGAAGTGATCGATGAAATCCGTGAACATTTTCGGGAAAGACTCGGCATCGAACTGCGACTGTTCAACGGCGGCGCCAAGCGGGAGAATCTCGATTTTGTCGTCGTCCACACTACGGCCCGCGAAAAATACCACCATATCAGCCAACTCCTCGCGTCCGATCTGCCGTCCGATCTACCCGGCGGCGCAATCATCTATTGCTCCACAAGGCGGCGAACCGAAGAAATCTCCGCGTTTTTGGGGGAACACGACATCGCCGTGGATTTCTTTCATGCCGGCTTGCAGCCGGAAACAAAAAAAGCCGTGCAGGAAGATTTCACCGAGGGCGAATTGCGAGTAATCGTCGCAACCAATGCCTTCGGCATGGGAATCGACAAACCCGACGTGCGCCTTGTGATTCACGCGGACGTTCCGGGGTCGCTGGAGAACTACCTTGCAGGAGGCGGGCAGAGCTGGCCGCGACCGGGAGGAGGCTCGATGTGTTCTACTCTATACGCCGGAAGATGTGGAGCGGCAATTTGGCATGTCGGCCCGTTCACGGTTGGCCCGTCATGAAATTCACGGCATCCTGCGCGCGCTGCGAAATCTCGACAAACGCAAGAAAAAGAAAGGAGAGGTGGTCGCTACTTCGGGCGAGATTCTGGGCGAAGACGAAGACGCGGCGTTTGAAAGGGATGGGCTCACCGATGACACCCGTGTGCGAACCGCCGTCTCCTGGCTGGAAGAAGCGCAATTGCTTTCACGCGAGGAAAATCAGGTTCACATCTTTCCTTCATCCCTGCGGATTAACTCACTCACGGAAGCGAAACGGAGTATCGACAAGAGCATCGAATCCGTGAGTTACCGCAAACAGTTGCTGCGAATCACCGAGAGATTGATCAATGCCAACCCGGTAGAAGGCATCAGCACCGACGAATTCATGCACGTCTCGGGGCTGAAATCGGAACAAGTCAGCAAGGCATTGTACGATCTTGAGAAGCTCGGCATCGCCAAAAACGACACCGCCCTGACAGCCTATGTGCATCAAGGCGGAGTGAACAGCTCGCGCAAGCGGTATGAGGCCGCCAGCGCAATGGAAAAATCGCTGATCGACGAAATGCGCGTGCAAGCGCCTGATCTGCGGGAAGGAAACTCGGAAAATCTGAATTTGCGCGTGACTACCCAGCGATTGAAGGATCTCGGCCACAAAAGCGCCCTGCCAGGACGGGTAATGCGAGTGTTACGAGGGCTGGCGGGAGACGGACGCGACGAAAGTTCGCGCCAGGGCAGCATCTCGATCGGACGCCGAAGGGGGCAAGACACGATCAGGCTGACGTTGAACCGAAACTGGAACGCACTTCAGGAAACCGCCGATCTGCGCCGCGCGGCTGCGCGAAGTCTGCTGAAGCATCTGCTTTCCCGTTTGGACAAAGGCAGTCAGGGGGTTGATTTGCTCGCCGAAACCACATTGGGTTCGTTGCTGGCGGTGATCGAATCAGACATCGATTTGAAAGCGAGGACGAAGAATCCGCAAAAACTCATGGACCGGGCCCTGCTTTGGCTGCACGAATTGGAGATCATTCGCCTCAACAAGGGCCTCGCGGTGTTGCGCCCGGCAATGAAGATCAAACTCGGCGGCGACTGGAAACGCGGTTTCGGCAATCGCGAATTCGAGCCCCTTGAACTCCACTACGAAGACAGAATGTTGCAGATTCATGTAATGGAGGAATACGCGCAGAGGGGAATAGAGAAAATCGCCGATGCCCTTGCCTTGGCGATGGATTATTTCAAACTCGATCAGAAAGCGTTCCTGGCGCGATGGCTGCCGGACAAGAAAGCCGACATCAGCCGGCAGATGACGCCGAAGTCCTGGCAAAAAATCGTCGAAAGCCTGAACGATCCCGCGCAAGAGAAAATCGTCACCGATAATCGCGAACAAACCAGTGTACTCGTGCTCGCGGGACCGGGTTCGGGCAAGACCCGAGTCCTCGTTCACCGCATCGCCTGGTTGCTGCGCTCGCGGCGCGAGCGGCCGGGAAGCATCATCGCGCTGGCCTACAACCGCCATGCGGCGACGGACATTCGGCGGCGCCTGCGTGAATTGGTTGGCGACGACGCCAATGGCGTAACTGTCATGACCTGTCATGGTCTCGCCATGCGTCTCATCGGCGCGAGTTTCAGCGTGCAGGCGGGCGGAGAGAGAAAACACAAACCGGACGACGACAACTTCAGGGAAATATTGCGCCAGGCCATTGCCCTGTTGCGGGGCGAGGGTCTGCCGCCGGAGGAACTCGACGAAAATCGCCAGCGTCTGTTGGCGGGATTCCGCTGGATTCTCATCGACGAGTATCAAGACATCGGCGCCGAGGAATACGAGCTGATCTCCGCTTTGTCCGGCCGCACGCTGAAGGAGGAGCAGGATCGTCTGAGCCTGTTCGCGGTGGGCGACGACGACCAGAACATTTACGCCTTCGACGGAAAATCCGTCGAATACATCCGCCGTTTCGAATCCGATTACAAAGCGCGGCGCGCCTATCTCATCGACAACTACCGCTCCAGCGCCAACATCGTCGAGGCGGCGAACGCGTTGATCGCGCCGTCCCGACAACGGATGAAGCCGGATCATCCCATCCGGATCAATTCCGCCCGGCGCGGAGATCCGCCGGGAGGAGCATGGGAAGAGATGGATCCGGTGGCGCGGGGGCGGGTGCAGATTCTTCCTTGCGGCGATGCCGTGTCGCAGGCCCGCGCGGTCTTGCGCGAATTGCGCCGTCTCGAAGAGTTGGCGGGGCCGGACTGGGAATGGAGCAAATGCGCGGTAATTGCCCGCGAATGGAAATTCCTCGACCCGGTGCGGGCCGCTTGCGAACTCGAAGGCGTCGAAGCGCAGTTTGGCAAGGAACCATTCCGCGGCTTCTGGCGCTTGCGGGAAACGCAGGCGCTGCTGACCTGGCTGCGGGCGCGAAAACCGCGTGTCGTGAAGCCGTCGGCCATATGCCAATGGCTGGAAAAACAAGCGCCGGGGCGCTGGAATGAACTGTTGCGCGAGGCGGTGGAGGAATATGCCGAAGAGAATGGCGATGTGGAAACGCCGGTGGACCACTTTGTCGAGTGGCTGGCGGAATGGGGCCGCGACATTCGCGACCGCCAACGCGGATTGCTGCTGCTTACCGCCCATCGGGCCAAAGGTCTGGAATTCGATCACGTGATCGTGCTCGATGGCGGATGGATCAGACCCAATTCTCGCGAAGACCCGGACGCCCCGCGCAGGCTCTTGTATGTGGCCATGACGCGGGCGCGCCAAACGCTCACTCTGACGCGCATGACAAACAAAGCGAATCCGTTTGTCGATGAACTCGGAAATCTGCCCGCCGTCTTGCCCGGGGAAACGCCGGCCACGTTGTTTCCCGGAGTCGGGGAAACTCCGGGAGATTATGTCGTGGGTGATGATCCGCAACTCACCGCGCGGTACCAGCGGCTGGACTTGGAAATGGTCGACCTGGGCTTCGCCGGCAGACATGCGCCGCGCAATCCCGTGCATCGGATGATCGGTAATCTCCAGCCGGGTCATTCATTGGAACTTCGCGCTACCGGGGACTCTCGCTGGGACTTGTTAAACGAGTCCGGGCGACGCGTGGGCCGGCTGTCGGCAAAGTTCAAACATCCCGCGGACGAGCGATGCTGCCGCGCTTCGGTGTTTGCCGTGGTGCAGTGGAGCAAGGAGCAGTCGGAACCGGAATTCCATGACGGCATCCGCTGCGACCGCGACTGGGAGGTCGTCATCCCCGAACTCGTTTTCCTGCCCGAAGAGTAAGTCAGGAGCCTGCGCCGTGGGAATTCGCGAAAGCGAAAATTCGCTATCGCCGCGCCCCCGGCCGGTCGATTGAGGCGAATATTGGCGGATATGCCACGAAATCGAGCGGCCGGGGGCGTGGACGGGAGCGGATTTGCAGCCGTGAATTCCTACGGCGCAGGCTCCCAGGCCGTTGGTGTTCCTTCGTCGGCGACGCGCTGCTCCAATGATCGGCGAGTCCTACCTGGCGGCAATGAATCCGAGGGCGGTTTCCGGAAGCACCGCGGGGATTGGGGAGCGGGCGTAGTCTTTGGTGTTCCGGGTGCCGATGCGCCGGGCTCCCGCCGAACGCGCCGCGGCAACTTGCAAGGCGTCCTCGAAGTCCGCCATTGCAAGCGAAGCGGCGTAGCGTACAGCGCCCGCGTCAGTCGATGCGACATCCACAAATCGGGTCAATTCAACGATGAATTTCTTCACGTTCTCCCGACCCTGCGTCGGCGCAACGAGGTAATAGAAATTGGAGACCGTATGCCAGGCCATGCATGCCTTCTCGGCGCCCTGCTCAATGCTGTCCAGCAATCGCGCGGCGGCGGACGCGTGGGGTTGCCGGTCAAGGGCAAGGTCGATCAGAATATCGGTATCGAGCAGGATCATCGCAAATACTTCTTCGCAAGAGATTCATAACGCGCATCGCCGCGCTCCGCCGGTTTGAATTTTCCCCGCCAGCGTGACGCGAAAGACGGTTCGTGACGCCCGGCGGCATCCATCAACAAGCGCTCAACGAGCGAAGACAGCGATAATCCCCGCGACTTGGCGTAGCTCTTGGCCACCGGCAGCAAGTTCTCCTCGACGGTCAGGGTCAGCTTTCTTTTCATTCTCTTCTCCGCGTCTCCGCGCCGAAAATACATATACGGCCAAAAAGACAGAGTATACGTATATTCTTCCCGATTCAACGAATCTTCTTGCTCCGCCCCGGGACAGCTTGAACGCCGCTGGAGCCTGGGTTACTTTTGGCCGGCTTTCCGGACTTCCTGTTGCGAGGTTATCGTCATGATTCCGATTCGATCCGGCCGCCGGCTGATTGCCGCTGCCGCCCTTGTGCTGTTTCTGCCCGCGTCCCTGGCGCTGGCGGACTCCTCCATCAAGCGAATTCATTCCACCAATTTCGGCATCGACCAGGGAGAGATCGAGGAAATCAAGGCGCAGATGCAGGCCGCGGTGGATGGCGAATTCCTCAATGGGGCGCTCTTGCTCGTGGGCAACAGCGAGGGTGTGGGGGTACTCGAATCCGTGGGTCTGCTGTCGCCGGAAAATCCCCGGCCGGTAAATCAGGATTCGATTTTCCGCATTTTTTCCATGACCAAACCCATCGTCAGCGTGGCGATCATGACCATGGTCGAGGACGGGCTGATGGCGCTCGACGATCCGGTGGAAAAATTCATTCCGGAGTTTGCCGATGGCCAGGTCATGGACCGGGAAACCGGCGCGCTGCGTCCGGTGGAGCGGGCCATGACGGTGGAGAACCTGCTCACCCACGAGTCGGGCCTGATCCAGGCTTTCTTCTCGCCCAACAGCGAACTCGGCCGGTTGTACGGCGGCGAACTCAGCGGCGACTTCGACAACCGCGAGTTTGCCGCCCGCATCGGCGGCTTGCCGCTGTTTTTCGAGCCGGGGACCGCATGGCATTACGGCCACTCCACCGATGTGCTCGGCGCGCTGCTTGAAGTGGTGGACGAAAAGACGCTGGATGTGGTGCTCCGGGAACGCATCTTCGACCCCCTGGGCATGGACGATACTTCCTTCGTGGTGCCCCGGCGCAAGGCATACCGCATCGCCGAACCGATTCACGGCGCCATGGGCGACAACACCATTCCCCGGCGCATGCTGTCCGGCGGCGGCGGGCTCAACTCCACCACCGGGGACTATGTGCGCTTTGCCGAAATGCTGCTCAACGGCGGCGAGTACCGCGGCGCGCGCATCATCGAGGAAGCCACCCTGGATGCCATGCTGGAACCAAAAATCGGCGATACGGTTTCCCGGGAGTTCTTCTTTTACGGCGATGCGGGCGACTGGGGGCTTGGCTTCCACTTGCAGCCCACCACCGACAACCCCGACGGCCCGCACAATTTCGGCTGGCGCGGCATCGGCGGCACGATCTTCATCATCGACCCGGAAAACGACTTCTACATGATCTACATGGAGCAGAAGCGGGGTGGTCCGCAATCGCCGTTCAACGCCAATGCCGCCCAGCAAGTTGTCTACGAGGCGATGCGGGACTGATGGAATAGCCGGGTCGGGATTTGCAACAAGGGAGTTTGAACATTGCGCTTCGAAGACGACGAGTTGGCCCTGCTTATTCGGGGAGGGGAATTGCAAACGCCCAGGACGATGACTCTGTCCAGGTGGGCGTGGACGGAGCCCGCCTTTTCTTCCCGAACCAGTCGGGTTGGCGTCATGCCACCAAATTCGGACAAGGACCAGTCCGAAAACACTCACTGCGCAGTCAGGTCGTATTTACGCATGTAGCCGCGTAGCTGGTCGTAGCTGAGCTTGAGGAATTCGGCGGTCTTGCGCTGGTTGAACTGGTTTTGTTGCAAGGCCCGGCGCAGGAGTTGCCTTTCATAGTCCTGCATGTGGCTGCGGAAGTCGATTTGATCAAGTTGCGCCAGGTCGGAAGCTTCCGACCGAATTGAGTCTGCCGCTTTGCCGTTCCCTGCGCCATCGGGCGCGGCCGAAGCCGGGCGCCAGGGCGAGGCGAAGGGGTCGAAGACCAGTTCCTTCACGAGTTTTCCGCCATGCTGGTACACCGCGCGCTCGACCACATTCTTGAGTTCCCGCACATTGCCCGGCCAGGGCCAGGCAAGCAGCGCGGCGTGGACCTTGCGGCTGAATCCGGCGAAATACTCTCCGCCCATCTCCTTCACCATACCCACGGCGAAGTGCTCGGCGAGGATGGGAATATCCTCACGCCGCTCCCGCAGCGGCGGCAGGGTGATCACATCGAAAGCCAGCCGGTCGAGCAAGTCGTCGCGAAACCTGCCTTTCCTCGCAAGTTCCGGCAGATCTTCGTTGGTGGCGGCAATCAGGCGCACGTCCACCGAAAGCGTATCGCTGGCGCCAAGCCGTTCGAATTCGCCGTATTCAATCACCCGCAGAACTTTCTCCTGCACCGCCATGCTGGTATTGGCGAGTTCATCGAGAAACAGCGTGCCCTCATGGGCGCGCTCGAACAGGCCCCGGCGCATTTTCGCCGCGCCGGTGAAGGCGCCGGCTTCATGGCCGAACAACTGCGCTTCGAGCAGGGATTCACTGAGGGCGGCGCAGTTGAGCTTGAGAAAGCCGCTTTCCCAGCGGCGGGAAAGGTGGTGCAGGCGGGTGGCGACAAGTTCCTTGCCGGTGCCGCGCTCGCCCACAATGAGCACCGGTTTGCGCAGCGGCGCCACAAGAGAGACGTGTTCCTGCATTTCGAGGAAGCTTGCGGCTTCGCCGATCATGCGCAGCGGAGAGTCCTGGCTTGTCATTTTCCGATCCTGAACCGCCCTTCCTGTTGCTGGCGCAAATTACCACAAGTTGGCGTTTTCGACCATTTCTATCAGAACATCGAATCCGTGAGGCGGAATTTTTCCCATTAATTCAATACCTTGGAAATTTTTTCCCGAGTTGGCACGGAACCTGCTGGAGCAAGGACGGAATGGAACAAAACCTTCCGAATGGCAAGATTGGATTTCACAGGAGGAATCAGCAATGAGCATTTTTTCAAGACTGTCCGACATCATCAATTCCAATATCAGCGCCCTGCTCGACAAGGCCGAGAATCCGGAAAAGATGATTCGCATGGTGATTCAGGAAATGGAGGACACCCTGGTGGAAGTGCGCTCAAGCACCGCCCGGGTGATGGCGGAGAAGAAAACCCTGACCCGCCGCCTCGAACAGTTGCGGGCCCAGGCCGAGGATTGGGAGTACAAGGCCGAACTCGCGCTCGGCAAGGACCGCGAAGATCTGGCCCGGGCCGCCTTGGTGGAAAAGGCCGCGATCCAGTCCCGGGTGGAACTCACCGAGGCCGACCTGTTCAAGCTCGAGGAAACCCTGGACAAGCTCGACGGCGAGATCAACCAGCTGCAGGACAAGCTCAATGACGCCAGGGCGCGGCAGAAGACCATCGTCATGCGCACCCGGGCCACGAGCACCCGGCGCGACGTGCGCAAGCAGCTCAGCAACCAGGCGATTGACAACGCCATGGATAAATTCGAGCATTACGAGCGCAAGATCGACCAGATGGAAGGCCAGATCGACAGCGACAATGTGGAGCAAAAGGGCTTGCAGGCCGAATTCGATGAGCTGGCGCGCGAGGAGAACATCGACAAGGAACTGCGGGAACTGAAAGATCGCCTGAAAGGCTGAGGTCCCGGACATGAATGTCTTTACTTTCATCATCGCCCTGGTGGGGATGGTTTTCGGATTTATCACCTGGTGGATCAAGCTCGGTATCGCCCGGAGCAGTGGCGATGGCGACAGCGGCCGCAAACGCCGCCGCCGCAGGCAAAGAGACGCCGGCGACCCGGATCTCGATGCGCTGACGGCAATGGCGGGCTCGCTCACCGAGCGCATCGAAGTCCTCGAATCGATTCTCGACGCCGAGGTGCCCGACTGGAGGGAGCAACATGAGCGGAGCGAATAGCCTGCGGCTGAAGAAAAGCAACGCCATCTGGCTCGGCGTTTGCAGCGGCGTCGCAGAGTGGCTCGATGTGCCCGCGGCGCTGGTGCGGACGATCTTCGTGATCGGCGTGCTGTTCTGGCCGTCGCTGTTCCTGGCCTATTTCGTGATGTGGTTCTGCATGGACCGCGACGTGTTCCGGGACCGCACCTGGGACCATATCGACCCGTCCCGGGCTTCGGATCATTTTCGCAAGGTCGACTACCGCAAGCCCATCCGCCGCAACACCCGGGACAAGCGAATCGCCGGGGTTTGCGCGGGAATCGCGGATTATCTGGAAGTCAGCCCCTTCTGGATTCGCGTGCTGACGATTCTGTCGCTGTTCATTCTTGGCCCCTTTACGGTGTTCGGCTATATCGTCTGCATCTTCCTGCTGGACCCGGACCCGTTTCTGGAAGACGAGCGCAGACAGCGGCGACGGCGGCGAAGATCACATTCCCGCCGCGAAGCGCCCGAGCCGGATGCAACCGGGGGCAAGCCGCAACCCAAAGGCGACGCCGCCGAAAACTGCGCCGGGACCTTTCGCGACCTGGAAAAACGCCTGCGGGAAATGGAAGCCTACATGACCTCGAAGCGATTCCGCCTGCACTGCGAAATCAAGCGCGCATGAGGTTCTGTTCCCACTGCGCCGGGCCGATAAACAGGGTGACACCCCCGGGAGACGACCGACAGCGCGATTACTGCCCCGCCTGCGACCGGGTTTTCTACCAGAACCCCCGCAACGTGGTGGGCGCGGTGCCCATCGGCGAGGATGGCCGGGTGCTGCTGTGCAAGCGTGGCATCGAGCCGCGGCTTGGCAAATGGACGCTGCCGGCGGGATTTCTGGAGAACGGCGAATCGACCCACGCCGGCGCGGTGCGGGAAACGAGGGAAGAAGCCGGCGCCCATATCCGCCTTGGGGAGCAGACGCTGTATACGCTGTTCAATCTGCCCCGCATCAACCAGGTCTACCTGTTTTTCCGCGCCGAAATCGAAACCATGGGCCTTGGCTTCACCGGGGAAACGCTGGAAGTGGGGTTGTTCAGCGAAGCGGAAATCCCCTGGGACGAGCTTGCCTTTCCGGTGGTCCGGGTCACCCTGGAGCACTATTTCCAGGATGCGCCGGGGCAATGCTTCCCGGTGCGCATGTTCGACATCCACCGCATTGGCGATCAAATCGACCTGCGGCTGATCAGTTCGAGTTCCGCCCGGGAATCAGGCGCTGCCAGATAGAATGAGATCCTGCGACTACGCGCAGGATGACCGGGGCCGGGAGCCACAGCATTCGCGCCGGGGACAGCACACTAGGTATTCTCTGAAAAACTCCATCCGTGGAGTTTTTCATTATCGCAAAACAAAAGCGTGGTTTTGTTTTGCTCCCGAATTCAATGGCTTACGCCATCGAATTCGGCGGCACTTCCATGTGCCGCAGGGAAGCTCTGACT
>JAJECW010000049.1 GCA_022821865.1 Pseudomonadales bacterium
GTCAGAGCTTCCCTGCGGCACATGGAAGTGCCGCCGAATTCGATGGCGTAAGCCATTGAATTCGGGAGCAAAACAAAACCACGCTTTTGTTTTGCGATAATGAAAAACTCCACGGATGGAGTTTTTCAGAGAATACCTAGGCGCTATGCAACGAAATCGAGCGGCCGGGGGCGTGGATGAGAGCGGATTTGCAGCCGTGAATTCCTACGGCGCAGGCTCCTAGCAAGAACCATCGTGCGATATGGCGGGGCAGCCGGAAGAAGGGCGGGGCGCGAGCGGTCGCACCATACCACATCGGGAAGGGGAATGGATTCGCAGCCGGGAGCCTTATCCGGCAATCAGGATGCGGAAAGTCCCGGGCAACTTGCGACGGGTGAATTGCGGTAGTATTCGGCGGATTACCCCCAGGGAAGCTCTGATTGTGTCAGAGCTTCGTGCATACCCTGTACAGCCAGACAGGATTTGGCCTTGCGCGATTCAAACGAGCACTCGCCGGGCGCATTGGAGGCGGACCGGCAATATCAGGCAGGGATCCTGCCTGCCGTATCGCGCACCTTCGCCTTGACGATCCCCGCCCTGCCGGACCGCCTCGCCCTGGTGGTGGCCAATGCCTATTTGCTGTGCCGCATTGCCGATACCGTCGAGGACGACCCGCAACTTGCCGCCGGGGAGAAGGAAGTCGGGCTCGGGCGGTTCCTCGCCGCGGTCAAGGGGGAGGAAGACGCCGCCGGCTTCTCCGCCGCAATGGCGCCCCGGCTCGCTCCGGAAACTTCCGAGGCGGAACGCGAACTGATGCGTAATGTGGCGCGGGTGGTTGCCGTAACCCATTCCTTCAGCGACGCGGAGCGCCGAATACTTGAGCGCTGCGTCAGCGTCATGTGCGTTGACATGCCGAAATTCCAGCGCAACAGCAGTCTGGCGGGACTGCGGGATCTGGCCGAACTCGATGCCTACTGCTATGCCGTGGCCGGCGTTGCCGGCGAGATGCTCACCGACCTGTTCTGCATTCATTGCCCGGAACTCGAGCCGAAGCGGGAGGAGCTTCGCAAGCTTGCGGTGTCTTTTGGCCAGGGCCTGCAAATGACCAATATCCTCAAGGACATCTGGGACGACCATGAGCGCGGCGCCTGCTGGTTGCCCCGTTCGGAATTCGATGATGGACGCCTGGAACTCGCGAAACTGCCGGAAATCCACTTGCGCGGCGAATTCCAGCAAGGCTTGCAAAACCTGATCGCCGTCGCCCACGGGCACCTCGTGAACGCCCTCGAATTCACCTGCCATCTGCCCGCCCGGGAGCGGGGCATGCGCCGCTTTTGCCTTTGGGCCCTGGGTCTTGCGGTGCTGAGCCTGCAGAAGCTCCGGCGCAATTCCGGCTTTACCGCCTCCGATCAGGTAAAAGTGTCCCGGCGCAGCGTGCGCGCCACGGTATTGGCCACCAATCTGCTGGTGTCAAACAATTCCGGCCTGCGCGGCCTGTTCCGCTTCGCCGCCCGGGGGCTGCCCCGCTGAGGATTCCACCCGCAATTGCCGGGCGCGGCGGCGGCGCTCGAAAAGACCAAGCGCATGGAGCGGGAAGTATTGCCGGTACAACTCGTAATCGAGCAATGCGGTGCGAAAGAAAACTCCCACCATGTCCTGTCTCGGCCAACTGCCGTCGGCTTGCTGGGCATCGATCAGGAATCTTGCGCCCCGGGAGATTGCAGTCCAGTGTGAATCGCCGGCTTCCAGCAGGGCAAGCAGTGCCCAGGCGGTCTGGATGATCTGGCTTTCCTGGTGTTCGACATAGGCGCCGCTGAGACAACCACTGGCATGTTCGCCCCAGCCGCCGTCGCTACGCTGGCGGTCCAGCAACCAGCGGCAGGCCTGCCTGAGCGCCGGGTCGCCGGAACGGGCGCCGCCCGCCATCAGTCCCTTGACGCCAAACATCGTGCCGTAGATGTATTGCACCCCCCAGACGCCCCGCCAGGAGCCATCCCCGGCCTGATTGCGCCGCAGCCAGTCATCGGCCCTGGCGATGGCCTTGCCCACTTCGGGTCCCGCAGCCCCGGTGTATTCCCGACGGCAGGCGGCAAGCGCGGCCAGGCAGGATGCCGTGCATTCCACATAGGAATGCTCGGTCATGGACTCGCCGAACATTTCCGCCGGATTGAGCCAGTCCAGACCGATGCGGGAGCGTCTGGCCTCGTAGCTGCCGAAGCCCCCGTCCCGGCACTGGCTTCGCAACATGAAGCGGATGCCCCGGGTCATGGCTTCCCTGTCCTCCCCTGGCCCTCCCGCGGCAAGCACGCCTAGGATGGCTTCGGCGGTGCAGTCGCTTACCGGCCAGCCATGCCAGACGCCGGCAAAACACCAACCGCCCTCGGGGTCATTGCGAAAGGCTTCATGAAAGCCCGGGAAGCTGCGGGGAATCTGCTGGCGGCGAAGAAAGTCCGCCCCCCGCCCGAGGCTGGCTTTCACCGCATCGCTTTGGTTGGCGGCAGCCAGCGCCTGCAGGGCGAAGCCGGTGTCCCAGGAAGCGCTGCGGGCGCCGGTGATACGGGTTCCACCGGATTCATCCTCCCAAATCCAGTCCTCGAGTTTTGCCAGAGCCTGCCCGCAGTTTGCGTCGTCCGGGTCGTGCAGCCACAGGGCCAGAATATTGAGCATGCCGCTTACCGGGGAAATACTGGTATGGCTTGAACTTTGCAACTCCCAGCGGATACGGTCGATCAACTCATCCCGGCAGCGGGCCCGCAGGCGCTTGCTGTGGAAGCGCTCATAGCACCGGGCCAGCGCGTATCCACCCCGCAGCCAGCGGCTCGGCCGAACGAACAGTTCCTCCTCCCGCAGCCGGTTGCGCCCGGTGCTGAAATCCATCGAGCCATAGCCTTCCGGATACAGTTCTTGCCGCAGGGTTTCAGCGAGGCGATTCTCCGGCAAGGTATCGCGGTGGGCATAAACCGCCGCCATCGCCATGTAGATGAGGCGGGTGTGGCAGTACCAGTTGGCTGGATGCAGTGCCAGCCAGCGCGGCAGGCGCCAGAGTTCCGGTAGTAGCACATGCATCCCCCGCCAGTCATAGAGGCCGAGCAGCGCCAGCCAGAATTTCCCCCAACTCGGAATGTTCAACACGCCTTCCCGCCCGATAAACTCCCGGGCGGGGGCGATGAGCGGGTCATCGGGTTCCACATCAAGCACCCGCGCCGCCACATACACCAGGGTCGTGACAAAAAGGTAAGCCCCGGAATGATCGTGCAGCCCCCAAAGCCCATCGGCAAGCCGGGTTTGCTCGAACTGCCGCAGCAGCAATCGGCGACGCTCCGGGGTGGCCGGCTTGCCCATGATGTGATGCAGCAGCGCATACTGGGCGGCAAGCATGGGGCACCACCGCATTTCGCCTTCCCAGGCGCCGTCTTCCCGCTGCAGGGCCAGCAGGCGCTTGCTTGCCTGTTCCAGGGCGGCGGCGTCGCCATCGGCCGGCCCAACCGGCGGGTCCGGGCGCGCGCTGTGGGTGTATCCCCGCATGGAAGTCAGGAAGGCCCCGGACATCTTGTCCAGCACAACTTTTTCATTGGCGCCGGTCAGGCTGCGCGCCCTGCGCATTTCCCCCACGGCGCCCAGCAGCGCGCGGATTCGCCTGGTAATCGCGCGGAATTCCCGAGAAGCCTGGCGCCAGGCGATCCTGCGTCCTGGCCGAAACAGACTGTTCCCAACGCCAGCCAATACGGTTGCGGTGAACGCCAGGCTGAGCATGCCCACCGACCGGCTTTCACAGGCGAGCAGCCGCATGGTCTGCCGGCGAATGAGTTTGCTGAGGCGCCAGTTGCCGTAGATGGCCTGCCGCAGGGAGGCAGACTCCGGAGCATGGTCGCTGAAAACCTCGTACAGCCCCATGGCGAGAAGCTGGGGCATCCGGGTGTCCTTCAGCCGCCGATGGGAAAAATCCCTGAAGTTGTTGCTTTCGGCCAGGGCGAGGGCGTCTCCGAAACCGAGGGTCATGCCGGCGGCGGTCATGGGATGGTAATGTCCGGCGGCATCGCCGATGAGCGTCCGCCGGCTGTTTCCGTAGGTCAACCGGGGTCGCAATTCATTGGCGGCGGCCTGGAAGTTTCCCGCCTGCAATTCGGCAATGAAGGCTGGCCCGAGACCATCGGGCAACAGGCCGGCATAGGATTCCGCAAGCACATGGATCCGGTCTTTTGGCGTCCAATGGTCCAGGGGCATGTCGGCAATGACCCGCACGCGACCTTCGCCGAGCGGCACGGTGAGCATGGGCCCCGGGGCGCCGAGCACCACATAGCCATAGCCCTCATGGGCCAGTTCCGCGTTTTCCACCACCACGCCCACCATGCGCGAGCAGGTCATGCGCTCCGTGGGCAGCCCGAGTGATTGCCGCACGATGGAAGCGCGCCCGTCGGCGCCGACGATGCGCCCGGCGCGCAGCAGGCGTTTCTCGCCGTCCTGACTGAAACGGATGCCGTCGTCCTCAATGGCCCGGGCCCGGGCGCGCCGGAAAACATCGATGGCGGACGCTTCCCCGATGGCTTCATGCAAGGCGGTCACCAGGGCGGCATGTTCGAACACCAGACCGCTGGCGCCGTCGGCATAGGGCAATACCACAGGCACTGAGCCGTCTTCGGGAAATACCACGAACCCTTTGCCCGGAGAAAATCCCGGGCGGCCATCAAGATCAATGCCCACACTTTGCAACATTCGCACGGCGGGAGGGTGCAGCCATTCTCCCGCCAGCCGGTCCGCGGCTTTGGGATTGGCTTCGAGCAGGGCAACCCTGAAGCCCTTGCGGGCATGAGCCAGGGCGCAAAGACTGCCCACCGGGCCAGCGCCAACAATGGCGATGTCGTAGCTGGCGTGCTGTCCCTTCAGTGGTTCAGGCTGGTCCGGGAGCGGCGTTGATAGCGAATGCGACATGGCAGCCTGGGGCCGGTGACCCAGCTTCCGTAATTCGGGGCGGGAAATGGCGTGGCGGGTTGAAAATCGAAGCGGTCCAGCAAAACGGTCCAGATCGCCTTGATCTGCATGATGGCAAAATTCTTTCCCATGCAGCGGTGTTTGCCGCCGCCAAAGCCGATCAGGGCGTAGGGATGCTGTTTTTCCCCGCTGGAAGGCGGGGTGAAACGATCCGGGTTGAAGGATTCCGGGTCGGCGAATACTTCGGGCAGGCGATGGGAAACCGCCGGCGAAATCGCCGCCAGGGATCCTGCGGGCACGGTGTAATCGCCGTAGCGCAAGGGTCTGAGCGCCTTGCGGAAAAGAATGATCAGCGGCGGATGCAGGCGCTCGCATTCGCGCACGGTGTTTTCCATGGTCTGCTGCTGCTTCAGGCCGGCGTAGCTCAGCTTTGCCTCGTCCCGGTACACCGCTTCTATCTCTTCCCGCAGCCGGTCGGGAAAGGGCGCATGCCGGTGCATTTCGAGGGCGGTCCAGGTGGCGAGCACGGCGCTGGTGTGCTGACCGGCAAACAGCACCGTGAGCAGGATGCCGGTGATCTCGTCATCGCTCAGGCTGCGGCCATCCTTGTAGCTCGCTTGCATCAGGGTCTGCATGAAATCCGTGGATTCGGCGCCGCTTTGGCGCCGTTCATTCATGATGCGGATGAATATTTCCGTGATTCTGCGCCGCGCCCGATCCCGGCTCCGATGGGCGGGAGTCGGCAGCCGGGGAAAGAAAAAGCCCAGGGTATTGATGCCATTTTGCAGGTCGTGGTAGGCCTCGGCAAAGCCGGAGTCCACTTCATTGCGAATTTCCTCGCCGAGAAAGCAGCGGCTGGCGATATGGATGGTGAGCTCGTTCATCGCCACCGGCAGGTCGATTTCGCCCTGCTCGCCCAAGGAGTCGGCAAAGCGGCCGGTTTCCTCGTGCATGATGTCCACATAGCGCTTCATTGCGGACTCGCGCAGCGCGGGAAACAGAAAACCGAGCTGCTCTGTCATGATTTCGGAGGAAACATCGTAGGCTACGCCGCGACCGAAGATGGGCACGGTGAACTGATACACCGATTTGGCGTCCAGGGTTTCTTCCGGGGCCTTGAAGTAGGCGTTGTGGGCGTCAAGGCCGGAAAACAATACGAACTTGCGCGGCCCGAGTCGAAACTCGAACAACTCTCCCTGCTCCCGGCAACCCCGGCTGAGCATTGCGACCGGGTCGCGCTGGAATTCCCGCAAATGCCCAAGCAGGGGCCAGCCGCCGGAAACTTCAGGCGGAGATTGCCCGGTTTCCAGGGCAGCGTCGGCGCTTTGCGAACCCGGCGTCATTGCGGCTCTCAATAGACAAAGGGCAGCATGGCGAACCGCGCCCGCCGGGTGTAGCACTCCCAAAGCTCGCCGTACTTGGCGCGGCAGCGGCGCTCATCGCGCAGGCAGCGGTGGGACAGCAATGCCGCCAGCCATGCCGGCAGCAGCAGCGGCACAAGCGAGGCGAATCCCGCGGTGAGGGTGAAGGCCAGATACACGCAGATTTCGCCGGTGTAGTTCAGGTGCCTGCCAATGCCCCAGAATCCCGAAACCAGCAGGCGCCCGTCGAGCGATTCGGCTGGTTTGCCCCAGATGCGGGTGGCCGGGTCCTGCCTGAAGCGGTGCTTTTGCCCGTTGGCGCCGCGAAACAGCCAGAAGCCGAACAGAAACAGCAGTGCAAGCCCGACAGCGGCAGGAGTTGGCAGGGCGGGCCCCGCGGCGTCCACCAGCCACCAGCCGGTGATACAGTAGAAGAAGGGCACGAGCACATAGTCGCCCCAGACGAGCATCCAGCCAAAGCGTTCGGCGACGATGTCCCAAGTGTGGATCATGCCGTGCTCGAAGTGAAAGTAATTGAAGACATAAAGAAAAGTGAAAAGCTGATACAAGACCATGGCCAGACTGAGCTCGCCATGGGTTTCATACTGCACCACGGCGAAAGAGGCATTGAACAGCGCCAGCCCGATCAGCGAGGGGCGATAGCTGAACATTTTCAGATCAACGCCGAAGCACGAGGGGTTCAGTTCCCGGCCAAAAAAATAGCCGCGCCAGAATCCCGCCGGCGCCCCCGATGCCTTCGCGCCGCGCCAGTACAGCCAGCCGGCAAAGGCAAAAGCGAAAACATTGGCCATCACCAGCAGCGCCGGGAAATGGCTGTACAGCATCGCCAGCGAAAACCAGCCGAAAAAGCCCGCAATGCCAGCCAGGACAAAACTCAGCAGAAACAGGTGCAGGCCATTGAGCCTGCACGGGCGGCTTGCGCCGCCGGCGTCGCGCAGCATGAGTTCGCGACCGGGCAACAGCCGGGAACCGGCAAAAAGGAAGGCAATGAAGCCGAGCAGCATCAGCGCGGCTTGCAACAGATTCGCCGCCGAAAGCATGCCGGCGGCGAATGGCGAATCAGGCGGCGGCATGTCCGGCCCCGGCTTCCCGCTCGAGATACTCCTGCCATTTGCGCACGGTAACCCGCTGAAACGCGGCCACCACCGGATTGACCTCGATCGCCGGCTCGTCCCAATGTCGCTCGTAACCGGATTGCTCGGCCTCCACGGCAACCCGGTCCTGGTCGAGCAGGGGGCCGATAAGCAGCCGGTTGGAAATCTTCATCAGGGACTTCATGGCAAAGCGCGGGATGCGCACCGGCAGCAGGGGGATTTTCAGAGACTTGAAGTAGAACAGAAAAAATGTCCGGGTGGTGCGCTCATCGATGGGCAGCACGAACAGCCAGTGCTTGATTTCATCGTCGGTATTGGACCACTGGTAGGGGTACTGGTAGCACAGTTTCATGTGGTTGGTATTGAGCCGGCCATGATCGACAAACAGGCCGGAAATGCGCCCGCGGCCAACCCGGGAATCGTACTCCAGATGCACATCGTCCCCCAGGGTTTTGCAGGCGGTGAGTTCGGCCCCGTCGAAGGGGCGGTACTTGCGGTGCAGGTGGGCGTGGGAAAAATCGCTCACATTGTCGATGATCATCGAATGATGGGCCGCGCAGGTGAACCCCAGGGGCACGCAGGCCCAGCGGTCATTGCCTTCGATTTCGGGAATCTCGGGGATGCTACGCTGCCCCGCGAGTTCCGGATTGCCGGGAAAAAGCCAGACAAGCCCATAACGCACCCTGATCGGATAACTGCGGATGGAGATGTCGGGCAATTCCTTGCGGCCGAACAGGTCGGGGATTTCCACCACCCGGCCTTGCTCATCGTACTTCCAGCCGTGATAGGCGCAGACCAGCTTGCAGTCATCCACCTGACCGAGCGACAGTTTGAGCTGGCGATGGGCGCAGCGGTTTTCCACCGCGTGAAATTCTCCGTCATCGCTGCGAAAAAGGGCGATGGAACGTTTCCAGAACACCACCTCCACCACGGTTCCGGGTTTGACATTGCGTACTTCTTCCACCGCGTACCAGTAATCCGGGCACATGCCCGCCGCCCGGGATTTCTGCCGCAGGCTGCGGGCCTCCTTGAAACCGGGCGGCGGTGTTGTCGTCGTTGCTGCCGTATTCATGCCTGCGCCTCGCCGGCTGTCGCCGACGAATCCTCTTCCGGCCAAGCTTCCATGGACTGATACGCTGCATTGTCCCGCGGCGGTTTTGCCGCGGGATTTTCAATCGCCTTGCGCTCATGGTAGTGGAACGCATAGGCCTCGTGGACCGCGTCGCGGATGCTGCTCGGCTGGTAGCCCAGTTCATTCTTCGCCTTGGCCAGATTGGCGTGGCGGCATTTCTTCAACAGCCGGATGGCGCCGGGGGTGAAGCGCTGGGGAAAGTCCGGATGGAAGCGGCTCAGATAAAAACTGGCAATCTCCGAAAACACATACATGAGATTGGCGGGTATCCGCCGGTTCGGGCGCGGAATGCCGGAAACTTCCTCGTAGAGGTCGAGAATATCGGAAATCGTCAGGTACTGGCTGCTGAAGATGTATTTTTCTCCGCTGCGGCCTTTTTCCATGCATAGCAGGTGACCCTGCACAATGTCCCTGGCCGCGACGAATTCAAAACCGCCATCGACATAGGCTCGCAGCTTGCCATTGGTGTAATCGCAGAGCGTCCTGCCGAGCCGCGATGGGAAATAATCCGCGCCGCCCACCACCGCGCAGCAGGTCGCCACGATCACATCCTGACCCTTGGCCGCCGCCCGCAGGCATTCGTGCTCCACCAGCGTCTTGCTGCGCTCGTAGGGCATGGTGCGTTCCATGGGGTAGAACTGCATGGTCTCGTCGCTGGGCGCGGACGGGTCGTCCAGATCGTAACCCACGGCGCTGAACGAACCGGTAACCACCACCCGGCCGGCTTCGGCTTCCCGGGCCGCCTGGAGCAAATTGCGGGTGCCGAGCACATTGCATTCATAGATTTCCCGGCGGTGGGCGAGGTCGCCGTCGATAGTGGAAATCTTGGCGGCGACGTGATACACGCCCCGGCTACCTTCCACGGCGCGGCGGGTAGCGTCCAGGTCGCGAATGTCGGCCCAGGCGCGCTCCACCGCAAGGCCATCCAGCGCGGAATTATTGTCTTCCCCGCGCAGCAGCACTCGTACCCTGACTCCATCGTCAAGCAGCCGACGCACGAGATTCGCCCCCACATGGCCGGCTGAGCCGGTAACGAGGACCGGCGCCGTCCGTGAATCGGAGGCTTGGGAAGATTGGGTATTCACCTTGTTTCCTGGCAATTGTCAGTCCGCGATTTCTTCTGTCGCGGTAAGCGCCGTTGAAGTTGACTATATTGCGAGAGCTTAGTCAACATTCAGCTTGCTGGTCCAGAATATGTCGATATTGCCCAGGCTGTTGTCGGCCCGGGAGGAAAACCAGGCTATCGTTTCCTGGCCGGGGGGCAGCGCCGGGCACATGTCGGCGCCCGCGGTATTCACCTGTGGCCCGAGATTGAAGGCCGGCCCCCAACTGTCCACGCCCTCGGCGGCGGCGCCCCAGATATCCATGCCGCCATAGCCTCCCGGGCGGCTTGAGGTGAAGTACACGGTGCCGTCTTCGGCCTGGCTGAAATGAAATTCCTCGCCTTCGGTATTGATGTTCGGCCCCTGGTTCACCGGCTCCATCCAGTTGCCGGCGGCGTCCTGCCGCGAGCAGTAAATGTCGGAACCGCCGAAGCCGCCCGCCCGCCGCGATGCGAAACAGAGCGTTTCGCCATCCCGCAGAATCGCCGGGCAATGTTCATCGCCTTCGTCGGTGCTGATGGGGTAGCCCATGAGTTCCGGCTCGGTCCATTCGCCATTCACCTTGCGGGTGATGAAGAGGTCATTGTTGTTCCGCGGCGATGTGGTCGCCAGCCGGTCGGACTTGAAGTAGATGACATTGCCGTCTGCGGTGATCCAGGGCTCACGGTCATCGCCCTTGCGCAGTGGGTCCACATCGGTGGCGGGCGCCGCATTGACGGGCATGCCCATGTTCACCGGGGTGTTCCAGGTGCCGGTTTCCCGATTGAAAGTGGCGATATACAGGTCTTTCGGGTCGCCAGGCGCCACGGCCATGTCCTGCCGCGCGCTGCAATAGACCATTGTGCCATCGTCGGCAAAGGACAATTCCCCTTCGGCCCACATGGTATTGATGGGCGCGCCGAAATTATGCACGGCAAGTTCCACCCAGTCATTCTGGGCCAGGGATGCGCTGCCCGCGGCGAATACCGCCGCCGCCAGCGCAAGTCTTGCAAGAATTCTGTTCATAAGGGCTTTCCTTCCCGTCAGCTTCGCGATTCAACGCGGAATGTCCACCAGTGGTCCGGGCGCTCGGCGTCCGCAGCCGGCCTCGGGTTGTAGGGATCATTGCCAAAGCTCTGCAATTTGGTGATGCGCGCGGTCCAGGACTGGTCCATCAGCGCCGGGTCGGTAATCCGGTTGACCTTCACGGGATACACCACGCCCTCAAGGCGCAATCTGCCGGGAGAATCGGTCCCCACATGGCTCGCCCAGTACTTGCTGTCGCAGACCGAACAACTCAGATAAAGTTCCCCCGCCGGCGTGGCCATGCAGTTCAGATTGATGGCATGGGGGCGCCAGCCGCCGGCATAGATCTGCAGGGCGCACAGCGGCACCTCATTGGTGAAGGTCCAGTCATCCACCGAGGCGTCTCCGGCGCTGCCGAAAAGATAGAAACCCGGCGTCCGGTCCCGGGGATATGCGCTTGTCCAGACCAGCAGGGCGAGCAGGGCCAGGACCAGAACGGCCAGACCCGCGCGTTTGGCGGTAATTGCGGATATTGCCATAGCTGCGTTCTCCTCAATTGCGCGGGGCCTTCACGGGTCGCGCCAGCCCCTGGTGAATGTCCAGTTGCAGAATATCCCCCAGGGCCGCCAGGGGCAAGCGCTGCGCGTCAGGTCAGTCGGCGCCAGGCGGTGATGAAGGAAAAGCAGTCGTTTCCAGAACATGTGTTCGCGATCGGTTCGGACAATTTGTAACAGTATCAGGCCGCATTCTCACCTAGTATTTACTCTTGAAACAAAGCAATACGGTCCATCGTGCCACCTTCCCGCCGCCGCATTGAAGTTTCCGGCGCCAGACACAAACCGGCGGGCGGTTCTGGTGAAACGAGCATCCGAGGTTTGCAATGATGCCTGGTCGATTTCGATACCGCTTGACTGCTGCCGCACTCGCCGGCCTCGCGCTTGGCCTCTGCGGCGGCGGCGCAGCCCAGGACAATGTGGGGGAAGAGTCCACCGTGGTCTATCCCGCCTCGTATTTCGAGGAATACTCCCCGGTCAGCGCCCAGGACATGCTTGACCGTATTCCCGGCATGGAGTCCAGGGGCGGACCCGGCGGCGGCGGGCCTCCCCGGGGTTTTTCCGGCGGGCCGGGGGGTGGGCCGAACGTTTCCCGGGGCGGCCGCGGATTCGGCGGCGGCCGCAGCGGCGGCAATGAGATCCTCATCAATGGCAAGCGCACCGCGGGCAAGAACAACAACACCAGCGGCGTGCTCGACCGCATCACCGCGGCCCAGGTGGACTATATCGAAATCATCCGCGACACCAGCGGCTCGCTCGACGTGCGCGGCTCGGGCCAGGTGGTCAATGTGGTGCTGTTCGAGGAATTGTCCAGCACCAGCATTTCCTACGATGTGAACATGGACAACTACATCAGCAATGAGAACCGCCCCGGCGGCAATCTCGCGCTCAGCGGCCAGAGCGGCGGCCTCAACTATGTGATCAGCGCCCAGGCCACGCCGCGCTTCATGGACCAGACCACCTGGGAGGAATCGGTGCTCGGCGACTTCTCCCCCAATGACGCCATCCGGGAGGAGCGCACCATCGATGCGGCCAATTACGAACTCAGCGCCAATCTTGATTACCAGTTCAGCAACCGCAGCAGCGCCCGGCTGAATGCGCTGTTCGGCCACAACGACCGGCCATCATCGGTAATGCGTCATATCACCGATCTCAAGGTCGAACCCAATGTGCGGGACATTGAGCGGGAGGAAATCCCCGCCGAATCCAACAACTGGGAAATTGGCGGCGACTATGAATATCTCACCGACAACAACTCCCGTTTCAAGGTGCTGTTCATCGCCAATGAAAACGACAATGCCTCCCTGCGCGAACGCTTTGACGTGCTCGCGGGCGGCGATGAGAAAAACCTGTTCCTCAATACCGATTCGACGATCACCGAGCGCATCATCCGCGGTTCCTGGACTTTCGACATCGGCGACAGCCAGGATCTGGAGCTTGGCGCCGAGGGCGCCCAGACAGTGCTCGATTCCAGCCTGGCGCTGGGGCTTGCCGGAACCGGCGCGCCTTCGGCGGCGGTGGGCGGGCTGGTGCCGGTTTCCGTCGCCAATGCCAATTCCGAGGTGGAGGAGTTGCGCTACGAGCCTTTCGCCATCCACAACTGGGCGCTCAATCCGCGCCTGACGCTGGAATCGACCCTGCTGTGGGAAACCTCAACGATTACCCAGAGCGGCGATGTCAGCAACTCCCGGGATTTCCAGTTCCTCAAGCCCAAGCTCGACCTGCGCTACAACCTGACGCCGCAACTGCAACTGCGCGGCTCCGTCGAGCGCGTGGTGCTGCAATTGAGCTTTGCCGATTTCGTCGCCGCCAATGACGAGCAGGACGACGATTCCAACACCCAGGCGGGCAATGTCAACCTGCGTCAGGAATGGTTGTGGAAATACGATTTCAACGCCGAATACCGGCTCCCCAATGACTATGGCGTACTCGACGCCAATGTCTATTACCACGCCCATCACGACCGCATCGAGCGTATCGACGTCACCGTGGACGAAGACAATCTCCAGTCCGCCAACGGCAATATCGGCGATGGCGAAATGTGGGGATTCCGGGGCAACGCCAGCGTCCGCATGCGAATGTTCGACCTGCCCAACCTGCTGCTCACCGCCAGCCTCACGGTGGAGGACTCCCGCATCATGGACCCCTTCCTGGCCTATGAGCGGCGCTTCCAGAACATGGCCCGGGGTTTCAATTCCTTCGGCTTCCGCCACGACATTCCCCAGTGGAATCTCAACTGGGGCGGCCGCTGGATGAACCGCCACGACGGCAATATCCTGCGGGTCGATATCGACGATATCGAATACGCCTCCGGCGACCCCCGGGGCTCGCTGTTCGTGGAATACATCGACCGCCGCGGACTCACCTGGCGCCTGGAAGGCCAGAGCCTGTCCAATCCGGAAAACTGCCGCGAGCGATTGCGCTATCTTGGGCGCGTTTCCGCAGGCGTGCTGGAAGAACTGGAGTTCCGCTGCAATTCTTCCGGGCGGGTGATCAATTTCAAGGTGAGCGGGACGTTCTGAGCCCCGACTGCGCCGCTGAAGTTTTCTTTCACTGTCAGCAAAATCGGGCTTCCGGCTGGATGCTCCATGCCATGACGAACAAGCCCTCAAGAAGCGCGGTACTTGTCGTGCAGGCCTCTGTCGTCGAGGATCAGCGGGCGGGCCTTGTCGAGGCGCGAGAGGCGGGTTTTCTCCTGTTTGGCGCTGGCGATGTGTTCGGCGTATTCCTTCTGTTTGCCGGGAGTCAGTTGGTTGAAGGCTTCGTGCAGGGCGGCGTCTTGCTCGAGGGCCTGTTGCAGCTCGGGCGGGATCCGCAATTGCCTGGAGACGGGTTTGACCTTCTTGCCAGCCTTGTGATTCTCGATGGTTTCCAGCGCGTAGGCGGCAAGCAGGTCGCGGGGAACTTCATCGCCGGCAGCGAACTTCCATTGGCGCATGGCCCGGGTTTTGCCTTCCTGGGCATTGCTCAACTTGCCAGCTGCGTCCTTGAGGAATACGCCCTGGTGGAACCAGAGCGCGCAGTGCTGTCTGAATCCGGCGAAACCGATCAGGTTCCCGCCCTGGTGGAGATAAGCCGGGATTCCCCACTTGATGTCCTCGTCGAGACCCGCGGCGAGCAGGACTTCGCGGAACGCGAGAAACTGCCCGCGCCATTGCGGGTGCTTGTCCAGGTAGGCGTCGACCCGTTTGTCGGGGATTCCGGTGGCCATCAGCGGTCGATGACGGCTTCGTCCACCAGGCGTTTGAAGTTCTCGCGAAAACCGCCGCCGCGGGATGGTGAGACCTGGGACATGATGACCATGACCATGTCCAGATTCGGGTCGATGAAATAGCGCGTGGCGGCGGAGCCGTCCCACCAGATCACGCCGTTGCCGACCGGGAAGTCGTAGGCTTCGGCGTCCATGACCAGGTTGAAGCCGCCGAGAGTCCAGCCCGAGCCGAGCCAGTAGCCGCCGGTGCCGATGGGCATGGCGGCGTCGGGTACGGCGTTCTGGTACATCAGTTCGGCGGTTTCGGTTTGCAGTACGCGTTCGCCGTCGAGTTCGCCCTTGTTCAGAATCATCTGGCTGTAGCGCATGAAGTCGGGCACGGTGGACAGCAGGCCGACGCCGCCTTCGATCAGCGGCGGCCGCGATGTCCATGGCACCTGTTCGATCTGGTGCGGATTGAGGCGGCCGTCCGCGGGCCGGTAGACCACCACGAGCCGTTCGGCGTCTTCGCCTTCGGCCCAGAACATCGTGCTGTCCATGCCGAGGGGTTCGAACAGGTTTTCTTGCAGGTATTCGTTGAAGGGCTGACCCGACCAGACTTCGACGAGCTTGCCCAGGATGGTGGCGTGGATGCCATAGCGGAAAGCCGTGCCGGGGTCGTGGTATAGCGGTATGCGCGCGGCATTGCTCGTCATCTCGTCGAGACTGATCGATTTGTCGCGCACGTTGTGTTCGCGATAGAGCGCCGAACTGCGAGGTCCGAGCCCGGAAGTGTGCGTGAGCAGGTGCGCCACGGTAATGTCGCCGACGCGCTCGCGGGTTAGCGTAATGTCGGTGCCGCCGGGGTCGAGCAGCACGCGCTGGTCGGCGAATTCGGGAAGGTACATCGAGATCGGGTCGTCGAAATCGAACTTGCCCTGTTCGTATTGCTGCAGCACAGCGGTGCTGGTGACCTGCCGCGTCATCGAATAGATGCGGAACAGGGTGTCGGGCCCCATTTCCCCGCCGTTTTCCAGGTTGTATCGTCCCAGAGCTTCGAAGTAGACAAGCTTTCCGTCGCGGGCTACCGCCGCGACCACGCCGGGTATGTCGCCATCGTCGATATGCCGCTGTAGTCTGGTGGTAACGAGTTCCAGTTTCGCCGGGTCGATGCCAAGCGAGGCCGGGTCACCCGGCTGCAGGGTCTGCCCGAACAGGGCCTCCGGCAGCATCAGCGTCAGCAGCGAAGCGAAACACTGCGCAATTCGTTTACGCAAGATCATGGCTCGTCTTCCGCATACCGCACGGCGGTGAAGGACCAGATCAGGGCGCCGACCCAGCCCAGGAATGTCCAGCCCAGGAAAATATTCAGCATCAGGATTGCCATCCGGTTGTGGTGCTCGCGCCGGAAAGCCACGAAGGCGGGCAGAAAATACAGGAATACCCCAAGCCCGAAAAACAACAGCACGAAAATTGCTGCAAGAATTACTTCCATGGTCATGGGTCTCCAAAAATTGCGGCAACACCGTTTGGCAGATTTTGTGACTATGCTCCGCCAAGCGCAGAATGGCACGGATTTACCGCAACTGCCAAGCGATTTGGAGGCTCAACCCACCCTGCAATGAGCGGGAGACCCTGTTGCCATGAGCGGTGAACTTGCGGAGAGCAGCCGGGAAGCCGCCTCCGGCGGCTTCCCGTTGTCGCTAGAAATTCAACCGCAAGGTTGCGCCGTAGGTCCGGGGGGCTTCGAGAAAGGAACCCCGGGCGCCTGGCCGCAGCGGGATATTGAAAGTCAGATTGCGGGCCCGGGTGTCGGTGACATTGTTGCCCCAGATTTCGAACATCCAGCCGCCGTCTTCATCGCCGATGCCGGCGCGCAGATTGACCATGTCGTGGGCTTCCATGATGTCGAAGTCCAGGTTGGGCTGGGTGCTGGTGCGGCGATCATCCACCCAACGATAGTTGCCGGACAGGAAGTACCGGTAATCGCCGACAAAGCCCTGGTACTCCAGGCCCGCGGTGGCGGTGTTCTCCGGCGCATTGGTCAGGGCCGCCCCGCAAAGCGAGCTGACCGAACCCGGCGCGTTCGGGTCATTGCCGTCGCAATCGCCGGGATACTCGGAGTCCGCCAGGGTGTAGCCGAAGTTCAGGTTCAGGTTTTCGGTCAGCAGGGCGGCGAGTTCAAGCTCGGCGCCCTGGCTCCGGGCCTTGGGCACATTGAAGGTTCTGAACTGCACACCGGTGAATTCAAGCACCTGGAAGTCCTCCAGGTCGTAAGTCCAGGCCGCGACATTTGCGCGCAGGCGATCATTGAAGATCTGGGTCTTGAGCCCCACTTCCCAGGCGTCATTGGTTTCGGCGCGGAATCTCGGGTCGGCGCCGCCGATGGCCGCGGTGGCGTCGAGGTTGAATCCGCCGGACTTGTAGCCGTGGGTAAAGCTGACGTAACCCGAAACGAGTTCGCTGAAGTCATTGGACAGCTTGACGGTATAGGCAAGCGTATCGTCGTCGTAGGTATCGGCGAAAGTCACCGGGCGGCCGGGTATGAGGTCGGCGGGCGCGGCAAAGGGAAAGCAGACGTATCCCGCGCTGAAGGCGCCGATGGTGCCCGCCACCACTTCCAGTCCGGTCCCCGCCGCGCCCGCTGCCAGCGCCCCCGCATTGGCGACGGTATTGGCGCAGGCCTGATTGGGTGACGGACCCTGGCGGAAGGCGCCGTCTTTCTGTTCGTCGATCCAGCGCAGGCCGAAAATCAGGTCCAGATCTTCGGTCAACTCCAATGTGTTCTGGGTGAAAAGGGAAGTCGAACGCCCGTCCTGGGTGAAGTGGTTCTGGGCGTGGCTGCCCGCGGCATTGACGCCGCCGGCGAAAGCCGTGGCGGGCGAAGGCGACGCCAGCACATCGGCAAAGGTGCCGCCGGTGGCCAGGGGAACCTGGCCGAGCAAGGGCGCGGCGCCGAGCACGGGAGCGAAGGCGAAACGCCACAGCATGGCGTCGGTGTTGGCGGTGAAGTCGCTGCCAAGGCCAAGGCCGGCGCTGGCATAGATGTCTTCGGTGCTCAGGTACGCGCCCAGCATCCAGCTCAGCCGGTTCGTTTCTCCCGTCAGTCGCAATTCGGTGGTGATCGTGTCGATTTGCGCGACGGTGGGAAATCCGCCCGCCGCGGCAGGCGATACCGAAAAGACGTCCATGCTGACGAAATCGGATTGCTGCACCGCATCCGAATCATAGGAACGCCAGGAGCTGAGCCAGGTGAGCGCCACATTCTCGTCAAGATCCCAGTTCAGTTCCGCCGAGATTCCGGTTTGCTCGGAGCCGTTCTCGAACTGCTCCGCATTGGAGATCATGTTTTCCACGGCCCCATCGCCCAGTGCCTGGATGCCGCCGTCCGCGGGCAGCCCGGCGGCGGCGAAGGAGCCGAGGGCGCGTCCCGCCGAATCCTGCATGGTCACAGCGTCGCAGCATAGCTCGTCGGAGTCCGCGTAGTCGGCGATCAGCCGCAGGTCGGCGGTGTCGGAGAGGTTCCAGAGCAACTGCCCCCGCAGCGAGAGCCGGTCCCGGTTGCGGCTTTCGGCGCCGGTGGTGGATTCGAGAAAGCCGCCCTGTTCGCGCCGGGCGATGGACAGTCGGTAGCCGAGCTCGTCCCGGATGATCGGCCCGCTGATTCCGGCCTGGAGATTGAGACCATCGTAATTCGCCGCGGTGATATTGGCGAAGGATTCGTTTTCGCCCAGATTCGGCCTGCGGGTGCGGATGCTGATGGCGCCGGCGGAAGTATTGCGGCCGAACAGGGTGCCCTGTGGCCCCCGCAGCACTTCCACCTGCTCCACGTCCATGAGGTCGCTGAGGGCGATGCCCGGGCGGCTCAGGTAGACATCGTCGAGAAACACGCCCACGGCGCTTTCGAGGCCGATATTGTTGCCCGTGGTGCCGACCCCGCGGATGCGCAGGGTGGTGCCGCCGGTTTCGGTCTGGGACGAATTCATGTTGAATGAAGTCGCCAGGGTGGAAAGGTCCCTGAGGTCCTTGACGCCGGCCCGGTCAAGGGCTTCGGCGCTGATCGCGGTTACCGCCACCGGTACCTCCTGCAGGGATTCCTCGCGCCGGGTGGCGGTGACGAGGATTTCCTCGACTGCCGCGGTTGCTTCGGTTTGCGCCTGCGCGAAAGCAGGCGACACAAGTGTGAGCCCTGTGCAGATCGCACAGGCAAGATGTTTTTGCATGGCAACTCCCCCTAACAGAATGCCAGATGGATGTCTGCGTACTATACACGAAATCGGTAAGATGCCCGAAATGTTTTTTTGGCTTCTAGGGAAGCTCTGATTAAGTCAGAGCTTCCCTAGCTTTCTTTAAGGTTTCGATCCGTCGCTCAACGGGAGGTGAATGCCTGGATGCCGGTTTGGGCGCGGCCGAGGATCAGTGCGTGGATGTCCTGGGTGCCTTCGTAGGTGTTGACGACTTCCAGGTTCTGGGCGTGGCGCATGACGGGATATTCGTCGGAGATGCCATTGCCGCCGAGCATGTCCCGGGCTTCCCGGGCGCAATCGAGAGCCTTGAGGCAGGAGTTGCGTTTCAGCAGCGAAACCAGCGGCGGCGCCAGCTTGCCTTCATCGCGCAGACGGCTTGCCCGGAGGCAGCCCTGCAGGCCAATGCCGATATCGGTCTGCATCTGGGCGAGCTTTTTCTGGATCAGTTGATTCGCCGCCAGCGGGCGCTGGAACTGCTTGCGCTCCAGGGTGTAATCCAGCGCGGTATGCCAGCAGGTGCGCGCCGCGCCCAGGGCTCCCCAGGCAATACCGAGGCGGGCGGAATTCAGGCAACTGAAAGGCCCGGCAAGCCCCCGGGCATCGGGCAGCAGGTTTTCTTCGGGAACGAAAACCCCGTCCATGACGATCTCGCCGGTGATCGACGCCCGCAAGGCCAGTTTGCCTTCGATCTTCGGCGCGCTCAGACCCGGCATGTCCCGCTCGAGGATGAAGCCGCGAATCGCGCCGGCGTCATCCTTGGCCCAGACGATAAAGACATCGGAGATGGGAGAATTGCTGATCCAGTTCTTGGCGCCGGTCAATTCATAGCCGCCGGCGACGCTGCGCGCCCGGCTGATCATGCCGCCGGGGTCGGAGCCGTAGTCCGGCTCGGTGAGGCCGAAGCAGCCGATCAACTCGCCGCTGGCAAGCCCCGGCAGATACTTCCGCTTCTGGGCTTCGCTGCCGAAAGTATTGATGGGATGCATAACCAGACTCGACTGTACCGACATCATCGAGCGGTAGCCCGAGTCCACCGCCTCGATCTCCTGGGCCACGAGCCCATAGCAGACGTAATTCATGCCGGCGCAGCCATGGCCTTCAATCATGCAACCGAGCAGGCCGAGTTCGCCCATTTCGCGAAAGATCGACGGGTCGGTTTCCTCCTTGCGATAGGCCTCGCGCACCCGCGGCAGCAGTTTGTCCCGGGCGTATTGCCGCGTGGTTTCGCGCACCATGCGCTCTTCTTCGCCGAGCTGCTCGTCAAGCAGGAACGGATCGTCCCACTGGAAGGGAGCGGAATCGGGTGTGGCGGGCATCTCGGCCTCCTTGGGGAATGGAAGGGCGGCGCGAAAGTCTAACAGATTGCCGCCAAGCCAGAAATTTACGGAGAAAATCCGCCAGACAGGTCCTGGAAGCATCCCGGACAAATTGGTAAATGGGGTAACATCGGGCCTGATCTTGACGGGAGGAGACGATGAAACGGGTTCACCATATTGTCCGGGTTCCCCTGGCGGCTTTGCTGCTGGTTTCGCTGATGGTCTGGGCGCAGACGGAAAGCTATCGCGCCCGGCTTTCTCCCATGCCCACCACGCCCCAGACCGTCGACAGCATTACCGGCGAAGGCGAGGTGTTTCTCAGTCTGGAAGGTAATTTGCTGACGGTGAGCGGCAGCTTCGCCGGCATGAGCTCGGTGGCCACCGCGGCGCATCTGCACAATGGCCCGCCAGCCCAGCCCGGCCCGGCGGTGCATCCGCTTGAAGTCAGCGCGGCCACCGGCGGCGAGATCAGCGGCGAAATTGAGTTGACCGACGAGCAGGTCGCGGCCCTGCGCGCCAATTCGCTGTACGTGCAAATTCACAGCGAAGGCAATCCGCCGGGCGAATTGCGCGGCTGGATTTTCCCGCGGGAGTGAAATTGCGGGCTGTGGGCAAGCGCCTCCTGAAACCAATCCATCACCGGGAGAGACGGAAAATGTATCAGACCCGATTCAGGCTACTTTGTTCAGGTTTTGCCGTCAATTCATCCGGTTGACCGGGGACGGGCCGAATGAGAGCCAGCCTCCCTGATACTTCGCGCCGCCGGCGTCACCGCGGTTCCAGTCACATACGCCGTCGGGGAAAATCATCTGCAACTCGGCCCATTCGCGTTCGGTAAGCGGCTGGCGATATTCATCCCGGTTCACGGGCCGCAGGCGGCAGGAGACGATATGGTTCGCCAGGGGCGCCCCCGCCACATGGCGCGGCGTGGGATACGCGGGATACAGCTCGCCGCAGCGACCCTCGCCGGCGTAGCCGAGTTCTTCCTCGATCTTGATTCGCTCGGGGCCGGTGGCGTCCCAGCAGGCGTCATTCAGTCGGGTGGGACGATTGGCGGCAACGATCAGGTCAGACGGCATGGATGACTCGTCCCGCCGGATTGCCAGAATCCACTCATCCATGCGCCGGAACAGCTCGCCGAGATCATCGTTCCCGGGCTCAAAACCCCATTTTCCGCCGATCTGCATGACGTGATTGCGGGCATTGCCATTGACGAGCCGCAACCGTTCCCGGGTGGAGTACTGATGCACGATCATGTGGATATCGCCGTTTTCAGCGTGGTCGGTGTAGCTGCGGTAATCGATCACCGGGATTGCCGCGAGCCCCCCGCCGCCGTTGAGTATGCGGCCCGATTCGAAGGCGCGGCGACGGGCGGCCGGGTCGGCGCGGTGGCGCTCGAACACATGGTTCAGGTCGCGGTCAAAACCGCCGATATCGCGGTTCAGATCGATGAACTGCCGCGCCGTGATCTGCCCGGTATTGAAAGCGGCGAGGCCGTACTGCACGCCGTAATTGTCCAGTGGACGCAGGGCGCTGCCGCTGGCCGGGTCTGCGCCATACACATTGACGGCATGATCGTACACGGTGGCCCGGATTCCTCCCTGCCCCGGGTGATAGAGAATCGCGCGCAATTGGTCGAGGCCCACTTCGCCGCCCTGGTCTTCGGGCAGCGCATTGGGCTCGAAAATCGGATCGAGCCGGGCCGCGCCGCGGCTGAGATTGGCGATGGACCCCCAGGATCCGAAACCCGATATCGCCTGCTGCTGTTCGGGGCTGAATTCGCCGGGGCTGATCACCGTGAAGTAGTGATACAGCAATCGGGCATCGACGACGGTGAAAATGGTTGCCGAGATGACGTCGGGGAAGCTGGCGGAGACGATGATGCCGTCGAATACGCCGGGATAGTTGTCGGCGGTCTGGTGTGACTGGTAAGAGCCGCCGGAAGCTCCGGTGGCGATGGTGTAGCCGGGCACGCCATAACGCTCAATGAATCGCTCCTTGACCATGATGTGGGTCTCGGAAGCGAGCAGGTCGTTGCAGTTCTGGCCGAACACATTGAGCGAGGAAGAGACGACGGCGTATCCCTGTTCGAACAGGCCCCGCCGCATGACGCCGCCGGTGCGCGCGCCCTGCCGGTACCAGCCGCCCCGGCAACCGCCGCCGTGGGTGTAGACCAGCTTGCCGTTCCAGCCGTTGCTGCGCTGCCACGGGCCGGGTTCGCCCTGGGCCGGGTCGTGCAGCATGGCGATTTCGTAAATGGCGCGGTTCACCGTGCCGGTTTCCACCCGGACAATATAGGGAATCATTCGGCCCCGGCTCAGGATCCGGGCCAGGTCAGCGGGCGGCAAGGCGCCCGGGTCCGACGGGTAGGGTTTGAAGCCCTGCTCAAGATCGCTCCAGTAGACATGCTCCACCCGGCTCGCCACCGAGCAGTTCCGGTCCAGCGGCTCGCCTAGCGAATCGCCCCCCACGGTGCGGAAGTCACCGGTTTCGCAGTAGAATGGCGCCTGTTGCGGGCCCGAGATGATGGGGCCGGTAATGGGCCAGTTGGTGATGGCGAGACTTGCCGTCCCGTCGGCGCCGGCGATGCTCGCGATGAGTTCGCTTTCGCCTTCGGGCAGCCCTTCGAGCAGCCCCTGCATGGTCTGCTCGCCCGTCTGGCGAAACCCGGCGGAAATGTTTTCTCCATTCAATTCGATTCGCAGGGCGCCCGGCTGCAGGGAACCGCCCGCATCGGTCACTCGCACTTCAACCAGGGCATCGCCGCCGGTAACCAGCCAGGGGCGGGTGGAAAGCACCTCGATTTCGATGGGCGGCGCAGCCTCAGGCTCCATCAGCATTCCGCTCGTGCTCACCGGTTCGGTGCAGGACATCACAAGCAATCCGGCAATAACAGGCAGAAAATACAAGCGGCTCATGGCAGTGCGTCCTATCACAAAGGCAGACGGCTATTGTGGAAATCCGTCCCCGCAAGGTCAAGTTTGTGCCCGTCATTCTGCGACTTCGCTTCGCTCCGCGCAGAATGACAGTGAGCGGGGCAGCGCAAAAGTGAAAATTGCTGGTAGTATGGATTCATGTTTCGGTTCACTTCCGCCTCGGGATGTTCGCTTCTGGCCACGATGGCCTTGTGGTCCAGTCCCTTGCCCGGGCAGGAGATGACAGTCGAGGAGCGGATTGCGGAAGCGGAAAGAATCCTGCAGGCGGTGGATGCGCAGGCGGAATCCTGTCTTGCACAACTCGCGGAAGCATCCAATGCGGGCCAATCGGCCGAGTGTACGGACTTTCTGGCAGCAATTGATGGCGAAACCCTGGCCGGCTATCTCGCCCACTGCGATGCGCTCAAGCAATGGCGGGATGATTATGTGGAGAATCCGCCAGCCATGAGCATGGAAGGCGAACGCGACTTGCAACGGCTCATTGGAATCGAGCGGGCATGCGGCGAAAACGCGCTGCGCCGACGAACCAGCTTTGTGGCGGAGGCATTCGACGCCATCAATACGCGCCGCGCGAGCCGCCTGAGTGGACTCTCCCTGCAAAGGCGGCTCGGCGAGATTGAGTTCCAGTCAACCCTCGGCGGCTGGCAAAATGAACTCGACGCCACAAACCCCAACCGCCGAATCCACAACGAGACCTTGCGACAATTCGATCAACTCGAAGAAGAACTCATCCGCCAGCAAATCAACCGCCCGCAGCCTTTCTGACGTGTGGAAATGTCATTCCGCGCGTAGCGAAGCGAAGTCGCGGAATCTCCATGACGATTCTCATGATGTGGCTATTGCAGCCCCCATGGAAAATTGCGGGGAATTGGGGCAGACTCTGGTGCCTGGCATGATTCGGGGATAGACATGCGGAAAATCGGTTTGCGGGTGCTGGCGGCATTGGCCAGCTTGGGCCTGTTGGCCGGCTGCTCGGATTCCGCTGATGACGGAGCGGTGCCGGTTGCCGGGGAAATGCGTTACGACACCACGTTGACCATGCGGGAACTCATGCTGCATGTGCTCGAGTTTGCCGCCGACGGGCTGTGGAGCAATGCCGGCTGGGTCGAAGACGCAAATGGCTACCGTGAACTCTATCCGGAAACCGAAGAAGGCTGGGAGCAGGTGGTCGCCAGCGCCGCCATGGTGGCGGAGGCCGGCAACCTGCTCAACCTGCCCGGCCGCCGCATGGACAACAACGCCTGGGTCATATACTCCGAGGGCCTGACCCAGGCGGGCCAGCGCGCGATGGCCGCCGCCATCGACCGGGACAAGGAAGCCTTGTTCCAGGCCGGCGCCGATGTGTATAGCGTCTGTTCGGCCTGTCATCAGGCTTATGACCCGGAAATCAACAGCCGCTTCGTATCCAACTGAGCCGCTTGCAACCCAATCCGGAATGAATCGCCTTGGCGCCAGCATGAACCCGAACTTCCCACGGGCGGTATCGTGGGCCGCCGGGATATTGTTGCTGCTCGCTTCCACCCTCCTGTTTGCCCACACCATCGAAGGCTCCGACGCCAGCTTTGTGCAGAACATCGACGGTGCCGCCATAGGCCCTTTCATTTATCTCGGCGCCAAACACATGGTGACCGGTTATGACCACCTTTTGTTCCTGGTGGGGGTGATCTTCTTTCTCTACCGGCCCCACCATATCGTGCAGTATGTGACCCTGTTTGCGATCGGACACAGCATTACCCTGTCGCTTGGCGTACTTGCCGACTTGCAGGTCAACGCCTATTTCATCGATGCCGTCATCGGCCTCTCGGTGGCCTACAAGGCATTTGAAAACATGGGAGGCTTCGCGCGCCTGGGATTCGAGCCCGACGCCCGGCTGGCGGTATTCGTCTTCGGCCTTTTCCACGGCCTTGGCCTGGCGACCAGATTGCAGGAATTCGAACTCTCGGACAATGGACTGGTGGCCAATATTCTCAGCTTTAATGTGGGCGTGGAGGTCGGCCAGATTCTTGCCTTGTCGCTGGTCTATATCGGGCTGAGCGTATGGCGCGCGAGAAGTTCCTACCTGCGCCATGCCTTCGTCGCGAACACCGTGCTGCTCGGCAGTGGCTTTCTGTTGACCGGCTATCAGCTGAGCGCATTCCTCCTGCTGCCCTGGGAGCCATAGCCATGGACCCGCAAAACCCACCGCCTTCGCCCAATAGTCTGATGCGGGCCGGCATCACGGCTTTTCTGGTTTCCGTGCTGGTGCTGCTCGCCTTCATCCTGCCCGCGGAATTCGGCCAGGACCCCCTGCGCACCGGCGATCTGTTTGGCCTCACCGCGCTTTCCCGCGGCGCCAACGCTTTCGAGGAGCAGGTTGAGGTGCACCGGGAAGACTATGTGGAATTCGAACTCGGTCCGTTCCAGTCGGTGGAGTACAAGTACCTGATGGACCGGGACGCGCCGCTGGTTTTCAGTTGGCTGGCCAATGGCGAGGTGTACTTCGACATGCACGCCGAAACCGCGGGGCTGGAAGAGGAAGAAGTGCAAAGTTTCGATCAGGGCACCGCGAGGCAGCGCATGGGCTCGTACCACGCTCCCTTTACCGGCATCCACGGCTGGTTCTGGGAGAACCGCAGCGCCCAAAGAATCCTCGTTCGCGTGTACAGCGCGGGCTTTTATCAGACTTCAACGGTATTTCGCGACGGCGGCGACTTCGAGCGCGTTATCGACCCTATCGCCAGACCCTGAGCCCGTTCACCATTCCCGTCATTCTGCTCGGAAGAAAGCGTAGCCGCAGAATCTCATCGGGGATTCTGCGGGATTGCCAATACCATCCATGGCGTGGATTTACTGACTTCGATTAGCCCCAGTTTCGACGGCCCAGCCGCCGAGCATAGTCCGTCGCCGCTCGGGACAGCACACCAGGTATTCTCTGAAAAACTCCATCCGTGGAGTTTTTCATCATCGCACTTCCCTAGTTCTGCTCGGTGGGGTCCGAACCGTCCCGGGGGGCGCCTGTGCCGGAACTGCCCATGAACAGCTTGCGACCATCCGGGAAAGTGATATCCCGGCCATTGGCGCGGCAAGTGGGGTCGCAGAGGCGATCCTTGCTCTGGTAGCCGGTCACGATGATATCGGTGCCGAGTACCAGGGAGTTGCGGTTGATGCCGCGGCGCAGCAGGGTGTTGGGCGTGCCGCCTTCCACCATCCAGGGGCCGGGGTCGCGGGTGGATTCCGGATCGTTGTTCTCCAGATGAATCCAGGTATGCGGATTGATCCACTCCACGCGGGTGATGGGGCCGCCCAAACGCACCGGCAGGTTCGCATCAAATTCCGCGGAGAAGGCGTGATGCGCAGTGGCCGGGGGCTTGATGGCGACTACGCCGACCGCAGCAACCGCCGCCAGAGCCAACATTTTGATTTTCATGAATCCACCTCTTTACTTTCACTCGATTTGCCAAGAGTTCCCGAAAGGACAATACCCGACATTCTATCCAAAGGCCAGATGGAATGCCAAGCGCCCCGGGGCCGTTTCTTCGATAGCGCCTATTGCTGGTCCTGCTGTTCCTGCAGCATCTCCTGACGCAGTTGCCGCTCGAACTCGCCGCCCCGGCGATACTGGCCGTACATCAGTTCCTCGACAAACTCGACGCACTTGAACTGGGGCAGTTCATAGCCCTCTTCAAGCCGGCGGTACAGCGGCATGCGGATTGTCCAGGGATCTTCGTAGATTTCCGGATCTTCCATGGTGGCGGAATACATGATGACGTTGTCGTCGATCATGTCATAGCGCTCGGTGACCTTGAGTTGATAGCTGTGGTAATTGCCGGCGCGGTCGAGCCAGGTCCGGTCGTCAAGGCCGGTGACCTCAACCACGAAGGTGTCGCCTTCCCAGTAGCCGTAGGATTGTCCCATCCAGGAATCCAGCGGTGGCGGACCCGGGTCTTCCAGGAATATGTTGCGCACCGAACCGGCAAAGGAATAAGCGATGAAGAAAGCGCTTTCGCTCTGGAATATCTGGAAGGGATGCGGCATGTAGGTAGCCCGGGGCACACCCGGCATGAAACACTTGATCTCCGGGTCCCGCTCCAGCCAGTTTTCACGATTCTCATCCCGCCGCGCCAGGGCTTCCGGGCGGTAGGGAATCGTGCCGCCTTCCACCACGCCAAAACTGGCGGGAACCGCACCCGCGGCGCCGAGGGCGACAACTTCCGGTGCCGGCACCGGCACGAAATCGCCGGGAACCAGTTGGTAGGCGGCCTTGGGCGGCGCCGCTTCGAGATTGTCGTTGGCGTTCATGAGAACCTGCCAGATACCGTTCAGGTCCGGCCTGCCGCCGGGAGTCCTGGGGATATCCGAACCGCTGTTTTCCGCCGCGGCCTCGGCCATGGCGGCGCCGTCAAGGATTGTCTCTTCCTGGGAACATCCCGCGAACGCCACCGCGAGGGCGAAGAGCATGCACTTTGTCTTCATTGGTTCTGCCTATGCTGAAAAGGGGAATCACCGGGCCGTTTCGGGCAAAAGATATAATCACCCATCCGAAAGCGTGTCAAGCATGCGGAGTGTGGCATGCGGAGTGTGGCAAACAGGGGAGTGGTGCCGCCACCAAGAGTCGAACTCGGGACCTGCTGATTACAAGTCAGCTGCTCTACCACGGCTGAGCTATGGCGGCACGGTGCATTGCCAGTCGCCTGCTGCCCGAAGCGTGCGGAATCAGGTGCTTCCGCAGCCCTGCGCAGGGGGACGGAAGATGGTACAGAAACAGCCCTTGCCGGTTCAACATGCAAGTTGCGCATTTACGTCATTCTGTGCGCAGTCGCAGCATCTCCCCGGATGGCCACCGCCATGAGATTCTGTCAGGTATTCTCTGAAAAATTCCCTCCCTGGAATTTTTCATTATCGCCTTACGGCCGCTTCCAGACGTATTCGTTTGCCGCCATGTATCCGGCGACGCTGCCGCAGTCGAAGCGGCGGCCGCGGAATCGCAGGGCAAGCACCTTGCCCTGCCGGGCCTGGGATTGCAGGGCGTCGGTGAGTTGCAACTCGTTGTTGCGTCCCGGCTCTGTGGCCCGGAGGATCGCGAAAATGTCCGGGGTGAGAATATAGCGCCCGATAATGGCGAGATTGCCAGGAGCTTCTTCCGGCGCGGGTTTTTCCACCATCCGGCTGACGCGGAACAGGCCGGGGGAGATTTCCTCTCCGGCGATCATGCCGTAGCTGGCGGTTTCGCTGGCCGGCACTTCCTCCACGGCGACGATGCTGCACTGCTGCTCCGCGAATACCGCCGTCAGTTGCCCGAGTACCCCGGCGTCCCCGGTTACGCAGAAATCGTCGGCGAGCAGCACGGCGAATGGTTCGTTACCGATCAGGGTCTCGCCGGTGAGGACGGCGTGTCCGAGCCCCCTGGCCTCGCGTTGCCGCGTCCAGGAAAAACGGCATTCCCGCACGAGGCGGCGTATGTCCTCGAGCAGGGACTCGCGTTCGGAACCGGCGATCTGGCGTTCGAGTTCGTGACTAGTATCGAAATGGTCTTCGAGCGCCCGCTTGCCGCGGCCGGTAACGAAGGCCATGTCGGTAATGCCCGCGCGGGCGGCCTCTTCCACCCCGTACTGGATCAGCGGCTTGTTTACGACGGGCAGCATTTCCTTGGGCATGGCCTTGGTCGCCGGCAGGAACCGGGTGCCGTAACCGGCGGCGGGGAAAAGGCATTTGCGGATCGGCGGCATCAGTCTTTCACCCGGTCGTAGCGGTCCTCGTAGCGGACGATGTCGTCCTCGCCGAGATAGTCGCCCAGTTGCACTTCGATGATTTCCACCGGTTCGTTTCCGTCATTGCGAAGGCGGTGCTTGCTGCCGAGGGGAATCACGGTCGATTCGTTCACCCCGAGTGTAAATTCCCGGTCGTCGCAGGTCACGACGCTGCGGCCGCGCACCACGGTCCAGTGCTCCGCGCGCCGCGCGTGGCTTTGCAAGGACAGGGCGGCGCCGGGGTTGACGATCAGATGTTTCACCTGGAAGCCGGGACCGGCGGCGAGGCTTTGGTAACTTCCCCAGGGGCGATTGACCAGGCTATGACGTTCGGCCTCGGCGCGCGCCCGCTGCTGCAACTCACGCACGATGTCGCCGACTTCCTGCGCCCTCGCGCGATCCGCAACGAGCAATGCGTCCGCGGTGTCGATGACGAGCAGGTCGCGCAGCCCGAGCGCGGCGATGAGGCGCGAACCAGCCTGGATATGGCTGCCGCTGAGATCGCGTCCGATGACGTCGCCGCTGACGGAATTGCCCTTGTTGTCCCGTTCCGCATCGTTCCAGACCGCGTCCCAGGCGCCCAGATCGGACCAGCCGGCGTCGAGCGGAATCACCGCGCCGCCATCGGTGTGTTCCATGACGGCGTGGTCGATCGACAAGTCGCGGCAATCGGCGAAGGCATCGTCCGGATAACGGCTGAAGTCGGCGCCGCGCTCGATCCCGTCATGAGCCTGGCGGCAGACTTCGTAAATTTCAGGCGCGTGACGCTTGAGTTCTGTCAGATAAGTCGCGGCGCCGAAGAGGAACATGCCGCTGTTCCAGAGATAATCGCCCGAAGCAAGATAAGCTTCCGCCGTGGCGGAATCGGGTTTTTCCACGAAGCGGTCGAGCTTGCGGGCGGATGACCGGGCGAGCACTTCACCCGCCGCCATGTAGCCGTACCCCGTAGCAGGCGCGTCCGGCACGATGCCGAACGCCATCAGATATCCTTTTCTCGCGAATGTTTCGGCCTCGGCGACCGCCGCGAGCAGGCGCTCGGGCCGGCTGATCGCATGATCGCTGGGCAGCACCAGCAACAGCGCTCCGGCATCGGTTTCCATCGCTTCCAACGCCGCGAGCGCCGCGGCCGGCGCGGTATTGCGCATCGCCGGCTCCAGCAATATGCGGGTGCCGGCGACGCCCGCCCGCCGCAACTGTTCCGCAGCCAGAAAACGATGCTGTTCGTTGCAGACGACGACAGTCGCGCTCGCGCGCTCGCCGAGACGCAACAGGGTTTCCTGGAACAGCGTGTGTTCGCGGCCGGGGAATGCAACGAATTGTTTCGGCATCTCGGCCCGGGAAAGCGGCCACAGGCGCGTTCCGGATCCCCCTGCCAACACTACTGGAATCAGCATCAAACACACCCGCAGAACTGCTCGGAATGATAACAGAATCAACCGTGAGTCCGTCATCCTGCGCCGGGCGAAGTCTCCCGGAAGGGGCCGCTGCATGAGAATCCGCGACTGTGCGCGGAATGACGGACAGGGGAGCGCAGATGATTCATGCCGGGCAATTCCATTCGATTATTTGGGCGCGGCAGGATACACTCGCAGCCTCGAATCGAACTGCGGCGCCCATGACTGCAACATCCGGATCCGGCCAGGTTTTCGTGCCCAAGCCTTCCTATGAATATGAGGAACTGCTGGAGTGCGGCTATGGGCGGCTGTTCGGCCCCGGCAACGCCAGGCTGCCGGTGGACAACATGCTCATGTTCAACCGCATCACCGAGATCAATGACGATGGCGGCGTCTACGGTCGCGGCCAAATCCGGGCCGAACTCGACATTCATCCCGATCTCTGGTTTTTCTCCTGTCACTTTCCCGAAGATCCGGTCATGCCCGGCTGTCTCGGCCTTGACGCCTTATGGCAGCTCGTGGGCTTTTTCCTCGGCTGGCGCGGCCACCCCGGCAAGGGTCGAGCGCTTGGCGCCGGTGAGGTAAAATTCACCGGTGAGATTTTGCCCAGCGCCAGCAAGGTGCAGTACGACCTGTCCATCAGCCGGATCATCAAGCGCAGCCTCGTGATGGGGATCGCCGACGGCGCGGTGCTGGCGGACGGTGAAGTCATCTACACATCCAAGAGCCTCAAGGTGGGCTTGTTCACGCCGGAACAGTCCTTTCAATAGCCGCCAGTGCAAGAGGAGCATATGCGACGCGTCGTGGTGACCGGAATCGGAGTGGTTTCCTGCCTCGGCAATGACAAGGAGTCGGTGTTGCAATCCCTGCGGGAGGGCCGCAGCGGCATCGGCTTCAATTCCGAATACGCCGAAATGGGCATGCGCTCCCAGGTGAGCGCCCGCATTGAAATCGATCTCAAGGAACGCATCGACCGCAAATTTCTGCGCTTCATGGGCGAAGGCGCGGCCTATGGCCATATCTCCCTGGAGCAGGCCATCGTCGACGCCGGGCTGGACGCCGGCGAGATCTCCAGCGAGCGCATCGGTATCGTGATGGGCTCCGGCGGCGGCTCGCCCAAGGATCAGCTGGAGTCCTTCGACGTCATGCGCGAGCGCGGCATCCGCCGGGTCGGGCCCTACCGGGTGCCCCGCACCATGAGCAGTTCGGTGTCGGCCTGCCTTGCCACGGCTTTCGGCATCAAGGGCGTGAACTATTCCATTTCCTCGGCCTGCGCCACCAGCGCCCACTGCATCGGCCATGCCGCCGAACTGATTCAGATGAACAAGCAGGACCTGGTTTTCGCCGGCGGCAGCGAGGAAGAACACTGGACCCTCGCCCATATGTTCGACGCCATGGGCGCCCTGTCCTCGAATTACAACAAAACCCCCGAACGCGCTTCCCGGGCATTCGACAAGGACCGGGACGGCTTTGTCATCGGCGGCGGCGGCGGCGCCCTGGTGGTGGAGGAACTCGAACACGCCAGGGCCAGGGGCGCCCGCATCTACGCCGAAGTCACCGGCTACGCCGCCACCTCCGACGGCTACGACATGGTGGCCCCCTCCGGCGAAGGCGGCGCCAGGGCCATGCGGCTCGCTCTCCAGGGACTGCCGGGCAAAGTGGATTACATCAATACCCACGGCACCAGCACACCGGTGGGGGACATTTCCGAACTCAACGCCATCCGCTCGGTTTTCGGCGAAGACCTGCCGGCGATCAATTCCACCAAGTCATTGAGCGGCCACGCACTCGGCGCCGCCGGCGTTCACGAAGCCATCTTCAGCCTGTTGATGATGGAGCAGGATTTCCTCTGCGAGTCCATCAATATCGATGCCCTCGACGAAGAAGCCGAAGGGCTGCCGATCCTGCGCGAGCGGCGGGACAATGCGCAACTGAACCGGGTGCTTTCCAACAGTTTCGGTTTTGGCGGCACCAACGCCTGCCTGGTGTTTGACCGCCACCATGAAGCCTGAGCGCGCCTTTCGTCCCGCGACCGCGCTGTGCTGGCTGGCGGCGCTGACCCTGGCGTCGCCGGCGCCGGCCCAGTTGCCCGAGCGTTCCACAGGTGTACTTGAGGACAACAGCCAGCGCGTGCTGCCCATGGATGAGGCTTTTCCCTGGCACGTCAGCGAGGCGGCGCCGGGGCAGTTCCGTATTGTCTTCCGCCCCGCTCCCGAACACTACCTGTATCGCCACGCCTTCCGCTTCCATCTGCAAACCGGCGTGGAAACACAGGCGCTTGCCTATCAACTGCCGCCGGGACTGGAAAAAAACGACCAGTTCTTCGGCGATATCGTCGCCTATTACGACCAGGTTACCGTCGAACTCGAAATGATCGAGAACTTCCCGGAAGGCGCCGCACTATTGATCGAATTCCAGGGCTGCGCCGACTGGGGCTTCTGCTACCCGCCGCAACAGGCCCGCTTCGAACTTCCTTCCCGCTGAAACTTCGCGCACAGCCGTTCCCGCCAGCACGTCCAACTGCCCGTGCGCCGCCCCGTCCAACTCGCCCCGGAGATACGTCCGCGCCAGCGGATCGCCGGAAAACAGCCGCAGCCAGCGCCGGATGACCTCGTCCCGGTCCCAGGACCGGCCCTGCTCGATATTCAGATACAGCACGACATGGTAGCGGTTGCCCGTCACCACGTAGGCGGCGGTGCGGATCGCGAAGACTTCCTCCAGCATCTTCATCCGCGCCAGGAGCCAGGATTTGCGGTGGTCGAAGTTCCTGCCGGTGTAGTCGTCTTCGCCGCAGAGCCAGGCGCGGCGCACGCAGCGGGCGACGCAGTGGTGGTGGCGGGTGTGTTCGGGCTGGACGATTTGTGAACGGGGCTGGGTCATGGAACTTCCGCCAGCCGCGGGTTCCGGTGGGGAAAGTATCGGCGAGGATGATTCGGAATGCCAAGTTTAGGGGGAATTAATTGAGAGGGGTTAGTCGGGGGAGGAGGGACAGGGACAGGGACAGGAACTGGAACTGGAGCTGAATCGAACCTTGACTGGTGGAATGGGTATCCCGTGGGTTCTGCGTGGGTTATGGATACGGTGGGTTCCCCCTGAGTTTTCCTGAGTCTCCATAGGCGTCCAGACGATGGGTGTCCCACGATGGCCGGCTTGTGACCAAATAGCTCTGGAAGTTCTGACTAGATGCGTGGAGTCCACGGAGTCCACCGTGGAGTCCGCTTGGTCTTCTGCTTGGTCTCAGTTTATGGGGAGACCGTCAGCAAGCTCAGATTCGAACATAGCTCATTGGATGTCCCGTCTTGTGCCTCGCATCTACAAATCGTCTCTGTAACCGAATTCCGTTATATCTGTACGGAGCAATGGTTTGTCAGTTACGACCACTTCTGTAAGAATAGAGTCCGATACGTAAGTTCTTGATTTAACTTCTGCGGTTATTGGGTCGAATACAACTACACTACCACCAAAAGTCATAGCTACGTCATCACTTTTGGGTATGGGGGTTGCGTGATGATATTGAGTTGGCGCACCGAAATCAAATGTTTCTCGAAATTCATGAAGCGCCAGCAGTTCCCCGCTATCTCGATCAAAAACTTCCAACCTGTTAAAAAGTCTATTTCTCCTTACGTGTACCAAGCGATCATTGGAGGCTCCCCAGGGCGGATATAAGTTGCTGTTATTTTCATGTTCTGTTCGAGATATCTGTTCGCCGGTTTCCAAATCCCAGACTATTACAATTCCCGGAAATTCTGGTATGCCATTCGCGATTTCTCTACTTAACCCCGGATGTATTTCGGCAACAAATTTTCCATCCGGCGAAAATTCGAAATCTTTTGTAATAAATGCATCATTCTGCCCTATGATGCTTTCAGTGGTAGGGTCGTACACAATTCTTCTGGAAGGATAATTTCTGCTTCCCAAGGAATTATGCAGCAAGCCTGATTCAGGACTAAATTTCAGGTAATAGATTGGTGGCTCATTCATATCGGACTCGGGTGAGTAAGCGGGATCTACCCAACTTTCAAGCAATATCTCTGGAACCTCTTTAAGACTTACCGCAACCAATGGAACATATCCTCTTGCCCTTCCAATAAACTCCGGGCCACTGCCAATGTATAGTATTGATTTGTCTCTGTCCAGATCTATCTCAGTAGGATTTCCAATTTGTCCAAGCGGTTCTGAAGTCCACTTGAGTTTTCCTTCATTCAAATTAACCATATAAATTCTTCGATCATCATCAACTGCATAACCGTACCAAATTGTTGTGGTTTCCCGCCAAAATGAAAACCTTAAGCCAAAATTGAAAAAGAAGATTGCTAGGATAATAAAAGAAATTGTTGAAAGAATTAGGTGCCGTTTTAGTAGCAACCAAATTTTCGAAGCATCAGAATTGTTGTTAGTCATAATCTATCCCCACTGGGAATATCATTCCAAGGTTTTTCCTTCATTATTTTCCTGATTTCTTCTGCGTACTTGCAGCCAATTGGATTCATGAAAGGGTCATACTTGGTTTTAGTTTTTTTATCAAGTATTTTCTCGTGCTCTACTTCATATTCGCAATGTTTTTTACCATCGTTTCCGTTTGGAGAATACATGGGATTTCCAGTGTTGTATCGGGAAAAAGCATCATCCCAAATTCGCTCCTTAACCGTGTCATCCTCATCTGCTTTGGTAGGGTCCCAACTCCAACCAGTGGCAGAATCACCGCTGAAATTAGGTACATGATGTTCTTCAAAATACATCAGTGCGTCATCATACAAATCATCCAGATAAGTCGAACCGGTACTCAAATTTGTGCGCCAATTCCAGAAATGGCCTACTGTCTTTGTCACTCCAGGGATATTGTCGATTTGCATCAATCCCCAGCCGTCCGGCGGGCCATACACAGGGTTTCCCGTACCACCGTACTGGAGACCCTCAAATTGCCTGTGCGAACTTTCTTTCCAGGCAACCGCCATTTTTTCATTGGATTCTCCTATGATTTCTTTCATTTTCTCCAAGGATGGATTGGTTCCAGTAATCGGGAATACCTCTTGATCGGACACTTTCGCGATTTCGTTTCCTCCCGAAGATACCGTTGCGGTCACTTCCACTGTTAAATTGCCCCCCTGAAGGATGTTCCCCCAAGGTATCGTCCAACTGTTATTGAAAACATCTGTACCCGCAAGTCCGGATACCGTACCCACCCTTGGGATTCTTTCCAGGAAATCATGATGCTTGTCGACATAGAACCGCTTTGTCATCTGAACTGTCCTTGTCACCATGTTACCGTCCTCGTCCTCGACTTCAACTGTCTTGTCGAATTGGTAGATTTGTCTCTTTTTTCCAGTCTCGCGATTATAAAGATAGGCATGCCAGTCATATTCAATTTGGTATTCACTCCCGCTGAGCCCCTCGACCTCGGCGTTGAATGTCGCCACGGGCATGGCGGGGACCGCGGATATCAGCAGTTCATCGGTACCCGTTTTCGCGATCTCCACGACAGGGTCCGATTCATCGCCGGGATCTACGGTGCCTGGAACTGGCAGCGGATGCGGCACGACTTCGCAATCATCGGGGTCAACCGATATGCACAGGATCAGCACCTGCCGTATTCTGTAGAGAATGTACTCGATCACCTTGATAATGTCGCATTCCGGGCCTGTTGTGGCGCAGTAGCTGTCGATCGTGGCGAACACGGCGCGTTCGGCGTTTTCCAGGGAGCCTCCAAATACCTCAACATTCAGGACGCTTTCCAAGGTATCCGAAATCACCCTGGCGACGCGGGAACCCGGATCCAGCGTCCTGCCATCCCGGAACTGCCGGAGATAATTCAAGGCCAGCAGCCTCGCGTCATAGTCGAACTGCGAAGTATTGTAGATGTTCAGGTTTGTCTCCTGCAGTGTCGTATCGTCGGGAATCACAATCAGTATCTTGTTGGGATACTGCGGATACAGATAACGGCCCCTGTGCAACACCGGATGTCGTGCCGCCCAATATCCGTCGTTACCTATCAACAAGCAGAAAACTGAGGAAAATCCGATACAATTAAGTTGGTTGCTGTTCCAGACTTGGCTTGCGACTGTTACCGTTCCCCATAATGAGAAGCCTGCGGAGAATCCGTCGCCCGACTGCAGGAATTCCTCTTCATTCGGATTTTCGTCCACTTTGACTATGGGGATTTTGCCCCCACGGAAACGTCGCCTTCCAGATAGGCCGGATTCCCGACCCACTCGGCCAGGTCGGAGAAGAATTTCTGGAACGTCTTGTCCAACGCCACGTGGCTGCCCGGAATCTCATGGATGTCGTCGTAGCCGCTGAATATGATCTGGTCCGCCGCGTTCTCGATCTGGCCGTCCAGACCCTTGAGCATCAGATCGATCACGCCGTCCGCGTTCAGATCGTGCAACCGGATCACCGGGTTGATCGGCACAAGGGGCGGCGCGGCGCCGCACCTCATCCGGACCCTTCAAAACGAATCCACCGCCGGCCTGTTGAATCATCACGAAATCCGCTACCGCGGGCACCACGCCGGGCACCGGGTTCCGAATCAGCAGGTCCGTGAGCGAATCGCCGTCGATGAAACCTTTTTCCACCGTGTAGTTGGCGTTGAATCCGGGAAAGATTTCCGGGATGTTCCCCGGTGTGCTCAGGCTCCAGCGCGGGTCCGAACCGCCGTCGTGTTCGTCGCGGTTCCTGTGGCCGTCGTTGTCCGCGTCCCCGTCCGCGTCGGCGGCATTGCGGGAATCAAACCCGTTCTCGATTTCCCAGATGTCGGTCATGCCGTCGTTGTCGTCGTCCGGGTCTTCGCTGTCGGGAATGCCGTCCCTGTCATGGTCCGGTGCGCCGGTCGCCTTCACCGCGGTCAGGCTCGCGGAGTCGCTGGCCGTGCCGCCGTCTCCGGTGCAGCTTACGGTAACATCGTGCGCGCCTTCGGCAAACGGGCCGACTTCCCGGGTTCCGCTGGTGGACAGGATGTCGCTTCCGTATTGACAGGAAGTGGCGCCGGCGCTCGCCCAGGTCATCTCCACCTTGTCCTGGTTCGCGGTGACGCTGGCTTTGGCAAGGCTGACGGTAACGGTGGGAAGCGGCGCGACGGTCAGTCTGGCGGTGGCGCGGTCCGTGCCGCCCGCTCCGGTGCAGGTGACGGTGAAGCGGTAGGCGCCTTTCGCATAGGGTCCGACCCGCTTGTTGCCCGACGTGGAGACCGGGGTTCCATCCAGGTCGCAGGAATTGGCCCGCACGCTGCTCCAGGTCAATGTGGACTTGCCGGTGTTCGCCGTGATCGTGGTCGGGTCCAGGCTTGCCGTGACTTCCGGGGCATCGGGCGTGGGCGGCGGGTCCACGGTGAGCGTGGCGCTGCCGTTGGCGGAACCACCGGGGCCGGTGCAGCTTACGGTGAAGGTGTGGCTGCCTTGCGAATACGGACCGACACTGGCGCTGCCGCTGGTGGCCACGGTGCTGTCGTTCCGGGAGCAGGAAGTCGCATGCTCGCTTTTCCACTTCAGAGTGGATGTTCCGGTATCCGCCGTGATGGTGTCGGGGTCCAGGCTCACCGTGACCGTCGGCGGCGCCGCCGGTTCCTCGGCGGTGAGCGTGACGGTGTCGCTGCTCGTGCCGCCGGTGCCGGTGCAACTGACCGTGAACGAGTGGTTTCCGGCGGAAAAAGGGCCCAGATTCGAGACCGTGCCGTTGACTCCACGCCGACTGCCGCCGTAGGAACAATAGTCACTGTCGCTGCTGGTCCAGGAGAGATTCACGGTGTCCATGTCCGCGACAACCGGGTTCTGGGACAGTGTGGCGGAAACCGAAGGCGCGAGCGCGTTTGCGGTCCAGTTCACCGTGCTCGTTTTGGAACCAAGACGGTTCTTGCAGGCAACCGCTGCGGATTTCGAGCCGGCTTCGCTGTAGGAATAGGGGCCGAAATTCCTGGAACCCGACTTGGCGGCGTTCGCGCTGTCGAGGATGCACGAATCCGCGTTGGCGCCGGTCCAGGAAACCCGCGCCGTTTCCGATCCGTTGGCCTTGACTGTCGCCGGAGAAACGCTCGCGCTGAGGGTAACAGCATTGATGGCTTCCCAATTGAAAGTGTGCGAGGTTGAACCACCGTCTCCGGAGCAGGAAAAGGTGAGGCTGTGTTTTCCGACCGGATACG
>JAJECW010000020.1 GCA_022821865.1 Pseudomonadales bacterium
TATGGCCCGGTCGAGGGCGGATTCGGCGTCCTCGTTCTCTTCCGCCATCTTGAACTCCAGGACGAAAACCTGGGCTTCATGCAGCAGCACCATGTCCGAGCGGCCGCGGCTGGTGGACTCCTCCACCCGCAAATCCACGCCGATGGTGCGGAAGCAGGCGTAGAGCATGCCCGCGTACCAGGCTTCATAGCGGGCGAATTCCGGCTTCGTCCGCCATTGGTACGGGACGCCGGCGAAAAAGGCGCGGAGTTGTTCGGCGAAGGCGTCGAAGTCGTTATCGGCCAGCAGGCGGCACAGGTCCCTGCCCTGGTTGGAGACGTCCCGGCAATTTCCTCCCACATGCCGCAGCAAGCCGTTGTTCAGGCTCAGCCGGACTTCCAGGTTGGGGAAATCCAGCCGGAAATACAAGCGATGGTCGCGCCGTTCCTCACCGGTGACGGTGAGATAGCCGGTCTGGAACATCAGGGCGTCGGCGTCGATTTTCCCGACCTCGAAAGTCGACAGCAGGTCCACAGCCGCTTCCCGGTTTTCCAGCTCCAGCGGGCTCACCGCCCTTTCCAGCATGGTCTCGAACAGGAAGGTCGGCGTGCCGGTTTCGTACCAGTGGGGGAGAAACTCCCGGCTGTCGAAGAGCAGCAGGATGTCGAAGGGGTTGTAGACCTTCTCCCCGCCGCGCCAGTGATAGCCGTTGTACCAGGAGCGGATTTCGTCCCGGTCTAGTCCGGGCAACTCCGGGGCGAAGACCGTGTCGAGATCATGGTCGGTGTAGCCGCAGATCGCGGCGTAGCGCGGGTCCAGGCTGATGTTCTGGAGATTGTTCAGGCCCGAAAACAGGCTCACCCTGGAAAACATGCTGATGCCGGTGACGAAAACAAAACGCACCAGATGGGCGCAGTCCTTGATTACGCCGTAAAATCCCCGCAACTGGTCGCGGTTCGCTGTTGCCCGTTCCGGGTCGTTGAGCACATCGAGGATGGGCTTGTCGTATTCGTCCACGAGCACCACGACCTGCCTGCCGGTCTGGTGGTGGAGCCGGTCCAGAATGTTCCTCAGGCGCCTTGGGCCCGTGTTCGACGAATGGGCCGGCTCCAGGCCCGCCCGCCGCTCGGCAGCTTCCAGTTGCTCGATGATGTCTCCCTCGAGATCGTCCGGGTTGCGATAGTTTCCGCCAAAACTCAGCCGCAGCACCGGATGCTTTTCGTCCCAATCCCAAAGGTCGTGGATTTGTAGGTCCCGGAACAGGTCTTCGCTGCCCGCGAACAGTTCTCCCAGGGTGTCGAGCAGCAGGCTCTTGCCGAAGCGGCGCGGACGCGACAGGAAGTAGTGGCGGCCCTGGCTCACCAGGCGGTGGATCAGGGGCGTCTTGTCGACGTAGTAGCAACCGTCTTCCCGGAGGGTCCGGAAGTGCTGGATGCCGATGGGTAGCTGGCGGTGCTGCATGGCGGGATTGATATTGCCGAATCTGGAGAATCCTACCATGCCGGCCCTTGCGTTGCCTGTCACTGGGTCCGCGCCGCGCTCGGCGGCATGGTCCCCGAAGCGGGCCATGTCGAGGCCTTCGCCAACAAGCTCCAGCAAAAACCACAGTGTCCAGGCGGCGAGATTTCCGCGACTACTTTGCCTGGGTTCAGGGCTCTATCCTCCGCAACCCGGGCACGCGGTCAAAATCCCGGGCGTAGCTGAAAATTTCGGTAATCCCATTTTGATTCATGTGCGCCACCGACAGCGCATCCTCAAAATCGAGAAAAGAGGAATCCGCGAACAGTTCCAGGGCGTCCAGATAAACTCGTTTCCGCGGAAGCTTGAGGCCGCGCAGGGAAATGATCGGCACAAGCCGGTCCCGCACTTCTGCGTGGCTGAGCCGATACGGCGATCGCGGGGAGGACAGCACATAGACCACTTCCGCAATCACCGCTTCACAGGTAACGAGTTCCTCGTCGCCCCGTTCGGCTGACTGGAGCAGTTGAAAACAGGCTTCCGCCTTTTTTTCATCGTCCCTGGTCAGGAAACGCAGAATGACATTCGTATCGAGGAATCTCATTCGCCTTTCAGTTTCCCCAGCGCCTTTTCCGCCCTGGCTTCCTTGACGGTTCGGGAAATGGCCTCGAAATCTTCTGGCGTCCGGGAAGGCTTTACCGACCCATAGGCCGATTCCAGGGTAAATCGCGCGGGCTTGAGGCGCACGCCATCGTGTTCGATGGTGAAGGCCACCTTGTCCCTCGCCTTCAGTCCCAGCGCCCGCCGGACCCGGGCGGGTATGGTTACCTGGCTTCTTTGGGTGATGCTCGCTACAAATTCTTTCATGTGATTACAATGACTTTGCAAAAACACAATGCAAGTATATCCCCTCATTGAAACCAGTCAAGTTTTTGTGGAAGACAATATTATTTCATGGCGTCCTGCAATAGCCGTCGTCGTTGCGCTCAGTTCACCGAAACGCCGTCTCCCGTCGCCGGAGCGCGCTTGCGCAGTCCGGCGCCGACGGCGTTCACGGCCCTCACCCGCACGCTCCAGTCGCCGCTCGACGGCGCCGAATAGGTCGCGCTTCGCGTCGAAGCGTTGGTGATCGTGTCTGTGCGTTCGATCATGCCGTCGGCGGGAACCACCACACCCAACGGCATGATCTGATAGATGGAAGCATCCGTGCTGTACCGCCCCCTTGAAAACGTCAAACCAGACCTGTCCCCGAATTTCCCGATCCAGCCGCCATTGCAAGACCTCTGAATTCATGGGGAGAGTCTGACATTCCATTCAGCGATTATGCCACCAACAAGAGATTCCGCGCGGAGAAAGACACCCTTCCCCGTCATTCCGCGCGGAGCGAAGCGTAGTCGCGGAATGACGTGCCCCCTCTATGTATTCTCTGAAAAACTCCATCCGTGGAGTTTTTCATTATCGCAAAACAAAAGAGTGGTTTTGTTTTGCTGACGAAACTCTGGCTTAATCAGAGCTTCCCTAATACCCCACCGCCGCGCCGTCGCCCCTGCGGGAGTCGGCGGCGCCGAGAAAGAGGCCGGCTTCGCGGTCATGGTAGACCCCCATGGCGGCGCCCTGGGTTCCCCGTGAGCGGAAGCTGTGTCCCATGGCCTCGTACAGGCGCATGGTATCGGGGGACAGGCCATTGGGCTCCATGCCGGTCACATCGGGCAGCCACTGGTGGTGAATCCGCGGCGCCTCCACCGATTGGGCGATATTGAAATCGTGGTCGATGATATTGAGCACGAGTTGCAATACGGTATTGATAATGGTCTTGCCGCCGGGGCTGCCCACCGCGAAAACCGGCTGGCCGTCCCGGGCGACGATGGTGGGAGTCATGCTCGACAGGGGGCGCTTCTGGGGCCGGATCAGGTTCGGCGGCGTGCCGATGGCGCCATTGGCGTCGGTCAAACCGGGAACCGCATTGAAATCGCCCATTTCGTTATTGAGCAGATACCCGCCGCCTTCCACCACGATGGCCGAGCCATAGCCGAATTCCAGGGTATAGGTCAGGCTTACCATGTTGCCTTCGCTGTCCACCACCGAAAAATGCGTGGTTTCCTCGCTTTCATAGGCCTGGGCGAAAGTTTCCGGGTCGCTGGCCGAGGCGCGCTCCAGGTCGATTGTCCCTCGCAGTTCGCTGGCGTAAGCCTTGGAGGTGAGGCGCTCCAGCGGCATGCCTTCGTTGAAATCCGGGTCGCCGAGATGCTCGGCGCGGTCGGCATAGGCCCGGCGCATGGTTTCGGTAAGCACGTGAAGATATTGCGCCGAATTGTGGCCCATGGCGGCGAGATCGTAGCCTTCGAGAATATTGAGCATTTCCACCAGCACAACGCCGCCGGAGCTTGGCGGTGGCATGCTGATGACCTCATGGCCGCGGTACTCGCCGCGGATGGGTTCGCGTTCGACGGCTTCATACAGCGCCAGATCTTCTTCGGTGATGATGCCGCCGATATCGGCCATGAACCGCGCCAGACGCCGGGCGTTTTCGCCAGCGTAAAAGCCGTCCCTGCCATTGTGCTGGATGAGTTCCAGGGTGGCCGCCAGATCGGTCTGCACCCAGGTGTCGCCCATTTCCCAGGGCGAGCCATCGGGCCTGGCGAATACCGCCATGCTCGACGGGTACTGGCTGAATCGCCGGGCATTGCCCGTAAAGCTTCGCTGCAGGGTGTGGGTGATGGGAATGCCTTCCCGGGCGAGGCGCACCGCCGGCGCCACCAGATCGGACCAGGGCAGGCTGCCGAGTTCCTGATGGGCTTTCCAGAGCCCGGCCACGGTTCCGGGAACTCCCACGGCCAGCGGACCGAAATGATTCGAGTTGTTGACCACCCGGCCATCGACGCCAAGATACATACCCTCGGAGGCTGCCAGGGGCGCTTTTTCGCGGAAGTCGAAAGCTGTGGCGTAGCCGTCGCCGCCGTGATAGATCAGAAAGCCGCCGCCGCCGATATTGCCGGCGCTGGGCCAGGTCACCGCCAGGGCAAAGGCCGTGGCCACCGCCGCATCCACGGCATTGCCGCCGTTGCGCAGCGTTTCCGCGCCGACCTCGGAAGCCAGCCTGGAAGCGCTGCTGACCATGCCGTTTTTGGCATAGGTCGGCGTGCGCCCGCCTTCGGCCCAGGCCTGGCCGGCAAAAGCCAATATCGTGAAGGAAACGAGCAACCGGATTGTTGTATGCCGCATCATGAGAACCCGCGAGTGAAAACCCGGATTATACGCAAACTCTGCGCATTCAAACGAGAATCATGCGCCAGAGGATCGTCGCGGTAAAGGCCAGATTGAAACCGGTCATCCACTTCAGCAGGAGAAGGTCGGATTTGAGCATCCGCAAATCGAATTTCGTTGCGAGATGCTCCGTCGGTTCCTCGGCCAATACCGCCGACATCGCCTCGGCCTGCCCATCGGACAATCCGGCTTGCTTGAGTTTGCGCGCGAATCGCAGTGTGTCTATTGCTGTGGCGGACATGGATCGATAGCCTGTCAAGTTCAGGTCATGTAGCGTGTCGGAGTTGCCTGATCCTGACAAAATTTATTGAACATTTCTGCGCGTGGCGAAGCGAATTGCGGAATGCGGCTTTCTCAACAGCAGATTGTTTTTCAACAGTTCCGTACAAGATGTACAAACGAGGCGCAGCGCCGCCGCGGGAGGCGCTTGAGCGCGCTTCAACCGCTTTCGGATGCCGTCGCCACCGGGTGCCGGAACCCCTTGACCCTGACCCTGAAATTTTTCCGCGGGCTGAGCTTGGGGAAGGGATTGAGCTTGAGCTGGTAATTCTTCGGCACCATTTCCAGTTTCAGGTAACGGGCGATCAGCAGCACGTTGAGTACGAGCTGAAACTCGGTCCAGCGCCTGCCGCCACAGGTATGGGTGCCAGTGCCGAAAGGCACGAAGGCGCCGGTCTGCTTGTGCTCTTCCCGGGGCGGCAGGTACCGGTCAATATCGAACTTGTCCGGCTCCCTGAAGTGTTTCTCGAAAAAATGCGTAGCCGTGAAGGCAATCAGAATCTGGCTGTGGGCGGGAACCGGAATGCCATCGATATCGAAGGAATTCATCGCCGTGCGCCGGTGTACCGTAATCACCGGATGCAGCCGCAGCACTTCCATGGTGAAACGGTGGGCCACATCGATGGCTTCCGGGGTGAAGGCGGAGGCATCCGGGTCGCCGTTGGCAAATAGCGCATCGGACTCAGCCGCAATGCGCGCATGCAGCTCGGGATTGGCGAGCATTTCGTAAATCGCGAAAGCCGTGGCGCTGCCGGTGTAATGGCCGGCGATGATGGGGGCGATGAAGGCGAAGCCAAGATCGGTCTCCGGCAGGAACTGCGGGTCGGTTTGATGCAGGTCCATCAGGTCGTCGACGAGGTCCCGGCGTTTGCCTTCACGCTGGGCCGGGGTATGGGTGGCGTGAATCTGGGCGTAGAGATCGAGCACGCTTTGCTTGTAGCGCTTCATCCGCGGCGTGCGCAACATGAATTTGGGCAAGATCCTGAAGACATGCACCAGCAGCGCCCGGTATTCGAATTTGAGCAAATCGTCGAGCACATGGCTCGGTTTGATGCTGACGCTGAGTTCGGCAATCTGCTCGCCGATGAGGCGCTGGCATGCATCCTCGGCAACAAGAATACCGCCCTGCTTCCAGCCGCTGAAACTGCGCCGGGCAAGTGCGAACAAATCGTGAATCCGGTCCTCGATCACCACCCGCGAGTTGCCGTCGCGAACCGCCTTGCGCATGCGGAAATGGTCGGCGCCGTCCATGCTCGCAATGGACCGGGCCGTGCCCCACTCCTGCTGGAAATCCTCCAGATAATCCCGGGTGCGGAGCAGCAGGCGCCCCTTCTTGCCGGTCCACAGGTTCAACTCCTGGCTCGCGAGCACCACGAGTTTCTGCCCGCCCGCTGCAATGGCGAAAACCGGGCCATGCTTTTCCGCCTGTTCCGCCAGGAATTTGGGGAAATTTCCCTGCCGCAGGCTGCGCGAGCGAATCATGCCCCACAGACTGATGGATGGCATCTTGCGGCGATGGCCGGTGCGCAGGGACTCGGGGGGCTTGTAGGATGTGCGAATGGCTTCACCGATGGTGCGGCCGATCAGGTCCATGCCGCTGAGCAGTTCGATGCGTTCCCCGGCGGCTTCCAGTTCTTCCGGCTCCAGCAGGGTGCGCACGCCGTCGCAGTTGTTCAGCAGTCCGATGATGGCGATGTCCCGCGGGTCGGGAATCTCATCGGTGACCAGAATACGGGAAATGCGCTGCTTGATTTCCTCGCCCGGCGCCCCGTCCACCAGCGGGTAGCGACCGGTTCGCGAAATCTTTTTTGAAAGCGACCAGAAACCTGCGGTATCAAATTCCAGGATTCCCATACCCACAAGCCGGTCAAAGGCCTTGTCGCTGATGGCATCGGCCCGGGCGGCAATCCGTTCGACCCAGTAACGGGGGCTGTGGGTTTGCTTTTCCTTCGCGACTTCATTGAGCACCGGGTCGAGAATGTCGTCTCCAGTGTGTTTTGCGCTGATCAGGGTGAGGGAATCGAGGTCGGAATCTATGCGGTTTCTGAGCGCCAGATCCATCAGCACTCCGCCAGCGAAAGCGCAGGACATCTTCCACTCGGGAACCGGTGCGAAATAGCCCGTGCTCTCGTCAAGCAGCAGCAACAGCAATTCTTCGGCAAACGTCATGCTCACTCTCGCTTATGTCGGCTGTTCATGGCGATTTTTTTGAACTTCCATGCATACTCAACCAGCAGCGGCCAGAGCGCTCTCCGGCGCCGCAGCCGGTTTGAACAGACTGAAATGCATGCTGGTAATCGCCGGCACCACCAGCATCAGCACGAAAGTGGTCACCAGAATGCCAACGCCGAGGGAAGCGGCGAATGGCATGAGAAACTGCGCCTGGATCGCCCGGTCCAGAATCATGGGAGTGAAGCCGAGGAAAGTCGTCACCGAAGTCAGCAGAATCGGTCGGAAACGGCCCTTGGCGCCTTCGATGACCGCCTGCCGGGGCGTGACGCCCTGCCCTAGCCGCTGGTCGATGAGGTCCACCATGACCAGCGAGTCATTCACGATGACGCCGCTGAGTCCGAGTATGCCCATGATCGTGGTGGCGCTGAATGGCACCTGCAGCAGCCAGTGGCCGAAGATCACGCCGATCAGACCGAAGGGAATGATCGACATGATGATGAATGGGCGGGTCCAGGAGCGCAGGGGTATCGCGAGCAGGGCAAAGATCAGCAGCATGGCGAGGGCGAATCCGCGGTACAGCGAACCGAGGGAATCGGCCTGTACCTGCTGCTCTCCGCCGATTGTGTAAGCCAGGTCCGGGTCTTCCTCCATCAGCTCCGCCAGAATGATTCCGGTGAGAATGCCATTGGCTTCGCCGGCGGAAATCATGTCAGGATTGACATCCGCCGCCACGGTAATCACCCGGACCTGATCCTGGCGATTGATTGCCGGCAGGGAACTGCCCTGACGCAATTCCGCCACCTGCCGCAGGGGTACTTCCGCCCCAACCGGGGTGCGGACAATGTAGTTTTCAATATCGGTTATCGAATCGCGTTCCGCTTCCGGCAGCCGCGCATACACCCGCACCTCCTCGCCATTGCGCTGGACCCGCAGGGCTTCGGCACCGAAGAATGCCGCCCGGGCCTGACCTGCCAGATCCTGCAGATTGAGCCCGAGGCTGCGCGCTTGCGTCAGCAGTTCAAGCTGTACTTCGCGGATCCCCTCGGCGTGATCGGAACGGATATCGAATACGCCGTTGATGCCGCGCAGGGCTTCCACCACCGCGCTGGCGTGGGCCGCAAGCCGTTCCGGGTCGGGATGCGACATGACCGCCTCGATGGGATTGCCAAGATCAAGCACATCGCCGCTGAAAACCACTCCGCGCACCTGGGGCGGGATGCCCACTTCATCGCGCCAGGCCTGGGCCACTTCGGTGGTGGTCACGTCCCGGACCTGGGCGCTGACGAGCTTGAACTCGATGGTTGCGATATTGGCTTCCGGATTCAGCGAGGGAGAGGCGATGACGCCGCCTCCTTCCACCCGGGGACGCTGGCCGACGACAATGGTGGCGCCCTCAAGCAGCGGCGGCGCACCATCCCCCTGCTGTTGCGAGATTTGTTCGATGACCCGGATTCCCGCGGCTTCGATCTCCAGGGCAGCCTCCAGGGTGCGCCCGGCGGTGGTTCCTTCTGGCATTTCCAGGGTGGCGGTGACAAAGTCGCCTTCCACCACATCGGCGAATGTCACCGCGATCAGCCCCGCGGGAAGCAGGGAAATACTGATGATGAGCGCGCCGATGGCGCCGGCGAGAATGACCAGGGGCTGGGCCGTGGCGAAATGCAGCGCCCGGTCCAGCGGGCCTTCGATAAATGTTTTCAGCCCCCGGTCCACCGCACCCTGGACGCCGGCGAAGAACCGGTCCGGCGCGCTGCTCGGGCGCCAGTCGGGGCCGGGCAGATGGGATAAATGACCGGGAAGGATGAACAGGGATTCCACCAGGGAAATCACCAGCATGGCGATGACGATCACCGGCAATGCGCGCCAGATTTCGCCGATGCCGCCGGGGATGAACAGCAGGGGGATGAAGGCGGCGATGGAGGTCAGCACGGCGAAAGTCAGCGGCGTGCGAATCCCGCGGGCGCCGCGAATCGCCGCGGCAACGCCGGGGAGACCCTGTTTCCGCTGCTGGTAGACGCTGTCGGCCACTACCACCGCGTCATCAACGATAATGCCAATGCCCAGCACAAAGACAAAAAGGGAAATCGTATTGATGGCGATGTCCAGCAGCAACATTGCCGCCAGGGAGCCGACAAAGACGGTGGCAAGTCCCACGGTGACCCACAAGGCGAGCCGGATCTGCAGAAACAGCGCCAGGGCGACAAAGACCAGCATCAGGCCGAGAGCGCCGTTTTTCAGCAGCAGGTTGAGCCGCTCGGAATAAGTCCGGGATTCGTCGTTCCAGAAACTGATCCCCACGCCATCGGGCAGCGACGGTTCGATGACTCCGGCAATGTGTTCCCGCACCGCGGTCGCCACCGCCATCACCTGTTCGCTTTCGGCGCGGAACACTTCAATGAACACCGCGCGCCGGCCCTGATGCCGCACAATGATGTCGCGCCGCTGGAAGCCGTCGCGAACGGTGGCGATATCGCCGAGGCGCAACCCGGCGCCATCATCCCGGGCAAGCACCACGATGTCCTCGAATTCCTGCTGAACCTGACGCTGGCCGAGAGTCCGCAGCCGCACCCGGGAAGCTTCGGTATCGATACTGCCGGCGGAAAGCTCCAGGGAATTGGCGCGGATCGCATTGGCGACATCGTCCAGGGTCAGGCCGAGTTCCCGCAGCCGGCGGGCAGGGACTTCCACGGAAATCTCGTAATCGCGCATGCCGCTGACTCCCACCAGGGAAACCTCGGGCAGGGTGGTGAGCTCATCTTCCACCCGGGCGGCAAGCTCCTTGAGCGAGCGTTCGGAAATATCGCCGTGCAGCAACATGCGGATCACGCTCTGGCCATTGGTCATTTCCCGGATCAGCGGCCTCTCGGCACCTGCCGGAAAGGTCTGGATTCTGGCAATGGCGGATTCCACATCGTTCAGCGCCTCGCCCATGTCGACTCCGGAGCGCATTTCAATCCGCACCGAAGCCATTCCCGGCGCCGCCACCGAACGCACGGCATTGACGTCCTCGATGCCGCTGACTTCGTCCTCAATCTTGATGACGATGGATTCCTCGATCTCCTCGGGGTTCGCTCCGGGATAGGCCATGGTGACTTCGATGGTGTAGAAAGGCAGGGCGGGCCAGGCTTCGCGCTCAAGACCGGACAGCGACACCAGCCCGGCGGCGAGAATGGCGAGCATCAGGAGATTGGCGGCAACGCTGTTGCCCGCCATGTAGGCGATGGGACCAGGCGCTTCCCCCTGGTACGGATCGGGAAGATTCATGGCGGCGAATCAGACCCGGTGAGCACGGCCATGCCTTCCACGGCAAACTGCAAGCCTCCGGTGATCAAGGGATCGCCGGCGCCAAGCGGTCCGCTGACCCAGGCTGCGCCGTCGGCGCGTTGCAATACCCGCACCGGAACAATACGCACATTGCCGTCATCCACTGTCCAGACTTCATTATCGGGCCGCAGCGCCGCGCGGGGAATCCGCCAGACATCGGTCAGGGCAAGCCCATCGACCTCCACATCAACAAATTCACCCACCAGCAGCGGCGGATTGGCGCCGGCGGCAAAGGGCTCAGGCACGCGAACCACCACATCCACGGTTCTCGTTTGCGGATCCACAGCCACCTCGGCCCGATCCACATAGCCGCTCCAGGCATACTCCTGCTCGCCCCGGGAAGCGCTGACCCGAGCGGGGACCTGTCGCGAATCGTCCCCTGGGCGCAGGTCCCAGAGACCAGGAATCAGGGCGGCATCGCTGTCGGGAAGCGAGACCGCGATCTCCACCGCATCCGCGGCAATCAAGGTCCCCACCGGCATGCCGGCTGCAACGATCTGACCCGCGTCAATCGACTCCCGCCTTATGAAACCGGCAAATGGCGCGGTCACCACGGTGCGCGACAGGGCAAGCCTGGCTTCGGCGAGACGCGCCTCATCGCGGTCAAGGGCGGCCCTGGCGGCCTGCAACTGCGGTTCGCGCAGGGTGAGCGGGCTTGGCTCCGGGGCGCCGTCCTGACGACTGCGGAATCGTTCGTATTCCTGGGCGGCAATCCCGGCCCGCTGTTCGGCTTCAAGCAAGGCCACCTGACGGGCCGCCACATCAGCCAGGGCCGACTCCACCCGCAATCGATAATCCTCATCTTCAATGCGGAACAGTTCCTGGGCCGCGCTTACCTGGCCGCCGCTCTGGAAGGCCGGAGCCACCCGGCTGATTCTGCCACCCACCTGGGCCGCGATTTCGACTTCCCGGGCGGGGCGGACGGTTCCCGCGCCAAACACCGGAATTGGGCCGGTTGCCGCAGTGGCGGAACCCGTCTGCGCAAAGGGTATCCGTGGTGGCAATTCACGACTTTCCGGCTCGGGGGCCAGGGAGATCAGCAACAGCCCCAGGGCCACCGACCCCGCCACGATGGCAAGTGCGGCGATGACTCCGGTGATTCTTCCCAACAAACTATTCATTGGCATAGTCCGCAATGGCACCAAGCGAGGCGGCCTGCGTTTCACTCGATCGGGCCACATCCACGGTCCACGCGCCTCCGAGAGCCCGGTGCAAGGCGAGGCGGGCGAGGCCAAGGTCGCGCTCCGCCGTGGACAATGCGGCCCGGGCGCCCGCCCGCACTTGTCCCGCGAGCAGCACTTCGCCATAAGAGCCAATGCCGTTGGCGTATCTTTGCGCCTGCAAACCCGATTCGGCTTCGGCATCGTTTACATAGGCAAGCAGCACCTCATGACGCCGGCGACCGGCATCGAAAGCCGCCAGGGCGGCCTCGACTTCGTGCACAGCAGTCACGACGGACTGACCGTACAGCGCCGTGGCCTCGCGTAATTGCGCTTCCGCCAGCGCCACATTGTCACGCAGGCGCGAACCCTGCAGCGCCGGGCCCAGCAAATTGACGCCGAGATTGCTGAACCACTGGTCCGGGTCGAACCAGTCGCCGACCTCAGTAGCCTGCAAGCCGATGGAGCCGGACAACGAAAGGGCCGGCAACAACTCGGCCTCACGCGCGCCGAGGGTAAAGCGGGCGGCTTCCATGCGTTGCCTTGCGCCAGCCACATCGGGGCGCTGGGCCAGCAATTCCGCAGGAATGCCTTGCGGCTCGGGTTCGCTGGCTTCGGCCAGGGACAGGCTGCCGGGCAGCAGGCCGGCAATATCTTCCCGGTAGCCCCCCAGCAAAATCCATAGTCGGCTTTCTGCTTCGGCCAGGCCGGTTTCCAACCCGGGCAGCCTCGTCCGGGCCTCGCTCAGCGCGCGGCGCGCGGCGTAGCGTTCGCTGGCCCCGGCGAGGCCAGTCTCGTAGCGCGATTCGGTCAGTTCATCGCTCTCCGCAAGCAGGCCAATGGTTTCCAGCGCGAGGTCACGCTGCCGGCGCAAGTCCACAAGTTCCAGATAGGCGCCGATGGTTTCGGCAAGCACGGAGACTTGCGCGGCATGATAGTCCGACTCCGAGGCAAGCTGCTCGGCGCCTGCGGCAAGCCGCAAATTGCGGTTGCGGCCCCAGAAATCCGTCTCCCAAGCAAATTGTGCGCCAAGATTGTATGTAGTCAGGCCGAGACGGTCGGGCAGCGAAAGGCCGAACTGATCGGCCAACCGCTCGCCAAGGCCGAGTTCGTCGAGTTGGGCGCCGATTCCCGCATTGGTGGGCAGGTCGAGATCATTGACATCGGCAGTGGCGCTGAATGATGGCAGGCGCACGGCATCGGCGACTCGCGCCCTGGCTCTTGCCTGTTCGACCCGGGCCGCCGCCACGGCCAGGTCGGCATTCGATCCGAGCACGGCCTCCACCACCCGGTTCAGCGCCGGATCGGCAAAGGACTCCCACCAGGCCAGGGGCTGCAAGGATGCCATGGTTTCACTGGCGGCGGCCTGAATGTCTGGATCGCTTGTCGATCCCCGGTCATCCCAGAAAGTTTGCAGGGAACAGGCCTGGAGACAGGCGCAAACGGCAGTCGCCAAATGGATTTTTAAATTGATTCTTTTCAAAAGACCTCATCCATTCTTCAGTTGCGTCATCCACCGGCTCTTCGCATTGTCATTCTGGGAAGAAGAAATGAAATCACAACCATGGAAAGCTCAAAGACGGCAACTATACCCTGATTCAGGGTAAACCCTTCCATCGCCTGTATGGCCACTCGCGTACTCATCAAGCCGCCTGCTCCGAAAAACGTTGCCGCTAGGAGCCTGCGCCGTAGGAATTCACGGCTGCAAATCCGCTCTCATCCTCGCTCCCGGCCGGTCGATTTCGTTGCATATCCACCAATATTCACCTCAATCGACCGGCCGGGTGCGCGGCGATAGCGAATTTTCGCTTTCGCGAATTCCTACGGCGCAGGCTCCTAGGCGACGCTATTCGACAATCAAGACCGGATATGGTGGAACTACGGATTGATGCTGGTGCCAACGTTGATTGGGCAAACAGTCGGGGTT
>JAJECW010000058.1 GCA_022821865.1 Pseudomonadales bacterium
ATTAAGTCAGAGCTTCCCTGCGGCACAGGGATGTGTCGCCGAATTCGATGGCGTAAGCCATTGAATTCGGGAGCAAAACAAAACCACGCTTTTGTTTTGCGATAATGAAAAATTCCAAGGAGGGAATTTTTCAGAGAATACCTAGGAGCCTGCGCCGTAGGAATTCACGGCTGCAAATCCGCTCTCATCCACGCCCCTGGCCGGTCGATTTCGTTGAATATCCATCAATATTCGCCTCAATCGACCGGCCGGGGGCGCGACGATAGCGAATTTTCGCTTTCGCGAATTCCTACGGCGCAGGCTCCCAGAATGGACAGGCGGGGAACAGTTTGATGGATGGAATTTGGCGAACATCGCGTACGATGCCGCTCTTGCTTGCGGCGTCCTTCGTGGTTTCCTGCGCCTGGTTCGGGGATGACGAGGATGAGGACGAATTCGCCGGCCTCGGCACCGAACAGCAATTCTACCAGCGGGCGCTGGACCAGCTCACCAACCAGAATTTCCGCGGCGCGATCTCCACTTATGAAGCGCTGGAATCGCGCTTTCCCTTCGGCCGCTTCGCCGCCCAGGCCCAGATCGAGATCGTTTACGCCTATTACCGCAGCGGCGATCGGGAAGCCGCCCGGGCCGCGGCCCAGCGCTTCATCCGCCTGCACCCGGACAGCGAGAACATCGACTACGCCTATTACATGCTCGGGCTATCCTCCTTTGACGACAACAGCGGCTTTCTCGACCGCTTTGTACCCATAGACCCCACCAAACGCGACCCGGGCCGCACCGAAGAATCCTTCAATGACTTCGCCCAGTTGCTGGCGCTGTATCCCGACAGCCCCTACGCCGCCGACGCCAGGGCGAGAATGATCTACCTGCGCAACAATCTGGCGGCTTACGAGATTCATGTGGCGAATTACTACCTGGAGCGGCGCGCCTTTATCGCCGCCCAGCGCCGGGCGCAGTATGTGGTGGAGAATTTCCAGGGCACCCCGGCGGTGGCCGACGCCGTGGCGATCATGGTGGAGTGCTATCTCAGGCTTGGCCTCGATGATCTGGCCAATACTTCCCTGGCGCTGTTGCACGAAAACTATCCCGGGCATCCCGCCATCGACGAAAATGGCGAGTTCGCGATCCGCACCGAAATTTCCGACCCTTCCCTGCTGTATACCGTCACTTTCGGCCTGCTTGGCGACAACCGCGGCAATCCGCCGCTGGCGCCCACCGAGCGGCCGCCCATGTCCGGCAGCCAGCAGATCATCAACAATCAGGAAGCCCCCGAGGAGTCGGGGCGCTCCTTTCTCAGCATCATCACTTTCGGCGTGCTGGATTGAATGATTGAATCCCGAAAGTCGCCATGCCGCCCGACATGGGTAATCGGGTAGCGCAGGCAGCGGTTCGGAAGGTCAGTCGCCAGGCTGCCAGGCATTCGTAATCGGATACCGTCGGTCCCGGCCAAAGGCTTTCTGGGTGAGCCGCACGCCGGGCGGGCCCTGCCGGCGCTTGTATTCGTTGCGGTCCACCATTCGCAGCACCCGCGCCACGGTTTCCCGGTCGAAGCCGTCCCCGACAATGCGGTGGGCGCTCCAGTCCCGCTCCACATAACGCTCGAGGATGGGATCGAGCACTTCATAGGGCGGCAGATTGTCGGCATCCACCTGGTCCGGAGCGAGTTCCGCCGAGGGCGCCCGCTCGATGACCTCCACCGGAATGGCTTCCCGGGTATCCGGCCGCAGCCCGTTGCGGTATCTGGCGAGGCGGTAGACCATGGTTTTGGAAACATCCTTGAGCACATCGAAACCGCCCGCCATATCGCCGTACAGCGTGGCATAGCCCACGGCCAGTTCGCTCTTGTTGCCCGTGGTGAGCACGAGCAGGCCCTTCTTGTTGGAAATCGCCATGAGCAGCACGCCCCGGCAGCGCGCCTGCAGATTCTGTTCGCTGACATCGGGCCCGGTAGCGGCGAATTCTTCCGCCAATGCCGCGGTGAAAGCGTCATAGAGTCCATCGATGGGAATCACGCTGTAACCCGCCCCCAGTGTCTCGGCCTGCCTTGCCGCCGCGTTTCTGCTCAGGTCCGAGGTGAAAGCAAATGGCATCATTACCGCCTGGACCCTTTCCGGACCGAGGGCGTCCACCGCCACCGCCAGGGTCAGCGCCGAATCGATACCGCCGGAAAGACCAAGCACCACTCCGCCGAAACCGTTCTTGTTGACATAATCCCCGACTCCCATGACCAGGGCCTGGTAGATCTGTTCTTCCATCCCGGACTCGGGAGCGAACTCTCCCGGTAGCAGTTTGCAGACGCCGTCGCGGTCGTCGACTTCGATGTCAAGCGGGTAAAGTCCTTCCTGAAACGCCGGGGCAAGACTGCGCAAGCCGCCTTCGGCGTCCACCGCCAGGGAGGCGCCGTCGAAAACAAGTTCATCCTGCCCGCCGACGAGGTTGACATAGATAATCGGAAATTCTCCCCGCCGGCAGCGTTCGGCGAGCAAAGCCTTTCGTTCACCGGTTTTTCCCGCGTGAAATGGCGAGGCGTTGATATTGATGAGCAGACTGGCGCCGGCATTGCTCGCCTGCACGGTGGCGAACTCGCTCCACAGATCCTCGCAAATCGTGAATGCGATGCGGGCGCCAAACAATTCCACAAGGCAGGGGCCGCTGCCGGCGCGGAAATAGCGCTGTTCGTCAAAGACCTGGTAATTGGGCAGGCGCTGCTTGTGGTAGGCGGCGATACGGCGGCCCTGGTGGATGACCGCAAGTGCGTTGTACAGGCCTTCATCGCCGGTTTCGGGAAAACCCACCACAACGGCGCATTCGAGTCCGGCGCCGGTGATTTCAGCAAGCGCCCTTTCGATGCGTCCGCCGAGGCTTGGCCGCAGCAGCAGGTCTTCCGGCGGATATCCCGTGAGGGTCAGTTCGGGGAAAACCACCAGATCCGCCTGTTGTTCCACCTGGGCCTTGCGCGCGCTTTCCAGCACACGGCGGGCATTGCCCTGGATATCGCCAACCAGCAGATTCAACTGCGCCATGACGATGCGGAATTTCACGAAGGATTTCCCCCGGTGAATTTCCCGGTTTTCGCTGCTTTTTGTCTGAAATGTGGCGAACTCATGGGACAACACACTACACTTTCGGCAACCGGACTGAATGGATGGGAAAGATGACCCGCAATACCGGACTGAGCCTGCTGGAACTGCTGCTGGCGATCGCCCTGCTGGCGATCATTCTGGCGGCGACCGCGCCATCGCTGGGGGGCATTATAGAACAACGCCGGGGAGACGAAGCAATGCGCCTGCTGCGCAGCGCCATCGAGTTCACCCGGGGGGAGGCCGTCAGCAGCGGCGGTCTGGCGACGCTGTGCCCTTCCGCGGATGGCCAAAGCTGCGGCGGGCGGTGGCGGGAAGGCATGATCGCCTTCATGGACAGGAACGGCGACCGTGTTCCCGACTCCGGCGATGCGTTGCCGCGGGCATTTCGATTTTCCGCTCCCGCGGGCAATCTTCGCTGGCGCTCCTTTGGCAATCGCCAGTACCTGCAAATGACCGCCATGGGTTTTACCCGCAACCAGAATGGCAGTTTCACCTGGTGCCCGGCCAATGGCGATGCGCGGCAGGCGAGGCAGTTGATACTCAATGCGGCCGGAAGGCTCCGGGAAGCGGAGGACCGGGACGGAGACGGCATCCGGGAAGGCGGCAATGGCGAGGCGCTGGTTTGCAATTGAATGGTTGCCTCACCAGCAGTAGCCGGCTTCCCCGCCGCCCGCGCCGCGGGCGCCCTTGCTGTCGAGGCTGAGTTCCCCGCATTCGTCCCGGGCCTGTTTTCCCCGGGCCCGGGCGATGGCGACAAAGCAGTGGCTCAGGTTTTGCCCGGGGCAGGCCCGCACTTCAATCTCATAATGTTCGTTCCGGGTCAGACGCCGCCTGCCTGATACCGTTGGGGTTTGCAGCGGCCATGCATCGGCGGTGTAGCCGCCATTGCGGGAGCGGTGGCGTTCCTGTTCGGCGGCGACTTCCATCAGTTCCAGGCGCGCTTCCATCCGGCGGCTGCGCAGCAGATGACTTTCGTACACAGGCAGGGCAATCGCCGCGAGCAGGCCCATCACCGCCAGCGCGAGCAGGGCTTCCATCAGGGTGATCCCGGCTTGCCCGTTCATGAATCCCGCGGCCTCCGCGCAGTCAGAAGAGCCGCCGCCAGGAGAGGCGGGCCCGGGAGAGCATCTGTTCCCCGTCGCAGACGAGCACGCCAGTGACCTGCAGCGTAGCGGTGCCCGCGCCTTGACCCCGTGCGGTGACCCGGTAGTACACGGGGACCGACAAGGGTTGCAGCTGCGGATTGTCCGGGTCCGGCGAAACCGCGGGTTCACGCCAGCTTTCCACTACAAAACGTGGTGATTCGACAGTTCCCGGATATGACGCCGAATGGCCCCGGGATTGCCACCAGTCATCGCCGGATCCGATGGTTTGGGTCCAGCGTGGTTCGTTTCGCGGCAGCCCCGGAGCGAACCCTCCACCCGCATCGGGACATTGGTCGGCAAGGTCCGCTTCGGCTTCGGCCAGAGCCGACTCGGCGGCTGCAAGAACATTCCGGGATTCACGCAGATTGGCCGCCATGCGCTCATGGAGCAGGATCGATTCCAGACCGGCAACCGTCATCAGGGTCAGCAAGGTCAGAAACACCAGACAGAAGAGCAGAATCATGCCTCGCTGCCGTTTCATGATTCCTCCCCGTCCGGATTCCCGGGAGTGCCCCCGGAAGGCCAGACAATCCGGGGAAAATCGACAGCCGCAAGCGGACGGTTGCGCAGACTCAGGGTCTGGCTGAATCTCCGTTCGATCTCCGGAACCAGCAGGCTTCGCAATTGCAACTCCACCCGCACACTGCGCACGGCGGACCAGTCGCCCACCTGTTCCGCCGGCAGCAGGGCGCCGTCGGTCCGGTAGCCAAAGCGGATCGATTCCAGCCCGGCAACAAGTTCCCGGGCGGGGCCTGATTCCGCAAAGTTCGACAGCTCACGGAGGAACAGGGCCGGGGGATTATCCGCCCGGTTGCCGCGCCTGCCGGTATAGAACAGGCTACCCCGCAGGGCCGGATTTCCGCCCGCGGTCTGGGGCGGGTGCAATTCCGACGGGCCATCGGCGCCGCAGCCGCGCACCGACCACCACAGGGCGATGGCATCGCCTTCGGCCCCGGCGCCGAAATCAGGATGCGGCCTCTCGCTGTTCCAGCCTTCCACGGGCGAAAATGCCCCGGGGGCTTGCCAGGCGGAATCCAGCGGGGAAGTCTCGCCGGTTTCTCCAAGGCAGCCGGGAAATCCCGCCAGGCGAACGCGCTGACCCAGTACATGCAAGGCATAACGGGCGCTTTCGTGAAGCCGCAGTTCCGCGGTGACTTCATTCTGCAAAGCGCTTCCCGCCAGATAGGCGCGGATGGCCACGCCGGCGATCGACAGGCCAAGGGCCGCTGCCACCAGCAGTTCAATCAGGCTGAGCCCCGCCTGGCTCCGGAATGGACCCCGGGACGGATCACCGGGACCGCAATATGGTAACTTGCCTTCGTTCCGGTTCCCCATCCTGATCCTCGTCCCACCAAAGCTTGATTGCCAGAAAGCCGCCGGCGCCGTCACAGGCAGGCGCGGAGGCGGCGCCATCCCGGGGCGTGCTGTCGAAACAGACCCCGGCCTTGCCGGCGGGCAGCGCGGCGGCGAATTCCGCCTGCCAGCGGGCCAACTCGGCGGCGCCAGGGCCGCCGCCCCGGCCTTGCAGTCTTTCCGCCATATCCGCGGCATGGAGCATTGCCCGGGATTCGTGGCTGATTTCGCGCAAGTACGCCAGGCTGCGGAACTGCGTGGCGGCGATTCCGGCAAGGCCGAAGGAAAGTATCGCCAGGGCCGCCAGCGCTTCGATAAGGGTCGCCCCGCCACAGTGTGCCCGACGTATCGGGCGTTTGCTGGATTCCATCACTTGATCTCGCTAAGCTGCCGCATTCCCACATTGTGAAAAAGTATAGGAAGCTTTTGGCAATTCAGCTTGATCCGGGAGCGATCACACTGCTCTGCCTTGCCGGTTTCCTTGCCGGCGGCATCAATACCGTTGCCGGCGGCGGCTCCAATCTCACCCTGCCGCTGCTGATGATGCTCGGCTTGCCCGCGGATGTGGCCAATGGCACCAACCGGGTAGGCATCTGGCTGCAGTGCATTACCGGCGTGGGGGCGTTTGACCGTCACGACGCCTTGCCGCGGAGGGCAGTGGTCCCGGTATTCATTCCCACGCTTTGCGGCGGCCTGACCGGGGCCTTGCTCGCGGTGGCGCTGCCGAACCTCTATCTCAAGCCGGTGCTGTTGCTGTGTATTCTGACCATGGCGCTAGTGATGCTGCTGCGGCCGGATACGATTGCGCCGCCGCCGGGAACACAGGCCCGATCGCCAGGAGAGCATCGTCTTGCCTGGTGGGGACTGTTCGGCGCCGGGGTCTATGGCGGCCTTGTCCAGGCCGGGGTGGGTTTCATTTTGCTGGCGGTGCTCACTGCCGGGTTGCGCTATGACCTGCTGCGGGCCAACGCCCTGAAGATGAGTTGCGCCCTGGCCTTCACCACGGTGGCGCTTGGCGTGTTTATCATTTTCGGCAAGGTGAGTTGGGTTCCAGGTCTGATTCTGGCGCTGGGCGCCATGGCGGGGGCCTGGCTGGCGGTGAAAATCGCGGTAAACCTTTCCCAGGCTGCCTTGCGGAGGATTTTGTTTGTGCTTACGGTGGCGGCGGTCGTTGGCGGCTTTTTGAGTTAGGGAAGCTCTGATTAAGCCAGAGCTTCCGTAGAGCCTGTTCACACTATGCGCTGTCGCTCTGCAGGAGGTGCGGCTGGTGACATGGGCGCCCGGCTGAACTTGTTCGACGCGCTGGTTGCCTTGACCAGCAAGCGCAGCAACTCTTCCTGTTCGACCTCGGTCAATCCGCGCATGATGTCATCCTGCACGACCCAAACGATGGGTATCGCGTTCTCATAAACCTTTCGACCGTCATCGGTAATCACTATCAGATTTCTGCGCCGATCATACTTTTGGTAGATACGGCGGACAAATCCCTTTTTTTCCAGCCTGTCGATCACTCCGCCCGTTGTGGCGCGATCGCACGCGATATGTTGAGCGAGGCTGGTCTGGTCGATTTCGGGATATTCCTTGACCACGCTCAGCGCCGCGAACTGCACCTGCGTCAGATCAAGATCCTGCTCCGAGATTCGCGACATGAATGCGCCGACGGAGATCTGGTGCAGTCGCCGAATATAGTGGCCAACCATTCTCGTGATTGGATTCATGGGCATCCCCAAGGTTGATTTCGCAGACGAAAGTGAAAGTCGATTTCGAGCAGGCCAGCCGGAACACGGTTCAAGCCTATCCGCTCAGGGAGCATTCTTCAACGCCGGACGGACGCACTCGCCGGATGGCCGCGCCAGGCTGTTCCGGCCTTGCGCGCGTCCGTATCGCATGGTTGTGAATCTTGACGTGGCATGGGCAAATTTCGGATTGAAATGTATTGACAGCATACAAAACATATGTATACATACTATGCGGAGGCCAATTCGGAGAGTGCCGCGGGCATTCTTCTTCCGGTCGAATCATGGGGAGGCAGTGGTGAAACCATATCAGTTTGGATTGATTGCATTGATGTTGCCGTCGCTGGCGGGCGCCGACGAATTGCAACTCGATGAAGCGCTTGAAGCCATTGGCGGGCAGATGGTGAGTGTGCCGGAAGGCTCTTTCCGCATGGGATGCACGCCGGAGCAGGAAAGTTGCGAGCCCGACGAGAGCCCGGTGCGCGAAGTAATGGTCGGCAGCTTTCAAATATCCAGTTTCGAAGTGACCCAGAAACTCTGGCAATCCGTGATGGGTGAGAATCCCAGCGCTTTCGGCGATTGTCCGCAATGTCCCGTGGAAACCGTGAGCTGGGACGATATTCAATTGTTTCTGGGCAAACTGAACGCCGGCGGAGAAAGCTATCGGCTGCCGACCGAAGCGGAGTGGGAGTACGCCTTTCGGGGAGGCCCGCTCAGCGGGAATTATCAGTATGCCGGGTCCAACGACCCGGCGGACAGCGCCTGGTATTTCCGGAACAGCGGAAACAGGACGCATGCGGTGGGCCGCAAGAAGGCCAATGAACTCGGCCTGTTCGACATGTCGGGCAATGTCCGCGAATGGGTGCAGGACTGTTATCGCAACAGCTATGCCGATGGGCCGGAAGATGGGCGCGCCGCGGGGGAAGACGACTGTGCCGACCGCGTGATACGCGGCGGTTCCTGGTACGGCAAATGGAATTATCTGCGCGCGGCCAACCGGTTCTGGTATTCGACGTACTTTCGCAACAACAACCTGGGATTCCGTCTCGCGCGCGATGCCGTGCGGTAGGCGGTTTGATCGGAAAAGCAAACGAGGAAAAGCGGATTGGAACTCGGATCCATAACCGAATTGCCCGCCGATTATCGCGCTGAAATGGCCGCGGCCGGCGTTACCCCGCTCTGGCCGATCTTGCGCGACAGCTTGCCGCGGGGCACGCCGCGGGCGACTTGCGCGCCGACCCATTGGCGTTATGAAAAGCTGAGGCCGCTATTGCTGCGGGCGGGCGAATTGACGCCCATCGAGCGCGCTGAAAGGAGAGTTCTGGTGCTTTCGGGAACCGGATATGGGGAAGCTGCCGCGCAAGCCACGCCATCTATCTATCTGGGCATGCAATTGCTGTTGCCGGGCGAGCGAGCGCCATCTCACAGGCATACCCCATCCGCGGTGCGTCTGGCGGTTGAAGGCGACGGGGCTTCAACCCTTGTGGAAGGGGAAAAGCTCCCGATGGAGCCCGGCGATCTGGTGCTGACGCCGAACGGCGAATGGCATGAACATGTACACGAGGGGCAAGAGCCGGTTATCTGGCTGGACGCCCTCGATCTGCCTTTGCTGATCTACCTTGAAGCGTCTTATGCGGAGGAGGCGGAAACGGAAGCGCAACCGCGGATTCCGGATCGGAGCGCGGTGGAATACGTCGCCAGCGGACTGCGGCCAAAGCGCCCGGCCGGTGTGGCGGCGCCGAAAAATCCACTGCGAAGGTTTCCCTGGAAAAGAACCAGGGAAGCCTTGCGCGCCCTGATTCGGTCGGGCGGCAAGCCTTGCGCCGAAATGGAGTTCATCAATCCGGAAACCGGCGAAGGCGTGCTGGCAACACTCGGGTTCTGCGCGCTACTGATTCGCGCCGGGCGCCAATGCGCACCGGCCCGATGTTCGCCGCCGGCGGCTTTTCACGTTGTGGAGGGGCGGGGTTGTTCAGAAATCAACGGCGAAAAAATTCGCTGGCGGCGGAAGGACACATTCTGCGCTCCGGCTTTCGCTTCGATCATCCATGAGGCCGACGAGGATTCCTACCTGATTCGGATCGACGAATCTCCCCTGCACAGGAAACTTGGCGTATACGAGGAGCGCGCGAATGTCTGAGCTGATTTTTCCGCCCCTGCAATGCGGTCATCTGGAAGTGAAGGGAGAAAGTCGGTTCTTTCCCGTAAACCGGATTTTTTGTGTTGGTCGCAATTACGCCGCCCACGCCGCGGAAATGGGCGTGGAAGTCGATCGCGAGGCGCCGTTTTATTTCACCAAGTCGCCATTGGCGTATCAGCCCTCCGGTTCCGTGGTTCCCTATCCGCCGGGTACGCGAAATTACCACTACGAGATGGAACTCGTGGTGCTCATGGGCGCGAATACATTCAAATGCAGCGCCGAAAAAGCGCTCGATTCCGTTTACGGATTCGCATGCGGTCTCGACATGACCCGCAGGGATTTGCAGCTGCGGGCGCGGGAAAAGGGCCGTCCCTGGGATCTCGGCAAGGATTTCGAAAGATCGGCCGTATTCGCTCCGGCAACGCGGGCGAAGGACTTCGGAGCCATCGCCGGGCAGCGCATCCAGCTCGCGGTGAACGGCGCGACCCGGCAGGACGCCAGACTTTCCGACCTGATCTGGCGGGTCGATGAACTCATCGCCCACCTGTCCCGGTTTTACCGGCTGCAACCCGGCGACGCAATCATGACCGGTACGCCCGCGGGCGTCGGTCCACTGATGCCCGGCGACAGCATCGTCGGGATGATCGACGGGCTGGAGCCCGTCAAAGTGGAAATCGCGAGCGCCGCATGATCGCCCTGTACGGCTTTTTCCGCAGTTCCAGCACGCATAGATGCCGCATCGCGCTGCATCTCAAGGGTTTGGCCTATGAGACAAAACCGGTCAACCTGCGCGCCCGCGACCACGAGGCGGAATCCTTCTCGGCGCTCAATCCACAACAGAGCGTTCCCGTGCTGGTCGATGGCGACATGGTCGTGACGCAATCGCTCGCCATCGTCGAGTGGCTCGAAGAGCGGTATCCCGAACCTGCCCTCATGCCCGCGGACCCCGGCCTGCGCGCCGCCGTCAGATCGGCGTCGCAATTGTTCGCCTGCGAAATCCAGCCATTGCACAACTTGCGGGTATTGAACCATTTGCGATCGGAACTCGGAGCGTCCGAAGACGAGGTGCGGGATTGGTGCCGCCACTGGATCCATTCCGGTTTGTCCGCATATGAGCACCTGATCCGGAAACATGGCGCCGATGGAGAGTATTCATTCGGAAACACGCCGGGGATGGCCGATGCCTGCCTGGGGGCGCAGTTGTTCGCGGCGCAACGATTCGGGTTGGACATCTCCGATTTTCCGCAAGTGGAGCGGATCGGCCGCAATTGCGCTTCGCATCCCGCATTCCAGGCGGCGGAACCGGCGCGGCAGCCGGATGCGCCCGATCAGTCTTGAGGCGACGGGATCATGACGGTCTCCAGCAATGGAAAATCCCCGGAAACGCTTCCCGTGTTGATCGTTGGCGCCGGAATCGGCGGTCTCGCGGTCGCGCTGGCGCTGGCGCGGCATGGCTATCGCAGTCTGGTGCTGGAAAAAGCGCCGCAATTGAGCGAAGTCGGCGCGGGTATCCAGCTCGGGCCCAATGCGTTCACTGTTTTCGATTACCTGGGCATCGGTTCCGAAGCTCGCGGCGTCTCCGTATTTATCGACAGCTTGAAGCTCTGCGACGCCATTTCCGGTGAAGCGGTCGTGGAAATCCCGTTGCAGGAAAGGTTCCGCCGCCGTTTCGGCAATCCATACGCCGTCCTGCACCGGGGTCAATTGCATGGCGTGTTGCTGAATGCCGCCCGCGGCAACGATCTGATCGAGATTCGACCCAACGCGGGTGTGCGCGACTACGAACAGGGAAGCGCTTCCGTCGTTGCCTTGCTGGAAAATGGGCGGGAGCGGGTGAAAGGCGCGGCGCTGGTGGGTTGCGACGGGCTCTGGTCGAACATCCGCCAGCGCATCGTCGGCGACGGCGCGCCCCGCGTATCCGGTCATTCCACCTACAGGGCGGTTATACCCAGGGAAGACATGCCGGCGGAGCTGCAAACCAATGCGGCGACGTTATGGGCCGGACCAAAGTGCCACATCGTTCATTATCCGCTGTCGGACTGGAAACTGTTCAACCTGGTCGTGACCTACCACAACGAGGCGCCGGAGCCTGTGGCGGGCGTTCCGGTCGAAGCCGGTGAAGTTCGGCGCGGTTTTCAGGCGGTGACGCCCGAGATCCGGCGCCTGATCGACCGCAGCGAAGACTGGAAATTGTGGGTTTTGTGCGATCGGGAACCGGTGGCGAACTGGTCCCAGGGCTGCGTGACGCTTGTCGGCGACGCCGCCCACGCCATGCTGCAGTACTTCGCGCAAGGCGCCTGCATGGCCCTGGAAGACGCCGTCTGCCTCGCGGACGCCGTGGCTCTTTCGGAAGGCGATTTCGATCTGGCTTTCGAAAGTTATCAGGAAGCGCGCATATTGCGCACCGCACGCGTGCAGATTCAGTCGCGGGCGATCGGGGACTACATCTACCACCCGTCCGGAATCGCCGCCGATCTCCGCAATGCGGAAATGCGTTCGCGAACCGTTGGGGACTGGTACCGATCACTGGATTGGCTGTATGGCCACAATCCTTCCCTATTCTCATCGGCGGCGCGGGAGCGTTCGCCGAAAAATCACGAATTGAATTCCGCCCGCATGCCGGACATTCCCGTCCGGTAGCGCACGGAATATTGCCAAGCCGGAGGTACGAAATGAACATCAATCCCGCAGTTTGCCGCCGCATGAAAGGCGCGGCCATTTTGGGCAGGCTGAAACTCGCCGCGGCGCTTTGCGGCGGCCTGGTTTTCAGTGCGCTGACCCAGGTCCACGCCCAGGAATCCGCCGGGAACGCGCCGCGGATCGAGAGCATATTCGTTACCGGATCGAGAATATCGGTGTCCGGCAACCGCAACTCATCCCAGCCTCTAAGCGTAATCGACACCGAGGCTTTTTCGAACTCGGGAGCCTTGCTGATTACCGAAGCCCTGAACCAGTTGCCGCAACTTGGCAACGCGCTCGAAAGCGGCAGCAGCATCATAGCCCTGAACAACGGTTTCGGCGCCGGAACACAGACCGTCAATCTGCGCAATCTGGGTTCGAATCGCACATTGGTGCTGGTCAACGGCCGGCGTCATGTGGGCGGGGACGTTGGCACTTCGGCGGTTGATCTGTCGATGATCCCGGCGGGTCTGATCGACCATATCGATATCGTCACCGGCGCCACTTCATCCATCTACGGCTCCGATGCGGTTACCGGGGTGATCAATGTGATCCTGAAAGAAAATCACGAGGGCACGAGTTTCTCCGCCAGGGCCGGGGGAACGTCCGCGGGGGGCGGCGAGGAATACGCCTTCACGGCGACCCATGGCGGCGTCTTCGATACCGGCGATTACATCGTCGGGTTGGAATATACGAATCAGGGCAGGATTTTGGGGGGTGATCGCGATTACGCCTTGCTCGACGGCAGCGCGGGAACGGGTCTGGCCGCCGTGGGCGCTGGATCGGGAGTGAACCCGGGCGGACTGTATGTCTCCTCGGCGGGCGGCACAGGCGGTTTTGATTCATCGGGAAACTTCACGCAGCCCTTCGCCGAGCGATTCCAGCGCATGCCCTGGCGTTCGCTGCAAAATGAGGTGGAAAGGCTGGTGGTGTCCGGTCGCGCCGGATTTGATATGAGCGACACGGTTGCCGCCTTTGTCGAAGGCTCGCTTGCCGAAACCGAAGTCGTCGTCGATCTTGAGCCGCAGTTGGCGATCTTCAGCAATGCGGGATTCGCGTCCTCGGGAACGGCCGGCTTTCGCTTTCCCACGGCCACCGCCGCCACGGTGCCTTCGGTGGGAGCGGACCTGCGGGCGGTGACCCGGCGGTTTCTGGAATTCGGGCCCCGGGCTTCGCGGATCGACCGCGGGCTGGCTCGCTTCGCCGCGGGCCTGGACGCCGATCTCGGTTTCGCCGAAGGTCACTTCAGTTACCAGTACGGTCGCATCGAAGCCGAGCAGACCGACTTCGACACCGTGGACAAACTCGCGCTGGTGAACGCGATCAACCGGGTGAGTTGCGCAGCCACGCCGGGATGTTCGTTTGTCAACATTTATGGCCGCGGCACCATAGACCCCGCTTCGGAAAACTCGATCGCGAACGATCTGGTCAGCAATTCGGAGGGGGATCAGCATGTGTATTCGGCCTGGATCAACGGCGATGCGCTGGAATTTCCCAGCGGCCCGGCGCGCTATGTTCTCGGCGTCGAATATCGCGACGAGTCGGTCGAGATCCATCCGCATCCGGCGCTGATCGCCGTGCCCGACCCCGTTGGCGATTCCGGAAACCCGGTCGGCCTGCAGGGTACGAGAACCTTCTTCGGCTCGACCGCCGGCGAATACGACGTGCTCGAGGCCTACGGTGAATTGCAGGTGCCGCTCGGCGACCATTTCGACCTGGGATTGTCCGCCCGCGCTTCCGACTACAGCACGGTTGGACAGGAGACAACCTGGGGCGCGAACGCGCAATGGCGGCTGAGTGAAACATTGACTTTGCGCGCCAGTGTCGGCGAGGCGACCCGGGCGCCGAATTTGCAGGAACTGTTTTCGCCGGACAGTTCGCGCACATCGGAAATAACCGATCCTTGCGACACGATGACCGATGAAGGCGATCTTCGCTCGCAACCCGCCGGCTGTTCGCAGTTTGTCGACGCCTCGTTCGATCCAAGCAACCTGGAGTCGAATGTGAGAGCGGTCAGCGGAGGCAACCCCAATCTGGAATCGGAGACCGCGGACACGGTTTCCCTCGGTGTGGTGATACAGACGGACGAAGACCTTGTTTTCAGCATCGACTACTTCGGCATCGATATGAAAAATGTGCTCGCCCCCGCTTTCGGAACGCAGGCCACCGTCGATAACTGCATTTCGACCGGAAACCCGTTCTTCTGCGAAAACGTGATCCGGGATCCGACCACCGGATTCGTGACCACCGTGAGAAGCGAACAGATCAATCTCGCTTCCGATTCGGTCGCCGGCATCGAGTACGCCTTGCAAGGCGGCTTTGACGCCGGACCGGGACAGATTCTGGTCAACGGCATTTACACGCGCTTGCTCGAACGCGACCGCCAGGTAAACGACACCAGTGCGATAGAAGATCTGGTCGGCAGGGTCGACAACGTACAGGACAAGTTGAACTTCGGTGTCAGCTACCGCGCCGACCGATTCCATCTGGGACTGATGTTTCGGCACATCGGCGATGGAATCCAGTCGATCAGCGCCGACCCCGACGTCGCATTGGGCAATGAGATAGATTCGATCACCTATCTGGACCTGTTCGCCAGTTACCGGGTGAACGACAGCGTTTTGCTGAGGGCGGGGGTCGAGAACGCGACGGACGAGGACGCGCCCATCGTTACCTCGCTATTCGAGGGCGTGGGCACGGGCGGCGCGACCGCGCCGGGCCTGTATGACATTCGGGGACGATTCCTTTATACCGGACTCGAAATCAATTTCTAGGGAAGCTCTGATTAAGTCAGAGCTTCCCTAGCGGCACAGGGATAATGAAAAATTCCAGGGAGGGAATTTTTCAGAGAATACCTAGGAGCCTGCGCCGCAGGAATTCGCGAAAGCGAAAATTCGCTATCGCCGCGCGACACACCGCCGGGCATTCAGGAGTGAGGCAATCATGGGCGCGCAATCGATATCGCCGCTGAATCTTTTCGTCATCTCGGGCACCATGATCGCGGTGACGATATTCGGGCACTTGCTCTCCGGCGGCGTCAAGAACCGCAAGGATTTTTTCAACGCGGGCGGCGGCTTGCCATGGTGGGCCGTATCCACTTCCATCATTGCCACCGTCGTCAGCGCCGTGACTTTCATCTCCGTGCCGACTTCTGTTTTTCAAGCGGAAGGCAACCTGTTTTACATTCAGATTCTTTTCGGAATGATGCTCGGCAAGATTTTGACAGGGGTTTTTTTCGCCGTTCCCTTCTACCGCGCCAGCGATTGCTCCACCGTCTACGAGTTTATCGCAACTCGCATCAATAGCCGCGTGGGCGGATTCTCCATGGTTCTCGGCCTGGTGTTGACGAGTCTGAACACGGGCGTCCGGCTACTGACCACGGCGCTCGTACTCAGCGTGGTCACGGGTTACGGCTTGTTTGTCTCAAACATGTTGATCGTCGGCTTCGCCATCCTGTGGAGTTGGATGGCCGGATTGAAAACCGTAATCTGGACGGACTTTCTCCTGTTCGTGGTTTTCTCGCTCGGCGCGATTTTCAGCATATTCTGGGTGGGTGGACAAGCCGGCATGTCGTTTGGGGAGGCCTTCCGCCATCTGGACGAAGCCGGCAAGCTCGCAATGTTCGATTTCTCCATCAATCCGGAACGCACCTATACCATCTGGGCCGGGCTGATCGGGATGTCCGCGGCCGCCCTGTCCCAGGCGGGCAGCCAGGCGGTGTTCCAGCGCGTCAAGGCTTGCCGCAGCGAGGCGGACGCCAGAAAAGCCTTTATCGTTTCCGCATTGCTGTATCTGACACCGATCTGCATGCTCGCGGTAGGCCTCGCCTTGTCCCTGTTTTACGCGCAAAACCCGCTGCCGCAATCGGTGGTGGAGCAACTCGCGACCGAACCGGACCGTATTTTCCCCTATTTCATCGTCACCGAGTTGCCCGATGGCGTCTCAGGCATCCTGATCGCGGCGATATTCGCCGCCGGCATTTCCACCATAGACACCCACCTCACCGAGGTTTCCAACATCACCGTAACCGACATTTACGAGAAAAATTTCCGCGCGGGCGCAAGCGAGGCGCACTATCTGGTAGTGGCGCGGATGGCGGTTGTGCTGTGGGGCCTGTTTTATGTCGGAATGGCGATGTTCATGAGCCAGTTTCAAGGCGAAGGCCTTTTGAATCTGCTATTGATGGCGCCCAACTTCGTGACCGGCATTATCCTGGGCACGATAGTTCTCGCCCTGTTTCGATGGGGCGAATGGACCTCCTATATCACGGGCGCCGTGATCGCATTCGCAACCACCTTGCTGATGCAGTACGCTGGCGTCAGCTTCTTCTTCTGGCCATTTGTTTCAGGTCTGTTGATGATTGGCGTCGTCAGATACTTCCCTCGCGGCTTGCGGACCGCGCCAGGTTGACGCACGGCTTGCGCGGCAATCGGATTTTTACTTTGACTGGATTCCAGAATACGAAAGCCGAACGCGAATTCGACACGATCATCGCAGGCGGCGGCGCGGCGGGCGTGGGTGCGGCGGTCGGCGCCAGTCTCGCCGGCGCGAAAACCCTGCTGGTCGAATCCGGCGGCAGCCTGGGAGGCGCCGCATCGCTTCGCGGCGTGATTACCTATTGTGGGGTATACACTTTCGAGGACCCGCCGAGACAAGTCGTTCACGGCGTCATGCGGGAAGTTCTGGAACGACTTGCGAGTCGCTCCGCCGTTACCGGGCCGCATCGGCATCGGGGCGTGTTCCTGGTTTTCGATCCGGAGGCGAACAAGCGGGTACTTGACGAGGTCTGCCTCGATGCGGGGGTGAACCTGAGTTTTCACAGTCGCGCGATTCGCGTCCACAAGGAGGGGAATCGTCTTGCCGGCATCGTGCTGGAAACCGCCGGGGAGTTTTCCGAAGTAACGGCGAATTCGTTCGTAGACGCCACGGGTGAGGCAACATTGGCGCATCTGGCGGGAGCGTCCACCAGATATGGCAATGCCGGGAACCAGTTGAATCTCGGCAGTCTCGCCACCCGGTTCGGCGGAATCTCCGCGGAAGCGAGCGTGACAGCCGACGACATCGCGGCGGCCGTGGCGGAATCGCGCGGGCGGGGAATCGGACCGTTCAGCAAGGACAAGAGCGTCGTTTGCCGCTTGCCGTACAGCGCGGATTTGGTGATTTACGTTGCCAGTCACGACTACGATCCGCGTGACCGGTCGAGCATCACCGAGGCCGAATTGGCGGGACGCCGCCAGGCGGAAGCCTATCTTGAGGCGGTCAGGACGATTCCCGGCTGCGAGCGGGCGTATCTGGTCAGCACCGGCCCGGAATTCGGAACGCGGGAAAGCCGGCACTTGAATTGCGTGTATCAACTCACCTGGCGGGATGTCATGAACAAACGCGGCTTCGAGGACTGTATCGCGCTCGGCGCCTGGGGAGCGGAATGGCATGAGCGGGAGACTTTTGGCAGTGTGATGGAAGCGGCGCCGGGAAATGGTTTCTACCAGATTCCGCTCGACTGCCTGCGGAGTGTGGACACTTGCAATTTGCTGGCCGCCGGGAGGACCGCGGACGGCGATCGCAAAGCCGGCGCCGCCATAAGGGTTCTCGGCACCGCCATCGCGACCGGACAGGCCGCAGGGGTGGCGGCGGCGCAAATCGCCGACAGCGGCGGGATAAGTGTGCCCGACCTGCAACGGGAATTGTTTACGCAGGGACAAACCGCTACGCCCGAACAACTCGCCGAAATGCGTGTGAAACCGCCCTGGGAGCCTGCGCCACGGGAATTCGCGAAAGCGAAAATCCGCGGAATCCTGTTTGGAGGGCGCGATTGAATGGGATGGCAAAATGGAACAGCTGTCGGATCGATTCAGGGGGTGATGCGGGTGAAGCCGAGGTTGCCTGGGTCGGCACAGGGGGTGGTATTGGAGGTGGCGCAGGAGAGGAGCTCGAGTTGCAGGTTTTCGGGATTCTTGACGTGTACGCTCCAGGTGGCGGTTTTGCCTTGGCTGAGGCCGGGGTCGCTGGTCATCCGGCCGCCGCCGGGCTGGTAATTGCCTACTTCGATCTGGCCGGTCATTGCGCTCCAGCTCTCGGGCGCGCCTTCGGCGTCGAAATACAGCGGCACCGCGATGGCGGCGCCGGTGGGGGCGTGCAACAGCAGCATGGCCTGACCGGGGCCGAGCCAGATGTCGGTTAACGGGCCTTCCCAAGGATAGGGTTCCGCGGGATTTTCGCCGGTGGGGCCGGGACTTGCGGGAAGGCTTGCGGGGCCGGGAATCGGCGTTGGCGCGGGCAAGGGGTCGCCCCGCGGATAAATGATCAGGGTGGTGGCGGCACAGCTTCCGAGCACGCCTTCGAGGGCTTCGGCTTCTGCGCGGTCAACAGTGAGCCGGTACTTGGCCTTTACCTGGACGATGCGGCTGGCGAACCAGCAATAGTTGTAGCCTGGCAGCCATTCGGCCGCATCCCTGGCTGATTTGGCAAAACGGTTCAGGCTGGGTTCGGACAGCGTCAGGTTGAGCAAGTCATTGGAGAAATCGCGCCGCTCTTCCACCGGACGGGCGCACATGCCGGAGTCGTGGGCTTCCGAGAGCGCCACCATGTGTTCGATATCGGTTTCGGTATCGGCGACAAACCACTCGCCGGTGTAGGGTGCGTAGACGCCGCCGTACTCCCTCACCAGATCATCTTCGACGCTCTGGGAGTAGGAGTAGTCGTCACGGTCGTATTCCGAACAGCGGTTCTCCGGCGCCACGGTGAGGCCGCGCCAGGTGGTGGCGGCGCCCGCCGCGGCGGGATGCCATAGGACGAACCCGGCGGCCAGCAGCGCCAGCGGCAGGGCCGGGCGGAAATCCGGCCTCGGGATGCCATACTTTCCGTGATTTTTGCTTTTGTCCTTGCCCCGCTTGTTCTCTGGCGTCCGATCTTCTTGTCCAGATCTCATGACTTGCTGTTGTTTGTGGTTGTTATGGGCCCGCCGCGTCACGCGAGCGTGAGCGCGCCAGACTGAAATTCAGTTCTGCCGGCTTTTGGAAAAATTCTTGCCGGTTAATCCGGGAACCTGCGGCGCAAGTTCCTGCCGGGGCAGTCTATGGCGGCTCTTCATAGTGGTCAAGTTGCCGGTTTGGAGTCAATGGGTGTCCCGGAGTTGCCGTCCCGGAGTTGCCGGAGTTGTGTCCCGGAGTTGCTCCGGAGTTGCTGTACACTAGGTGGATGCGACAACTTGCCGGATTGGGCCGTCTTGCGGCTTCGCTGATTCCCGTGCAGTCGGGTGGCAGCAGCCTTGCCCGCCAGGGGCTGCAGCGCCTGTTGCTGCTGCGGGCCTTTGTTACCGGCGCAAGTTGCAGCGGCTGGTTTGTCCTGCAGTTGTTTTCCGGGCTGGTGATTCCCGCGGCGTTTATCGCCGGGCTGGTGGCGGCCATCGTGGTTTCGATTCTGCTCGGCTACCGGCGCCTCGGTTTGAGCCGGCCTATCGGCAACAACGAGTTATTCCTGCACATTCTGGTGGATGTGGTGTTTCTCGTGCTGCTGCTGCTGTACACCGGCGGCATCGGCAACCCGCTCATTTCCTATCTGCTCGTGCTGCTTGCCGTCGCCGCCACCCTGCTGCCCCGGCGCCATGTGAACTCCTTTGCCCTGGGCAGCATCGTCATTTACACTTTTTTCCTGCTGCTCGACCTGTCCGCCGAACAGGACATGATGGGCATGAGCGGCGCCGCCGTGTCGATGTTTGAACTGCACCTGGTGGGCATGTGGGTGATTTTCGTGGTCAGCGCCATTCTGATCACCGTGTTCATCAGCGCCATGGCAATCGCCGTGCGGGAGCGTGAACACCATCTCGCCGAAGCCCGGGAAAACGAATTGCGCAATGAGCAGCTTGTCGCCATCGGCACGCTTGCCGCGGGCACCGCCCACGCCCTCGGCACGCCGCTTTCCACCATGTCGGTGATTCTCAATGATCTGGATGAACTCGGGCAGGACAGGCTTGGCGACGCATCGGTGCGGCAGGACATCGGCCTGCTGCGGGAACAGGTGGGCCGCTGCAAGCACTCCATCAACCAGTTGATCCGCTACTACCACAAGGACAATCCCGGCGCCCGGGAAGAAATCGGGCTTGGGCGTTTCGCGGCGGACATCAAGGACTACATACTCAACGTGCATCCTTCCGCCAAAGTCGATTTCGCCCTGGAGGCGGCGCCCGACACGCTCCTGCAGATCGAACCGAGCCTGCGCCACGCCGTGATCAATATCATCGAGAACGGCATCAAGGCCGCCCGGCGCGAAGTGCGGGTCAACTATGCCCCGGACCGGGAAGACAGCGGCAAGCTCTTGATCAGCGTGGAGGATGATGGCCCCGGCATTCCCGCCGAGGTGCTTGAGCGCATTGGCGAGCCCTTTGTTTCCCGGCGCAAGGGCAGCATGGGGCTGGGAATCTTTCTCGCCAACGCCGCCCTGCGCCGGGCCGGCGGCAGTATCGAAATGTTCAATCGGCGGGGTGGCGGCGCCACAAGCCTGATTCGTCTGCCGCTGGGAGCCGAGGCATGAGCGAAGGCAGACTGCTTTTCGTCGAAGACGACGGGGCTTTCGCCTGGGTGGCCGGGCGGGCGCTGGAACGGCGGAACTATGCGGTAAGTCACGCCGGGGAGTTCGATCAGGCCCGCAAGCTGGTGGAGGAGGAAACCTTCGATTATGCCGTGCTCGATCTCAACCTCGGCAATTGCACCTCACTCGACCTCATCCTGCCCCTGCGCGAGCGCAATCCCGCCATGCGCATCCTGATGCTGACAGGTTATGCCAGCATTGCCACCGCGGTGCGGGCGATCAAGCTCGGCGCCGATAATTATCTCGCCAAACCCGCGGACACCGATGAGATAATCACCGCCCTGCTCACCGATCCGGACAACGCGTCCGAACACGACGCCGCCCCGCAACCCATGTCGGTGCGGCGGCTGGAATGGGAGCATATCCAGAAAGTACTGGAGCAGAACAATGGCAATATTTCGGCCACGGCGAGGCAATTGAACATGCACCGCCGAACCCTGCAGCGCAAGTTGCAGAAGCGGCCCGTGCAGCGCTGAGAGGGAAGCCCGAATCTGCCTGCTCAGCGCCGGGCCAGGGTCATGCGCATCAAATGGGCGCCGCCGTCCACGATCTGCTTGTCGCCCGTAACCACCGGCGAGCCGGCAATGAATTGCAGGATTGCCCGGGCCACGGTTTCCGGCGTTGCGGTCTGGCGCAGCGGCGTGTTGCGCTGCTGCGCCTCCAGCATCTTTTCGTATGCTTCGCCGCCGTACCCCCGACGCAGCCAATCGCCAGCGATGAAGCCGGGACAAACCACATTGACTCGAATTTTCGGCCCGAGCGCCCGCGCCAGCGATTTGGTCATGATCACCATGCCTCCTTTGGAGGCGGCATAGGCAATGCAACTGCCAACGCCGTCGAGGCCGGCGGTGGAGGCCACGTTCACCACGCTGCCGCCTTCCGGCTGCGACTGCATCACAGGCTCGACGGCCCGTACCATCAGGAAGGCGCCGATCACGTTGACGCCGTAGATATGCTGAAAATCTTCGATGTCCAGACCGGCGAGATCATGATGGGGAACGAACTTCGTCGTACCGGCGTTATTTACCAGAATATCGATCCGCCCCCAGCGCTCGCGCGCCGCCGCGGCCATTTCGACGCAGACAGCGTCATCGGCCACCGAGCCGCCGAAAACCAGCGCATCCACCCCGAAGGCGCGGCACTCCCCCGCCACCGTCTCGCCCCCGGCCCGGTTCGAGTGGTAATTCACGAGCACATTGCAGCCCAGCGAGGCCAGTAGCTTCGCCGTGGCCGCCCCGACCCCGCTGCTTGATCCGGTAACGATTGCGACCTTGTCCCGCAGCTTCTCCATCCGAATGTCCGTCATTTTCCGCGAGACGCAATTGTAATACACCACCGCGCCAAATAAGCGCCCGGTGGATGTCCCCTGACGAGCTGTCCCGCGCGGAACAGATCCACGTGCTGGCTTTCGCGTGCAGATCCATTGGGAAGGGAATTACATACAACAGTAGCCAATAACTGAGAAATCAAGCCGCTGGCAATGCGTACGTAACAATTCTAATAATCCAGCCTAACACGCCAATCACAGCTAAAAGTATGGTGATCCCGGCAACGAGCAGTTTTATCTGAAGATTCTTTACTTCCAACTTTGTGGCCATTGTTTCAGACATGTGGCCCAGTCTAGTTTCGATGTCTCGGATGTCGCTATTGATGTGAGTAACCTCATCTTCAACATCTACGGCCTTCTTGCCACGGACGCGAGCTTGGGACTGACGGTAATCACCAGGCGGACGGGGCAACTGGTTCATTTTGCGGCTTCTTTGCCAGCCTCTTCGAGCCACTCCCAAATGGCTTGGTTGGCGTAGCCAGTGTAAGCGCCGTTCAGCTTGAATACGACGCCTGACACTTTGCCAGGCTTACTGCCCTCTTCCACATTCTCGAAGATACCAGCTCGGATAGCTATATCACGCGATAAGCCAGCATGAGCCACAACGTAAACTCCATCCCGCAAACGATGCCAGTCGGTTTCCGTGAAGGAATTTTCGATGTTGGCGGCACCGGTGTCTTGTTCATCTGTCAGGACAACAGCGAACAATCTCTTTGACATGTCTCATCTCCTGAATTTGGGTATATCACCCCCGCATTGCACGGGGCGCATAATTTTACGCAGTGTTATGGAACTACGCAACCACACCCTTGTAAATCACAAGTGGCGATAAATAGCAACAGAAACTGTTCGACATCGGTTCGATATTTGGATACTACTTAGTTCTTGTCCATAACCTCTGTTTTCCGGTCAATCTTTCACTCGCCGATTCCGGCCCATTGCCGGTGGTGGGCCGCTGAAGAGGCGGTTATCCCTTGATCTGGCTTGGGTTTGTGGATTTTTGGCGTGATTTGGCCCACCGGGCCATGACGGGGCCGAACCCGCCCCCCGGCGGGGATTTCCGGTATGGGAATGCGCCGTTTTCCGCTTTTTGGAAGCTTATCCGGGCCGCAGCCGCGCGATTCGCACCAGGTTGTGCGCGAAGACGGCCGAACGCACCCAGGCCCGGAAGCGCGGCAGCCGCTCGAAGGCGGCATGGGTCGGGGGGTTGCCGTAGTGCGCGCGATGCCGCCGGAGCATCGGCAGGCAGCGGGCGCTGTCCGCCGGGTTGCCGGACTCCACCACCATGTCCAGCACCAGGCCGCTGCGCCCGGTCGCCAGATTGATCTTGTGCCCGTACGCGGTCGCGCGGCCGCCCTTGCGGATAATGTCGGTGTGCGGCTCGAACAGGCCGGCGATCTTCTCCCCGGCCGGCACCATCTCCTCCAGCAGAACGCGCCGCGCGGACTGAACCGCCACCGCCTTCAGCAAGCCGGCGTAATGGTCGGCGCATTCCAGCCAGTTCGCCGACCAGGGCG
>JAJECW010000064.1 GCA_022821865.1 Pseudomonadales bacterium
AGGGTGCTGAAACGCCTGTTTCCGGCCCTTCTGCGCATCGGCCCATCGCGCGAGACTCCAATCCGTCGGCGCGCCTGCCATCCACGAGGCTCGAACGACCGAATACCGCTATAGTCAGCTGCTTAACAGGGAATTAAGGGACGGTTGCGTCGGCCGGATGCGCCTTCCGGATAGGTGGTACGATTTGATTACAGGGAACCACGGCAGGCTCCCCGGGACTAACTCCCTGTTGACCCGATTGGGTGAAATATGCGGACTATCATCAAGGTACTCGGCATCGCGGTCGCCGCGCTGGCCGTGATCTTCGGAGTCGCTGCACTGCTGCTGTGGCTGGCATTCGATCCCGATAACATCCGGGAGGAGCTGGAAGCCTTCGTGGCGGAACGCACCGGGCGCGAATTCTCCATCGACGACGAACTCGCCCTGACACTGTATCCGTGGCTCGGCATCGAAACGGGACAGATGCGCCTCGGTCACGCCCCGGGCTTCGGTGAAGATGACTTCGCCACTGTCGAGTCCGCAACGGTGCGGGTTCGCCTGCTGCCGCTGTTCCGCGGACAGATGGAATTCGGCGACGTGATGCTGGACGGCCTCGAACTGAACCTGTCCCTCGACGCAGACGGGCGCGACAATTGGTCGGACCTGCTGGGATCGGCGCCTCCGGCAGTCGGTGCGGAAGCTGCCGGCGGGTCCGCGGGCGCCGCCGAAGAACCCTTCTTCAGCGACGTCGGCATCGCCGGCATCGACATCCGCAACGGCATCGTGTTCTGGCGGGAGAACATCGACGAGGTTCAGTACATCATCTCGGATATCTCTTTGGGAACCGGCCCGATCGCTGCGGGCGAGCCCATCGATATCGATCTGGGGCTGCAGTGGGTGGGCGTGCAACCGGCCTTCACGGCTCAACTCGATGGACAAGTTTCCCTTGCCGCGGAAACCGAGACTACCGGCTACAGGGCGGACGACCTGCGCCTGGAGTTTCGTATCGAGGACGGCCAGAGCGATGAACGCATCGCGGGCAACCTGCAGACATCGGCCACATTCGACAATGAATCACGCATCGTCCGGCTGGATAATCTGCAGCTTGATTCCGTGCTGACAGACTTCACCGGCAGTTCGGGGCCAGTCGACGTCACCGCGGTTGCGCCGTCGGTGAGCGCAGACACCGCCGCCTGGACGGCAAACGTTCCGGAGGCCGTGACCACCATCGGCGGCATCACCGCACGCTGGCATGTGACCGCCGCCAACCTGAACGATGATCCGCGGTTCACGGGCACCGTGACCATCGCCGAGTCGCCTGCCGACGAGGCGCTGGCGTTGCTCGGAGTGGAACACGACGCGTCCCTGGGGGATTTCGCCCTCGAGTCCGGGTTCGATCTCGAACCGCTGGCAGGAGGCGTCGCGTTGACCGGCCTCACGGGCTCGCTCCTGGACATGGCCGTCACCGGAGACCTCGCAATCAGCGACACGGACATAACGGGCGACCTGGAGGCCCCGACATTCGATCCCGGCGTGTTCTTCAGCGTCCTGCCGCCCGAGTGGCTAGCCGGAGCCAATGTCACCGGCATCGACCAATTGGCCCTCAGCGCAAACTTCACCGTCAACCGGAACGACGACGGCATCTCCGTGAACGAATTCGCCGTCGCGATTCCCGGCGCGGCCGTTGCCGGCACCGTGGATCGGCCGGGCGACGGCGGCACCACCAACGGCCGCATTGTCGCCGCCGACGTGGACCCGGAAGTGCTGGCTGCCGTCTTCCCGAATCGCCTGCCCGACGGACTCGGGCCGGAACGACTCGGACCCGTGGGGATCGACACGGCGTTCGACTACGACGCCGCGGGGTCCGTACTTCGGTTGGATGATTTAGTTGCCAACGCGTTGGGCCTGCAATCGAGCGGCGACCTCACCGTTCGGGACCCCACGGGCAGCCCCGAGGTTGCCGGAACGCTGCAGGTGGCCAATTTCTCTCCGCGGGCGCTCCTGGAACGCTTCGGCCGGGATGTGCCGCCCACCGCCGATCCGGCCGCACTGCAAGGGGCGACCCTGAGCGCCGACGTTGTTCTCGGCGCGAACCGGGCCGAGTTTGCGGCGCTGCAAGCGCGCCTGGACGACAGCAACATCACCGGCCGCGTCGAGATAACCGACTTCGCCGATCCGCACTTCACATACGACCTGAACGTCGATCGGATCGACCTCGACCGCTACCTGCCGCCCTCCTCCGAAGCACCCACCGACCCCGATCAGGAAGACCAGGGCTTCGACACCGGCGCCCTCGCCAACCTGAACCTCGCGGGCCGGATCAGTGCCTCGGAACTGCAGATCTCCGGCCTCGACATCGCCGGCTTTTCCACCGACATCGAACTCGCCGAAGGCATCGGCCGCATCGAACCGCTGGTGGCCGACCTCTACGGCGGCGAGTTCCAGGGCTCGGCCGAATTCGATGTCCGCGCAGGCGGCCCTCTCGTCACGCTGCAGGGGTCCCTGTATGACGTCGACATCGAGGGACTGCTGAGCGGGTTCTCCGGAGAACCGGCGCGCATCAGCGGCACGAGCCTTGTCGACGTCGAACTCACCGGACTCGGCGACAACCTGGACGAGGTACTCTCGACGGCGACCGGTTCCATCGAGTTTGCCCTGCGCGACGGTGCCATGGCGGGCGTCAATCTCGACCACACGCTTTGCGACCTCTACAACCAGTTGCGCGGCTACCCGCGACCGGCTCCGTCGGCCGTCGACGCCACGCCCTACAGCCTCGTGAGCGGCACCGCCCAGGTCCGCGCCGGCATCGCGCAGACCACCGATCTCCTTGGCAACCTGTCGACCGTCGAAGTCACCGGCGGAGGCCGCATGGACCTGGTGACCTACGGGCTCGACATCGACCTCGATGCCGAGATGACCACCGGCATCCCGATACCGGGATGCGAGACCCTGGACGGCCTCGTCGGCCGGCCGATTCCCGTCGTGGTGGGCGGAACCGTCGCCGAGCCGACCATCGGACCCAACTTCGAGGAACTGATCCGGCAGCGCCTGCAGGAGGAGGCCGGAGAAGCCGTCCTCGACGCGGTGCTCGACTTGCTCAACTAGGACTCCTCAACACCTGCCGGTGCCCTGGCCGGCAGCGGGACTTCAACACATTCCGGCCTGGGCAAATGGCCTATACTTCGCAGACCGTGAGCCTGAATCGCTGACCACGATCATGAATCGGCGGACAATCGCCCTTCTCCCAACCTTCGCGCTTGCATTGGGCGCCACTATGACCGTGCCGGATACCACGCGCAGCCAGGGCTGGGAAGTCGAGTCTCCCGAGGCGGAATTCCACATCGCCCGCCTGATGCCCGGCGGCACCCAGGCGTTCCGCGGCGGATACCGGCAGTGGTACGCCATCGACTGGCCGGAAGCCGAAGATCACCTCTCTCAGGGCTTGCAGCGGTTGACGCGCCTTGAAGTCGCCGACGACAGCGTTCACGTGCGCACCATCGACGACCGCATCTTCAACCACCCCTGGCTGTTCGCCCAGCAGGTGGGCCGGTGGACCCTGTCCCAGGAGGAAACGGACCGGCTGCGCGAGTACCTGATGCGCGGCGGCTTCCTGGTGGTGGACGACTTCCACGGCGCCTATGAATGGGAGTACTTCCGATCCACCATCCAGCGCGCGCTTCCCGAATATCCCATCGTCGAAATCCCCGAAGACGATCCGCTGCTGCACGTACTCTACGACCTGGACCGCAATACCCAGATTCCCGGCGCCCGGCACCTGTACCGCGGCGCCGGCGGCCAGATCATGGCGCAACTACCCGGCGGACCGCCCGAGTGGCGCGGGATCTACGACGAGCAGGGCCGCCTAATGGTGGCGATCAACTACAACATGGACATGGGCGACGCCTGGGAGCACGCCGACGACCCCTGGTACCCGAACCCCATGACCGCCCTGGCCTACCGCTTCGCCATCAACTACATCATCTACGCGATGACCCACTGACCGGACCCCGGACGGTTCCCCATGGGCGAATTCCCGATCCTGCTGATCGCCGTGGCCATTGTCGCGGTCATCCTCCTGTCGCCGCGCTTGCGCTCAGCGCTCCGCGGCAGCGGCCGACGCGGCTTTCTGGGCGGATTGCAAAGCGCCTTCCGCGGCGGATTGCGCGGCGGCAAGCGACGCCGCCGCGGCGTCGACGTAGAAGCCGACCTGCTGAACGCCTGCGGTGGCGACCGAGCCCTGATGGAACGCCTGATCCGCCACGAAAGCAACCGCAAACCGGAACTGGGACGTACGGGCGCTGCGTTGATGGCACTGTCAAGACTCAGGGCGGACCGCCGTTGATTAGCGGCGGCCAAGGAACGTCGGCCGCCCTTCCTCAGCGCCGGCATTTTCCCAACACGCCTGTTGGCAACAAATTTGTTGGAAAACCCTGCCCTTTACGCCTGGGCAGCTGCCGTCAGCCATCTGCCCGCCGCGCGTTCAGCCGCCGGACCAACGATACGCTCATCACGATCAGGATCGGAATGACGGGCAGTGAACCGATTACGGTCAGCGACTGAACCGCCGACAGGCTGCCCGACAACGTGACGCCCAGGGTCATCAGGAAGAGGACGGATATCCAGGCGAGGCGCATCGGCAGTAGCGGTTCCTGACTGGCGCGGAGGTTTTTCGAGCAGACGCAGGCGGCGACGAAGGCCGCGGAGTCCATCGTCGTTGCGTAGAAGACGATGCAGAGCACGATGAAGAAGACCAGGCTGAGGTTTCCGAACGGCAAGTGCCCGGCGATCGTGGCCGTGACCGCGTACAGGCCGCTCTCCCGCAGGATATCGCCGAGCGGCAATATGTTGTTCAACTCCAGGTGCAGGGCGAAGGCGCCGGTGATCGACAGGTAGGTCAGCGTTCCCAGCGATCCCCACGCGATGGTGCCCAGCACCAGCTGCCTTATGGTCCTGCCGCGCGAGATCCTGGCGATGAACAGGCCCACGAAGGCGGCAAACGCGATCCACCATCCCCAGTAGAACACCGTCCAGGTCTCGGTGAACCCGGTCTGGTCGATCGGGTCGGTCCACAGGTTGGCGTGGAAGAAGTTGTCCGCCATCAGTCCCAGGCTGTTCACGATCATCTTCAGGATGAACAGCGTCGGACCGACAACGAGGATGACAAGCAGCAGAACTATGGCCAGGACCATATTGAAATCCGCCAGCTTCTGGATGCCCTTCTTCAGGCCGCGCAGGGTACTGGCGCCGAACAGCAGGACCCACACGCTGAGAACCACGACTTTCACCGGGATGCTGTCCTGGAGGCCAGTCAGCTCGGAAAGCAGCGCCGAGACCAGCGGCACGCCGATCCCCAGCGAGGTCGTCGTGCCGGCAATGATCCCGAGGACAATGAAGATGTCGATGATGACTTTCCACGTGGAGTGCCCCAAACGCGGCAGCGCGTCGGCGCTCGCTTCGCTGATCCGCAGGAAGCGCGCGCGCTCGACATAGAGCGTGTAGGCGATCGGCACGGCCGGCAGCGCATAAAACGCCCAGGGAATAAGGCCCCAATGGAGCATGGGGTACATGTGCCCCCATTCGTAGGCTTCGCTGGAATAGGGTTGGATGCCCAGCGGCGGAGTTTCCAGATAGTAAAGGGGCTCACCGAAGCCCCAGGCCACCGTCCCCGCCCCAATGCCGGCCGTGAACATCATGGCCACCCAATGAGGCGTCGAGAACTCCACCGGTTCATCGGGCCCGCCGAGCTTGACGCCTCCGTGCGGCCCCAACGCCAGCCAAAGACAGAAGCCCAGCGCCACCATGCCAAAGGCGAGGTACAGCCAACTGAAATTGGTTCCGATCGCAGCCATCACCGACTGCGCCCAGGCACCGGTCTCCTCAGGAGAAGCCAGAAACGCAGCCGCGAACAACCCAGCGATGACGATGGAGGGAATCAGAACAGCGGTCTCGGCCTCAGGCCGATCCGACGCGGCAGCGACTTCTTCGTGGTCAGTCTGCACGACTTTTGGCGTGGGCATACTTGATTCTCGCTGCTGCGGCCAGAGTCCGATTAGGGCAGCAGCGAGAACGGATCGACGCGGGCGTCGAGGATTCTGGCGCCCCAGTGCAGGTGAGGTCCCGTGACCCTGCCGGTTGCGCCGGCGAGTCCGACGACCTGGCCTCGTTCGACGAAATCGCCTACGTCCACGAGGATCTGCGAGAGGTGCAGGTACGTAGTGTAGAGGCCGAGACCGTGGTCTATGAACACCGCGTTACCGTTGAAGAAGAAGTCCTTGGCCAGGACCACGCGGCCGGCATTGGAGGCGAGGATTTCAGTGCCTGTTGACGCGCTCAGGTCGGCGCCCGAGTGGGGGGCGCGCGGTTCGCCGTTGAAGATGCGGCGGTGGCCGAAGTTGCGGCCGCCCTGGGCGCCGGGGATCGGGACGATGAACGGTTCGGTCCAGTAGGCGGTTGGCGTCAGAGTTGCGTAGACGGCGCCAGTCTCCCGGGACTCCCGCGCCGCGCGTTCCTGGTTCTCGGGGCTGAGCTGCACGAATCCCGGCGCCACCGTCAATTCGGTGGTCGGGAAACTCTTGCCCAGCACCTCGACCGACTCCGGTTGCGTCACAACGCGTCCATCAGCGTATGTCATGGTCACTTCCACCGGGTACTCCCCCGCGGACGTATCCAGATCGACGCCGATGACCGTGAACCAGCGATCATCGTCGCGCACGAAGGGGACGTCTCGCTCCGACCACTCAATGGTGACGGAATCAAGCCCTTCCAGGTGCGGAACTTCCAGTTGCAGCGCCTGACCCTGACTCGCGCTCAACGCAACCATGAACAACAAGGCTGTCGCCTCCATAGGAACTCCCCTCAGACACTCCCACGAGCGCCATTCTAGCCGAGATAGGCGAGCGCAACCGACATTGGACTGGGCGCTTGTCGATCAATGCCTGAAACCATTGACCAATACCGGTGCCTGTCGGTCGAGAACGGCGTCCACAGGGCGACGCTTGCGCCGAATGACCGAAAACCGCCGTCTGTTGGCCGAATCTGCGGCTTACTGATCGAAACCGCCACTGTACTCGTGCGGCGTGGGGGACACGGCGCGGAGATTCGGCCATTCCCGGTGCGGGCTCCAGTCCGGCGCGGTTTCGTCGTCGGAAGTCACCGTCACCTTCACTTTCAGCGTGGAACCTCCACCCCCCAGCACCGTGCCGCGCGTCGGGCAGGCATCGGCGTAATCGCGGCCCACGGCTACCGCGACGAAGCGGTGGTCGGCGAGGGTATCGTTGGTTGGGTCGATGCCCACCCAGCCGGCGTCCGGGATGTAGAACTCGCCCCAGCTATGGCTGGCGCCGGGCAGGGATTGCTCCCCTTCCTTGCCCTCCCGGTGAACGTAACCGGACACGTACCGGCTGGGTACGCCCCAGGAGCGCGCGATGGCGAGCATGACGTGGGTGTAGTCCTGGCAGACGCCGCGGCCGGTTTCGAGAATGTGGTCCATGGGCGAGTCCACGGCGGTGCTGCCGGGATCGTATTCGAATATGCGGTGGAGCCTGGCGCACAACTCCAACAAGGACGAAAGGGGATCGGCGCCGCGCCCGATATCGTTGGCCGACGTGAACGCCTCCAGTGCGTCGCTGAACCGCACGTACTGGCTCGGCTGCAGAAATTCCCAGCCCTCCACCGGATCGATTTCGGCCTCCAGCGCCTTCCAGGCATCCGGTCCCCGTGTCTCCGGCAACGGCGGCGCATCCGCAGCCTCCACCCGCACGCGGGAGTGCACCACCGTGCTGCTGTGCCTGCGATGCACGTTGAACAGGTGACAACGGTTGCCGAACGAGTCCTCCAGTTCCGTCAGCGCCGCCTGCGGGTCGACGTGAAGGTTGAACTTGAGCACCCGCTGCCTCCCATCGTCTCGGGGGCGCAACCTCAACAGCATGAGGCTGCCCTGAACCGGGTTGTCGTACTCGTAGCTGGAGACGTGTTCGACCAGGTACCTGCGGGGCTTCATCGCGGCGTGTCCTCGATGTCATAGTTGAAATAGGATGCGTCGATATCCTCGTTGAGGCGCCGGCACGCGTCGCGAATGGAACCGAGCGTCGCCCGCGTGGCCGCATCGTCGCGCGGGTCGCGGTTCGGCCAGTCGTAGTCGAGGCTGGCCGCGACCCGTCCGGCCCGGCGGCGCGCCCCCACGGCCAGCGGCCGCCGCTCGGAAACCACGTCCAGCGAATCGGAAATGTGTTCCAGCGAGTAGCGGATGGAATGGGACAGCAGACGGTCGGAGACCAGGAAGTCGATGACGGCGCCCGGCTGGAAATCCAGTGATTTCATGCGGCTGTAGGCGACCCGGGCAAACGCGATCTGAAGCAGTGAACGCCAGTCCCGTTCCACATGACGCGTGTCCGTGGGGAAGACCTCCAGTTGGGCGTCCAGCAGCGCCGTCATGTGCTGGGCGCGTTCGACGAATCGGCCAAGCTGCAGGAAGTGCCAGCCGTTGTCGCGATACATGGAGTTGTCGGCGATGCCGAAGAACCCGCGAATGGAATCCTGGGTATTCACGAAGAAGCTGCCCGCGCGGTCCGCCCAGATGTCCTGGACGGCGAGATTGCGCATGCCCAGGTAGAGCAGGTTGAGGCTGGTCCACATTTCGTTGCCGATGACGTTGCGCACCTGGCGGGCGTTCTCCCTGGCGGCGGCGATGCAGTTGCGGATCGAGTCGGCGTTGTTCGGCTCGAAGGCCAGGTCGTCCGTCAGGGTGTAGGCATCGGCGAACATGAAGTCGTCGTCGTCGCGGTTCGACCCCAGGCGGCCCCCCAGCGGCTCCCGGCCGAGGCTCAGGTACAGGCGCAGCCAGGTCCGGTCGAGTTCCTGCACCGTGCGATCCTGCAGGGCTCGATATTGGATCTGGACCAGGCGGCAGCCGTGCCCAGCGCGTTCGAGGTAGCGGCTGATCCAGTAGAGACCCTGAGCATTACGCGACAGCATGTCGATGTTATTCCTTGTACCGGTTCATTGCGCCTACCGATCCAATCCGCCTACCGGTCCAATCCGCCTACCGATCCAATCCGCGTACCGATCCAATCCGCGTACCGATCCATTGCGCTTAGCAATCCTATCCGTGTTCTCGGCCGGCCCATTATTCAGGCAGTACCCAAAGATCCTTGCCCCCACCACCCTGGCTCGAATTGACGACCAGGGAGCCCTCCACCAGCGCCACCCGGCAGAACGCCCCGGGAACCAGCCGCGTTTCCCGGCCCGTGAGGACAAAGGGCCGCAGGTCCACGTGGCGCGGCGAGGCGCCCTTTTCCGTCAGGCAGGGCGCGCAGGAGAGGTCCAGCACCGGTTGCGATATGAAGTTGGCGGGATCCTTCAGAATCTCCCTCGCGTAGGCATCGCGCTCGGCAGGCGTGGACGCCGGACCCACCAGCATGCCGTATCCGCCCGACTCGCCCACCATCTTCACCACCAGGTTTTCCAGGTTGTCGAGCGTGTATTCCAGCCCGTCGGGATTCCGGCAAAGATGGGTATCCACATTGGCCAGCAGCGGTTCTTCGCTCAGGTAGTAGCGGATGATGTCGGGCACGAAGGCGTAGACGCTCTTGTCGTCGGCGACGCCGGTGCCCGGTGCGTTGGCGATCACCACGTTGCCCAGCCGGTAGGCGTAGAACAGTCCCGGCACGCCGAGCTGCGAATCCGGCCGGAACGCCAGCGGATCGAGGAAGTCGTCATCCACCCGCCGGTAGATCACATCCACCTTGCGCAGCCCGCTGATCGTGCGCATGTAGACGAAGCCGTCGTGGACCAGCAGGTCCCGGCCCTGCACCAGTTCCACACCCATTTCCCGGGCGAGAAACATGTGCTCGTAATAGGCCGAATTGTGCACGCCCGGCGTCAGCAGCACGATGCACGGGTCGGCTATGGCCCGGGGCGCCAGTTCCGACAGAGTCTGCCGCAGCAAATTTCCGTAGTGCTCGATGGCCCGGACCCTGTACTGCCGGAACAGCTTGTTGAGCGCCGCTCGCATCGCACCCCGGTTGGCCAGCATGTAGGAGACGCCGGAGGGCACGCGCAGGTTGTCTTCAAGGACCATGAACCCGTCGTTGGTGCGCACCAGGTCGGTCCCGCACAGCGCCACGTAGATGCCCCGCGGCACCGAAACGCCGCGCATTTCGATCCGGTACTGCGGGCAGCCCAGGATCATGTCCACGGGAATGACGCCGTCGGAGAGGATCCGGCCGCGCCCGTAGATATCGGCCAGAAACAGGTTCAGCGCCCTGATCCGCTGGCGCAGTCCTCGTTCGATGAAGTCCCAGGTGGCGGCGTCGACGATCCTCGGCAGCACGTCGATGGGGATGATCCGCTCCTGCGCGCCCTCCTCCCCGTAGACCGCGAACGTGATCCCCTCCTGCAGGAAGGAGCGTTCGGCGCGCTCCTGCATGGCGGCGATCTCCTCCGGCGCCATGCCGTCGAGAACGTTCCAGAGGTCGCGGCAGTGCTCGCGAGGCGCCGCCTGGGCCTCGAACATCTCGTCGTAGAAGCGGGGATCGTAGCGGTAATCGGCGAACAGTGACTGTTCCGGCGGCGGTTCATCGCCGGTCTGGGGCGAGTTTGGCATCTGGTTCCTGTCCCTTATCGCAGGCCGAAAGAAGGTTGCCCTCTATCGCCTCCCGTCACGCCGGATCGGCACTCTTGTATCATGCAGATTACAGGATTTTGCGGGAACGGATAGGAAATGAACAGAATCAGAATCTTGCGTCTTCTGACGGCCAACCTAATTGTGGGCGCCATTCTTGCATCCTCCCACAGCCTTGCTCACCACGCCTTCGTTGCTTTTGACAACAGCCGCACCATTGAAGTGAGCGGTGTCATCGAGGAAGTGTTCTGGGCGAATCCCCACATTCGTCTCGCAGTGCGAACAGCCGACGACACGGTCTGGGATCTGGAGGGCCCTTCCGTAAACCTGACGGAGCGAAACAGCAATATCCGTGAGGGGTCCTTTCCTGTGGGTGCCGAAGCGACTTTCACCGGCCATCCATCCCGGCGGGGCGATCCCAATATGAGGCCCATTCTGGCGCGCGTGAGTTCCGGTCCGGTCGTGCCGATCGATCGCATGGCTGCGGAACGGCTGGGGTTGCTGGACGAAACAGCATCGCCGCCGGCAACAGCAGGCGGCGAACCCGCCGGGGACGCGATCCGGAACGCGAACGGCATCTTCCGAGTCTGGTTCCCCACCGGCAGAACTGCGGCTTACCCTCCCGGCACCGAGTTACCGCTGACCGACGCTGCCCGCGCGGCAAGGGCGAACTGGTCTCAGGAGGAGGACGGCCTCGCGGTACGCTGTATTCAGGCCGGCCTGCCGGAGGCGATGCTGACCCCGTTTCCGATGGAACTCATCGACCAGGGCGACACGATCGTTATTCGCCTGGAGGAATGGGACAACGTGCGAACGATCTACATGCAGGACGCTGTGAGGCCGGAAAACCTGGCTTCTCCCCATCTTGGATACTCCGTCGGCCGCTGGGAAGACGGCAACCTGCTCGTAACCACCACCGACATCGACTACCCGTTCCTCGATGACCGCGGAACGCCACTGAGCGAGGCGGTCGAAATTTCCGAAGCCTTCGAGATGAGCGACGACGAGACGCGCCTGGACTGGTCGGCCACGGTCGTCGATCCCGAAACCTTCACCGAACCGGTTGCGCTGTCGATGGTGCATTTCGAGTGGCGGCCCGAGGTGCAAATCAGGCCCTACAACTGCACGCTTTATCAGGAATGACGCCCCGCGGATCGCGGTGTTGAATCAGCCGGCGGGCCCCGATCAAGCGCAACGCGGCTATAGAATGACTGCGCATGCAGCCTGATACCCACATCGTAGTCTTCGACGGCATTTGCAACCTGTGCAGTTCACTCGTCGATTTCATCACGGCACGGGACCCGGGCAAGGTGTTCACGTTCGTGCCCATGCAGACGTCCCGCGGACAGCAATTGCTGGACGCGCATGGCGTGTCCATCGATCAGGTCGACACGTTTCTGCTCATTCGCGGCGGCAGCGGCGAAGCGCTCCTCAGGAGCGACGCGGCCATCGCCATCGCGGCTCGGCTCCGACGCCCTTGGAATCTGCTGACTGTCCTGCGATTCGTGCCCAGGCCGATCCGAGACCGGGTCTATTCCTTTGTGGCAAGCAACCGCTACCGGTGGTTCGGGAAACGAGCTACCTGTAAATTGCCGGGTTGACGGTTCCGAACCAGTAAGGCAACTTTCGCTGCGTTGTTGAAAAAACAGTCACCACCTCTGCTAATGGCACTTTCACCGCTTCGCTAATGGCACTTTCACCACTTCCCTAATGACGTTTTCACCACCTCGCTAATATGACTTTCACCACCTTCCTAATGGCAGTTTCACCACCTCGCTAATGGAGCTTTCACCACTTCTCCGGGGTATTACCCAATGATCAGATGCAAGACCTTCCTGGCACTCGCCGCAGCCATTTTCGTTATCAACCAGGCAGCCGCGCAGAACATCGTGCTCATCCTGTCCGACGACCAGGGATGGACCGGCACGTCCGTGCAGATGGACGACCGCGTGGCCAATTCGGTGAGCGACCTGTATCGGACGCCGAGTCTGGAGCGCCTGGCCGCAGAGGGCATGAAGTTTTCCAACGCCTATTCGCCGGCGCCGAACTGTTCGCCCACGCGGATGAGCATCCAGACCGGCAAGACGGCGGCGCGGCTGGGGGCCACCGACATCATCGACGTGGTGGCCGACGAGAACGGGGTCGCCAACATCCAGGTGTTCCACGACAACATGTATTTCAACAAGCCGATGATCGTGCCCTTCCCGGTCAGCGATATTGCGGACGAGGAGACGACCATCGCGGAGTTGCTCAAGCAGCACGACCCCGGCTTCGCCACCGGCCATTTCGGCAAGTGGCACATGGGCGGCGGCTCGCCGGAGCGGCACGGCTACGATGCGCATAGCGGGCTGACGACCAACGATGAGGGCTTCGCGCGCCAGCCCGATCCGAAACGCAGCGACCAGGTGACGGACGACGCCATCGCCTTCATCGACGAACAGGCACAGGCCGGCCGGCCCTTCTTCGCAATGGTTTCGTACTACGCCGTGCACACGCCGGTCAGGGCGCGGCCGGAAACCCTGTCGAAGTACGCCGAGCACCTGCTACAGACAGATCTCGGCATGTTCGGGGATATGACACACACCAACTTGATGTATGCCGCCATGACGGAGGAAATGGACCAGGGCGTGGGACGCATCCTCGACACGCTGGACCGTCTCGGCGTCGCCGATGACACCTACGTCATCTTCACCTCCGACAACGGCGGCGAATCGGACAACCCGGTGACCAGCAACGTGCCGCTGGCGTGGGGCAAGACCCACGTCTGGGAGGGCGGCATCCGGGTGCCGCTGTTCGTGCGCGGGCCGGGCATTGAGGGCGGCACCCAGAGCAACGTGCCCGTCGTCGGCTACGACTTCATGCCGACGATCGCCGACTGGGTGGGGGCCGCCGACCGGCTGCCGGGCGATCTGGACGGGGGCAGCCTCGCTCCGGTTCTGGAGAGCGGCGGCGACGGGTCGGTGGACCGGCCCACGGAACCGCTGATCTGGTTCTACGGCGCCTACCGCAACCAGAAGCACGTCACACCGCAGGCGGCGATCCGGCGCGGCAACCACAAGCTCATCTGGGAACTCGAGCCGAACCGCACCTATCTCTACGATCTCGACATGGATCTGCGGGAGTCGACCGACCTGTCGCGGGTCCGGCCGGAGATCGCCGAGTCGATGTTCGCGGAACTCAAGGCCTACCTGGACGACGTCGGAACGAACATCCCGACGCTGAACCCCGACTACGATCCGGCGCTGGACGGCGGGCTGCAGCCGCTGGTGTTCGAAGACCGGGTGGAAGAACCGGCGGATCAGTAAATCGAATCGGCTTGGGCCGTGTGCTCGCGGGGTGAGCCGGATCCTCCCGGCTCGTGCCGGCCGTTCAGTCCGTAGCGGCCGGTTCCTCCGAGCAAGCGGCGAGGAGCTGGATCAGTTCCTCAACCTTGTCGCTGGTGCGTTTCCGCGCGATGCCACGTTCGGCGGCAATACCGAACTCGGGCACGTGCCTGCTCGCCGTGGCGATGCGCCGGTTGGTTGCTTCGGGTCCGTCCGCGTGCACCAGGCCGAGGTAGATCTCGGTGTCCGGATCGAGCTTCAGGCCGCGGAACGGCTCGAAATAGGCGTCGTCGTCCCTGTCGATGGGCACCGGCAGATGCACGAAGGCCAGCGGATGGTCGGTGGCCGCGACGATGGCATTGGCCAGGCTGACCATGGCCGCCGAGTCGACCGGCTCGATGAAGTGCTTCGCGTCGTAGTCGCCGTGACCCAGGTGGATGCCCACCTCCACCTCGGGCGGAATCACATCGCACATCATCGCCAGTGACGGGGGAATGATCTGCTCCCTGTTCGGCACCGGCGGGACGACACTGGGCCGGCCGTCCCAGGCCACCGTCTCGATGCACACGTCCCACTGGATGGCCAGGTCGCGGATCGGAAGCACCGAACACATGCGCCGGACCTCGGCGATCATCGCCTGCCGGTAGGCCGCCAGTACATGGAGCATGCCCTCACCGTGCACGAACGAACCGACCACCGCCAGCGGCGTCGGCAGGCTGACCTGGAAACGAACGTCCGCGGGAATATCGCCGCGCTCCCGCGCCCTGCGGAAATCCCGATACGAGATGCGCGCCTCGCGGCAGTAGCCGAGTTCGCCGAATTGGATGTCGTCCGGGTTTACGCCCGGCACCAGTTCCAGCGGGACCAGCGCCATGGGATCGCCGATGGGCCGCAGATAGGGGCTCGCCCGCAGCAACGGCACCTGCCAACTGATCCACAGCCGCCGCCCGCCCGGCTCGCCGTCGGGCAGCCGCTTCAACCGCCGGCCAAGGGTGCGGCCGCACGTCCGGAACACATCATCGACCGTGTTCAGTCCGATGCTGCCGACGAAATGTACGCTGGTCGGTTTCATATCTGCGCTCCGGTCGGGCTCAACTCCGCGCTCCGTTCGGGCTCATATCTGTGCTCTTTGCCGACTTGTTCGGCGTCATCTCAGGGTGAGTTCGACATAATATCGCAAGGGGCGCTTGCGGCTGCCAGCGGTCGGGAGCGTTATCGGCATCGCCAATGCCATCGCCATCGCCATCGCCATCGCCATCGCCATCGCCATCGCCATCGCCAATGCCACCAGCATTGCCGACCTTCTGTCCAGAGATACAGCGATTGAGACTATCCAAAAGTAGAGAAAATCTACTTTATCTAGTATTCTGCGGTTGTCGTCGCAATTCGCTTAATTGAGGAACTCCGAAATGGCTCACAACTTGGTCGACCAACGAGATCAGGCTGTCTTGAACATCTCGCGGTACCAAACCGAACTCAAGGAAAACTCTGGTCTCGCCGCCCTGATGAAGCAGGTGCACGCATGGTATGCGGTAAGGACCGATGATTCGGCCTGGCTCTTCGCACCCTCCAAATTCGTCGGGTATGCAGAAAACACCGCCGCAACCTACCTGTCGAGGCGCGATGTCAGAGACGGCGGCAGAACCGAGGCCATTCTCAAACGCTGGTTCGATGTTGTACCGCCCTCCTCCCGTCGTTGCACCGAACTCGACAGCGCGTTGCGGAAGTTTCTCAATGAATACGGGCATTCCGGTCCCCGCAAGGGCGCCCGGATTTGCGTTCTCAAGGAGATCCTGGGTGGCGGTACTGGTCCAGAGGTACAGGATCGTGTCCATATTGACCCCGCGATCTGTGGCGGACGCCCACATATCCGCGGCACTCGAGTCCGCGTGTCCGACATTCTGGACCTGCTGGCCAGCGGAGCGAGGTCGTCGGAAATCCTCGCCGACTACCCCTACCTCAGCGACGCGGATGTGCGCGCGGCCCTGGCCTATGGCGCAGCCGCAAGCAGGCACCGCGTCATACTTGCCGCCTGATCTTGCGTTTCCTGGTCGACGCGCAACTGCCACCTGGCTTGGCGCGATGGCTTGCCGCGGCAGGCTATCCGTCCGACCACGTCAACGATCTCGGTCACGGCGCAGCGACGGACGACGACATCGAAGCCAGGGCGAGAGAGACGCAAGCCGTTGTCTGGTCAAAGGACAGGGACTTTGCCGACCGCGCGCGCCGTCGCCCGGGACTGCAGGTAGTCTGGGTGCGGTTCGGCAACACCACCAATGCCTCGCTTCGAACCAAACTGGCACCGCATCTGCCGGCGATCGAAGCTGCCCTGTCGGATGGCGAGTCCCTGATCGAAATTCGGTGATGGGGTGGAGTGCATACGGCGTCAAATTTTCGATCTGGTCGATGAGCAGGTGGAGATTCTTGGCAATCACGCCAACCGTGCTCTGGATGCGGGATAAGAGCGTGCGGTTCTTGACGGCATGTCAGTCGATTTCTACTGTATGGCTTTCCCCTCCGTTGGGTCCTGCCATGCAGCGAATTACCTCCCGCGAATTTCAGCGCAAATTTCGGCGATTCCAAAAAGAAGCGCTCCAAGCGCCGTTGTCGATCACCCGAAACGGGCGGGATTGCCTGGTCCTGCTTTCAGTTGAGGAGTACGCGCGCCTCAAGCGCCGAGACCGCAAGGCTCTTTCTGTCGAGGAACTCCCCGACGCTGAGATCGAGGCCATTCATCGCGCCGAGCCTTCGGCCGACGCGGCACTATACGACCATGAGTTGACCGCGCCGAATGACATCACTCCCTGACCCAATAGCTGGCCTCGTTCGGGGCTCGCTTGGTTCGATGCCGGCCCTGCGTGCTTCAAACGGCAAGGCCTTGTCGATCCGGAAAAAAGATAACTAAAGCACCAAATTCGCCATTTAGTTTGCTTTTTGGGGCAAAAAAGATAACTGAACCGACGATTCTGCCTCTCGAATCGTGCAGCGACATTCCAGAAGCGGTGATTTGGCCGGACGCCCAGCGCGGCCGCTTCCATTGCCCGGTAGAGAAGCAGGTCCCACTTTTGTCCGAACAATGTCCGTGTGACAGAATGCCGATGGACCGAATCGGTGGAATCACCATGCATATCGCGGAAACCAGGTCGGAGCGCATCGAGGTTAAGACGACCCCGAGCGTAAAGGCGTTACTACGGCGGGCCGCGTCCTCAGCACACATGAACGTCACGGAGTTTCTGCTTGATGCAGGAATCAAAGCCGCCGAGGACACCTTGGCAGACCGGCGGGTGTTTCGGCTCGATGATCGGCGGTGGAAGGAATTTCAGCATGTCCTCGACCGGCCGGTCGTGAACAAGCCTCGCCTGGCTGGGCTGCTTTCCGAGAAGAGCGTGCTGGAGTGATGCTGCTCGCCTATTGAAATCCTTTCAGCGCATCATCCATTGGTTCCTTCAAAGTCTCAGGTCCTGATTGTCGGTGGCGGCAACGCTGCTTTGTGCGCGGCGTTGTCTGCTCGCGAGGGCGGCGCAGACGTCACCGTACTCGAGCGCGCGCCGCTGGACGAGAGCGGTGGCAATAGTCGCTTCACCGCCGGGGCTTTTCGCTGTGCGTATTCGGGGGTCGAGGACCTCCGCGAACTCATGCCTGATCTCTCGGACGACGAAGTCGCCATGACCGACTTCGGTACGTATACCGAGGATCAGTTTTTCGACGACATGTTCCGTGTGACGAACTATCGGTGCGACCCCGACCTGGTGGAGTGCCTGGTCCGGCTGTCCACGCCGACCCTGCTGTGGATGCGGGACAAGGGTGTGCGGTTCATGCCGATCTACGGCCGGCAGGCGTTCAAGATTGACGGTAAGTTCAAGTTCTGGGGCGGGCTGACGGTGGAATCGGTCGGAGGAGGTCCGGGACTGGTGGACAGCCTGACCGAGTCCTGCCTGCGCCGCAGTATCGACATCCAATACGATGCGCGGGTGGTGGAGCTGGCTTCCGACGGCAAGAACGTCACCGGCGTGGTCTTGCGGCGCCGCGGTGAGCGGCCCGAGATGGTGCCCGCCGACGCCGTGGTGCTGGCCTGCGGCGGCTTCGAGGCCAACCCGGAGTGGCGAACTCGCTATCTCGGCCCTGGATGGGAACTTGCCAGAGTGCGCGGCACCCGCTTCAACACCGGAGACGGCATCCGGATGGCCCTGGACCTGGGTGCGGCCGCCTACGGCAACTGGTCCGGCTGCCACGCCGTGGGCTGGGACCGAAACGCCCCGGAATTCGGCGACCTGGCCGTGGGCGATCAGTTCCAGAAGCACTCCTACCCCTTCGGCATCATGGTCAACGCCCACGGACGGCGCTTCGTGGACGAGGGCGCGGATTTTCGCAACTACACCTACGTCCGTTACGGGGTCGAGATCATGAAGCAGCCGGGGCAGTTCGCCTGGCAGATCTTCGACGCCAAGACCGCTCACCTGCTGCGCGACGAGTACCGGATACGGCAGGTGACGCGTGTGGCTGCGGACTCGCTGGAAGAGTTGGTCGAGCAGCTCGACGATGTGGACACCGAAGCCTGTCTGGAAGAGATACGGGCGTACAACGTGGCAGTCCGGACGGACATCCCGTTCAACCCCAACGTCAAGGATGGCCGCTGCACCGAGGGCCTAGCACTCAACAAGAGCAACTGGGCGAATACCCTGGACCAGCCACCGTTCGAAGCCTACGCGGTGACCTGTGGCATCACGTTTACGTTCGGTGGCTTGCGCGTCAACACGGATGCGGAGGTGCTGGACTCCGACCTGCGACCGATCCCGGGCCTGTATGCGGCTGGCGAACTGGTGGGCGGCCTGTTCTACAACAACTACCCTGGCGGCGCGGGGCTGATGGCGGGCTCCGTGTTCGGGAAGATTGCGGGGACGTCTGTGGCCGGGGGGTGAGAATGGCGAGACGTAAACTCGCAAAAAGGGGAGGAAGTCGGGCTGGGCTAGCCATATCGAGCCCCTGGGGGCACCCGACTAATGAAATTTTCCGTGTTGGACCTTACGTTGTCAACGTACAGATCGACTCAGTGCAATTCCTGACGACAAGGCCCGTTGACTTGATAAACGCGATGGAAAACAATTGGCGCAGATGGATGCATACGAGGCTGCGCGAGCGGTGTTCATCTACCGCCGGGGAACCGGTTCCGGCCGTGCTGGGATATTGAAGTGTACTCGCGAGGAAAAGGCCCCTGATGTAGGGGCCTTTTCCTATTCCAGCGCCGTTGTGGCTGTATGATCGACTCACCGCATAGCTTTTTGGCCTGCAGTAGCTTTCCTCCAATCTTTTAGTCCCGTGAGAGAAACAACTTGAATTCATTCAATCGGAGGGAATTTCTGAGTTCCGCTGCGTATTCTCAGCCAAATGTACCGGTGAATCTCGCCGAAACGTACCACCGATTCTCGTTCAAATGTACCGGCGATTCTCGCTGAAAGTTACCGCCCAATCTCGCTGAAAAGTACCGCTCTCTGGCGCGTCCGCGGCGTGGATGCCGGACCCCATAGGCTGCCTGTTTTCCAACAGAGGAGGCAGGCAGATGCCGAGGTCCAGAATCGCCATGCGACGAGTCAGGGAAATATTGCGTTTGAAGTGGGAGTTGGGGCTGAGCGTGCGCCGGATCGCGCGCAGCAGCGGTCTGAGCCACCCGACGGTGTTGAGGTATATCGAGCGGGCCGAAGGTTGCGGGCTGTCCTGGCCGTTGCCGGCGGAGCTGGACGACGCGGAGCTGGAACGGCGGTTGTTCCCGCCGCCGCCGCCGCCGAGCGTGCCGCGCCCGCAACCCGATTGGTTGGCGGTGAACCGGGAGATGAAGCGCAAGGGCATGACGCTGCTGGTGCTGTGGGACGAGTACAAGGCGGCGCATCCGGACGGCTACGAATACGCGACCTTCTGCCGTCACTACAAGAAGTGGCGCGGGCGCCTGGACGTAGTGATGCGCCAGGATCATCGCGCCGGGGAGAAGCTGTTCGTGGATTACGCCGGGCAGACGGCCGGGGTGATCGACCGGCGCACGGGCGAGGTCCGCGAGGCCCAGGTCTTCGTGGCCGTGCTCGGCGCCTCCAGCTACACCTACGCGGAGGCGACCTGGTCGCAGTCCATGGAGGACTGGATCGGCTCGCACGTGCGCACGTTCGAGTACTTCGGGGCGGTGCCGGAGATCGTGGTGCCGGACAATCTGAAGAGCGGCGTGAACAAGGCGCACCGGTACGAGCCGCGGCTGAACCGCACGTACCGGGAGATGGGCGAGCACTACGGGGTTGCCATCCTGCCTGCCCGGCCGAAAAAACCCAGGGACAAGGCGAAAGCCGAGGCGGGCGTGTTGCTGGTGGAGCGCTGGATCCTGGCGCGGCTGCGGCACCTGCAGGTGTTTTGCCTGTCCGATCTGAACGAGGCCATCGGGGAGTTGCTCGAGCAGCTCAATGCGCGGCCGTTCCAGAAGTTGCCCACGTGCCGGCGGGAGCTGTTCGAGACGCTGGACCGTCCGGCGATGCGCCCGTTGCCGCCGCGGCCCTACGAATACGCCGAGTGGAAAACGGTGCGCGTGCACATGGATTACCACGTGGAGATCGAGCGGCATTACTACTCGGTGCCTTACCAGTTGATCAAGGAACAGCTTCAGGCCCGGATCACCGCGAACACCGTGGAACTGCTGCACAAGGGCCGGCGCGTGGCCAGTCACCTGCGTTCGCGCCGCCGCGGCGGGCACACCACCGTGACCGCGCACATGCCGCGGGGGCATCGCGCCCAGGCCGAATGGACGCCGCAGCGGCTCATCCGCTGGGCGGGCCAGGTCGGTGCGTCCACCGCGGCGCTGGTCGAGCACATCATGGCCGCAAGGCCGCATCCCGAACAGGGCTTCCGAAGCTGCCTGGGCATCATGCGGCTCGGCGAACGCTACACCGAGAATCGCCTGGAGGCCGCCTGCCGACGGGCGATCGCGCTGGGATCGTACTCCTACAAGAGTGTGGCGGCGATCCTGAAGAACGGGCTGGACCGCAAACCGCTGCCGCCGCGCACCCCGGAACTGCCGAACATCGACCACCACAATCTCAGGGGGCCGGGCTACTTCAAGTAAATCAGGAGGAACTGCACCATGTTGTATCACCCCACCATCGACAAACTCGCCGAGCTGCGCCTGACCGGCATGCGAACGGCCCTGATGGACCAGCAGGACATGAGCGACATCGAGGCGTTGAGCTTCGAGGAACGGCTCGGGCTGTTGCTCGATCACGAGGCCGCCTTCCGCGCCGAGCGACGGCTGATGTACCGGTTGCGCAATGCGAGGCTGCGCTACTCCGCCGTCGTCGAAGATCTGGATTACCGGCACCCCCGGGGCCTGGACAAGGCCCTGATGACGCGGCTCATCACCGGGCAATGGATCAGGAAGAAGCTCAACCTGCTGATCACCGGGCCGACCGGCACGGGCAAGTCATGGATCGCCTGCGCGTTGGGCAACAAGGCCTGCCGCGACGGCTTCACCGTGCAGTACCGCCGCCTCTCCAGGCTCTTCGATGAACTGGGTTATGCGCACGGCGACGGCCGCTATCCGAAGGTCATGAAAAAGCTCGCCCGGACCGACGTCATCATTTTGGACGACTGGGGTCTGGCCAAGCTCACAGCGCCCCAGCGCCGTGAACTGCTGGAGATCCTCGAGGATCGGCACGAGCGGCGCTCCACGCTGGTGACCAGCCAGTTGCCCATTGAACACTGGCACAAGATGATCGGAGAACCCACCCACGCCGATGCGATCCTCGACCGGCTCGTGCACAATGCCTATCGAATCGCGCTGGAAGGGGAATCCATGCGTAAAATGAAAGCCAGAGGAGGTGGATCACTCGCTGCTTAGCCTAAAAATCCGGCCACGCGTCGCCTCGCGCCGAGCCATCGTTCGACGACCATCGGCGAAGCGGTAACTTTGCCGCGGATCGGGTGGTACTTTTGAGCGGGAACGACTGGTACTTTTGACTGGGACTGGCTGGTAACTTTGAAGGGATTACGCA
>JAJECW010000048.1 GCA_022821865.1 Pseudomonadales bacterium
CCGTGGAGTTTTTCATTATCGCAAAACAAAAGCGTGGTTTTGTTTTGCTCCCGAATTCAATGGCTTACGCCATCGAATTCGGCGGCACTTCCCTGTGCCGCGGGGAAGCTCTGACTTAATCAGAGCTTCCCTAATGATCCAGCGGATTCGGTTTGTCCGGGTCGATGCCGGTGCTCTTCATCCATTTCCTGATTTCGGCATTGCCGACGATGTCTTTATCGCGCAATTCGGTCAGCGCCGCGAGCACGATCCAGGCGTGGTCCACCTCGAAATGCTCCCGCAGCTTCTCACGGCTGTCGCTGCGGCCGAAACCGTCGGTTCCCAGCACCCGGAAACGGTCGGGCACGAATTCGCGGATCTGGTCGGAGTGCAGCTTCATGTGGTCGGTGGCGGCAATCACCGGGCCTTCCCGGCCGGCGAGCTGGCCGGTGACCCAGGCCTGCTCCGCTTCGCCTCCGGTTCTGAGCAGATTGCGGCGGTTGACCGCCAGGGCGTCCCGGCGCAGTTCGCCAAAACTGGTGACGCTCCAGACATCCACCGGAATCCGGTAATTCTTGCGCAGGATCGCCGCCGCCTTGCGCACTTCGCGCAATATCGCGCCGCTGCCGAGCAGGCGCAGGTGGAAATCCGCGGCGGCCTTGCCGGAAAGCCGGTAGTCCGGCGCCTGACTGTCCTCAAGCAGGTACATGCCGCGGATGATGCCCTCCTCGCTGCCTTCGATGAGTTCGGGCTGCTGGTAGTTTTCGTTCATCGCGGTAATGTAGTAATAGATGTGCTCGCGCTCCTGGTACATGCGGCGCAGGCCATCCTGGATGATGACGGCAAGTTCGCAGGCGTAGGCCGGGTCGTAACTGACGCAATTGGGAATCGTGCCGGCGAGCAGATGGCTGTGGCCGTCCTGATGCTGCAATCCCTCGCCATTGAGGGTGGTGCGACCGGCGGTCGCGCCGATGAGAAAGCCGCGCGCCTGGCTGTCCCCCGCCGCCCAGCACAGATCGCCCACACGCTGGAAGCCGAACATGGAATAGTAGATATAGAAGGGAATCAGGGGGAAATCATTGGTGCTGTAGGAGGTTGCGGCGGCAAGCCAGGCCGAGAAGGAGCCTGCCTCGGTAATGCCCTCCTCCAGCATCTGGCCCTTCTTGTCCTCGTGGTAGAACATCACCTGCTGGGAATCCGCCGGGTCGTAAAGCTGGCCCACCGAGGAATAAATCCCCAACTGGCGGAACATGCCTTCCATGCCGAAGGTGCGCGCCTCGTCGGGGATAATAGGCACCACGCGCTCGCCGATCCGCTTGTCCTTGCAGAGAGCGCTCAACATGCGGACAAAAGCCATGGTGGTGGACAGTTCCCGCTTGCCGCTGCTCTTGAGCTGGGTGGAGAAGATCTCAAGCCCGGGAACCGCCAGCGCCCTGGCTTTGGTTCTGCGCTGGGGCACGGGGCCGCCGAGATCCTTGCGCATCTTGCGGGTGTAGGCGAGTTCGGGGCTGTTTTCCTCGGGGCGGTAATAGGGCACATTCTTGAGTTCCTCATCGCTGATGGGGATACCGAAGCGGTCGCGGAACTTGCGCAGGGAATCCAGATCGAGTTTCTTTACCGAATGAGTGGCATTCTGGGCTTCGGCGGCGGCGCCGAAGGCGTAGCCTTTCACTGTCTTGGCGAGAATCACCGTGGGCCTGCCTTTGGTCTGCACGGCCCGGGAATAGGCGGCGTAGACCTTGAATGGGTCGTGCCCGCCCCGGTTGAGGTTCATGATGTCGTCGTCGGACAGGTGGCTGACCATTTCCAGCAGGCGCGGGTCCTTGCCGAAAAAATGTTCTCTGGTGTATTCGCCGCCGCGGCTGGCGTAATTCTGGAACTCGCCATCGACGACTTCGTCCATGCGCCGCTGCAGGAGGCCGTTGTGGTCGGCCTGGAGCAATGCGTCCCAGTGGCGGCCCCAGACTACCTTGATGACCTGCCAGCCGGCGCCGCGAAAAACCGATTCCAGTTCCTGGATGATCTTGCCATTGCCCCGCACCGGGCCGTCGAGCCGCTGCAGGTTGCAGTTGATGACGAAAATGAGATTGTCGAGTTTCTCCCTGCCCGCCTTGCTGATGGCGCCCAGCGATTCGGGCTCATCCATTTCGCCGTCGCCGAGAAAGGCCCAGATCTTGCGGTCGCCGGCTTCGATCAGCCCCCGGCTGTCCAGATACTTGATGATATGGGCCTGATAAATCGCCTGGATCGGGCCAAGCCCCATGGACACCGTGGGAAACTGCCAGTAATCGGGCATCAGCCAGGGATGGGGATAGGAAGAGAGGCCATTGCCGCCAACTTCCCGGCGGAAATTGTCGAGTTGTTCCTCGCTGAAGCGGCCCTCGAGGAAGGATCGGGCGTAGATCCCCGGTGAGGAATGGCCCTGATAATAGATCAGGTCGCCGGGATGATTGTCGGTGGAGCCCCGGAAGAAGTAATTGAAACCGACTTCATAGAGGGTCGCGGCGCTGGCGAAGGTGGACAAATGACCGCCGATGCTGCCATCGCGCATGTTGGCGCGCATGACCATGGCCAGGGCATTCCAGCGCACGATGCCGCGGATGCGGCGCTCCATGAACAGGTCGCCTGGGAGGCGGTCCTCTTCCTGGAGGGGGATGGTGTTGCGGTAGGGGGTGGTGAGCGTCGCCGTGTGGCCATTGCCATCGCGAATCGAAAGCCAGTTGGAAAGTTGCTGAATGAGATAGTTTGCCCGGTCGCTCCCCCATTCGTCGGTCACGGCCCGCAATGCGTCGAGCCATTCCCTGGTTTCTTCCGGATTCGCGTCATGCTCCTGAATCATGAAGTATTCCCATTCCGCTCCACCTGCCGGGCCATCCATGGTCCTCTGTAGGCATATTACAAGACGGGCAGACTATACCCCATCAGAGGGCAATAATGAAGCTGGGAATGACTCTTTTTCTGCATTTTATGTAATTTCATTACATTTAGCCGGTATATTCCGCTTCTGAAATCCAGCCTTCAAACTGTTTCATTTCAAGCAGTTGCAGGGGAGAAGCCACGAAATGTGGCAATAATCCGGCGAAAACATGAGCCAAATCGGGCCAATACTACAACGCGGGTCCGAGAATGGTGAACAGCGCCAGCAGGCCCAGCCAAAGTAGTTGGCAACGTTCGAGGAGGGCCTGCAGGGATTCGATTTCGTGAGCCTGGCGGGATTTGTCGGCATCCTGGCCGGCGGTCCCGGTTTCGCTTTCGTCCCGGGGGATGCCGCCGAACAGGGCGAAGCCGGCAAAACCATAGAGCAGGCCGGCATTATCGACTTCCCGGCCAAATTCCCAGAAGGATTTGCGCAACTGGGCGAAGCAGTGGACGAAATTGCCGGCCAGGGAAAAGCTGAGAGCCACGAGCCGCAGGGGAATCCATTCGAGCAAATGCACGATCATGTGAACGGTTTCCACCAGGCGCGGGAGGGCTTCCGTGTCGTGGCTGTCGCGCAACTGATAGCTGACATAACTGATCAGCACGCCGAAGGGGCCTGCGGCGAGGTACCAGAAAAATTGCACGAACATCCGCTCGAAGGAGCGATGCACCAGGCGCTTGCGAAAAAACCAGGCGACCTCCTCATTGCTGGCGAATTCCTGCTCCCGGGCGCAATGGAAGTGGGTCCGCAGAAACCCGACCGCGGCTTCTTGGTCGCCTTCGCTCCAGGTCGCGAGAAATTCCCGGGCCAGTTTGCCGGGCTGGGTACGGTCGAACGCCACCAGCAGCACCAGTATGTGAACCAGCATGGTCGGCAGGCCGAAGCCGCGACCGGCAGCCAGTTCAAGCACGAGGAAAAGCACAAGCAGTGGCAAGGCGTAGATGAGCACAAGCGCGGGCTGCCACACCGCGGCATTGCCCGCCAGGCGCCGGGCGGCGGACTCGATGTTTTCGCGAAAGCGGAAAAACCAGCGGTCGTCGAAGCGGTCGTAGTCCCTGAGCCAGAAGTAGTTCAGCGCCAGACAGATCAGGATGACAAGAAATTTCATGTTTGGTCTTTCCCGGTGACTGCCCCCAGCGCCGACCGGTAACGCTGCCAGTCGAAATACGGCCCCGGATCGGTCTTGCGGCCCGGCGCGATATCACTATGCCCCGCAATCCGGTCCACATTCAAGCCCGGATAGGCGCGGAACAGCGCCTCGGTAATCCCGCTGAGCGCGTCGTACTGGGCGTCGGTAAAGGGTGTAAAATCAGTGCCTTCGACCTCGATGCCGATGGAAAACCCGTTGCAGCGCTCCCGCCCCCGGAAGCTTGACCGCCCCGCATGCCAGGCCTGCATGTGGAATGGCACGAATTGCATCACTCCGCCTTCCCTGTCTATGAACAAGTGGCTCGACACCCGCAACCTTGCAATCTCCGCAAAGGAGGGATGGCCATCCGGCGGCAGGCGGTTGGTGAACAACTGCGCAACGAATCCCGTCCCGAATTCCCCCGCCGGCAAGCTGATGTTGTGAATCACCAGCAACTCAACCTCGATCCCGCCCCGGGAACTGCGATTGGGCGAGGCGATTTGCTCGCAGCCGCCGAGAACTCCGTCAACAATGGTATATGGCACCCGCGCTCCCACTCCCGCTGGCGAAATCGGTTTTTGCCCGAACAATACATGTTCCGACGCATTATGTTGCTTCGCATATGTCAGGGCAAATCCATCCATGGAATTTTTCATTGTCGCAAAACAAAAGCGTGGTTTTGTTTTGCTCACGAATTCAATGGCTTACGCCATCGAATTCGGCGGCACTTCCCTGTGCCGCAGGGAAGCTCTGACTTAATCAGAGCTTCCCTAGTGTGCTGCCCCCGGAACGCGCAATTTGCGTTTTCCACAGGATTTCCCAAAAAATCGCACATCTTACCCCTTGCAATTACATCATGTTGTGGTTTAATCAGCCGTAAATATCAATATATGGTGTTTCAATGGCAGTTCCGCGATGATATTCCATAACTGGCCGGCAACTGGCAAACCACAGCCGCGGTTGCCGACGGTAGAACACGAAGATACTGCAAATATGGTTTTCGGTGCCGAAACACCACTATATGGTGTGGTTCATTGAAGGAGCAGAACGTGAGTCTTGAACAAGCCCGCATGGCGGACCAGCCCGGTATGGCCGCGGCTCCACAAGGTCCGAAAGAAGACGCCAGCGCCCTGGCGCAAGCCGCCCTGAGCAGCATGGCCCCGGGCCGGTTGCGCGTAATCAAGCGCAATGGCGCAGTGGTTCCCTATGACCAGTCCAAGATTGCGGTGGCCATCACCAAGGCCTATCTCGCCGTGGAAGGCGCCCAGGCTGCGGGCTCGACGCGGATTCACGAACTGGTGGCGGAAATGTCCGCCAGGATCAGCGCCACCTTCAGCCGCCGCATGCCTTCCGGGGGCACGATTCATATCGAGGACATCCAGGACCAGGTCGAACTCGTGCTCATGCGCGAAGGCGTGCACAAGGTCGCCCGCAGTTATGTGATCTACCGGGAAGAACGCTCCCGGGCCCGGGAGCGGCAACGCAGGGAAGAACAGCCGGACATGCCGGGCATTTCGGTCACCATGGAAAACGGCGAGCTCGCGCCGCTGGACACCGACCGCCTGCGCACCATCATTGACGAGGCCTGCGAGGGCCTGACCGATGTTTCCGCCGGGCATATCTACGAGGAAACCCTGCGCAATCTGTATCCCGGCGTGAAAATCGACGACCTGCGCACCTCACTCGTGATAACCGCCCGGGCCATGGTGGAGAAGGACCCCAACTATTCCTTTGTCACCGCGCGGCTGCTGCTCGACGCCGTGCGCTCGGAAGCCCTCGGCTTTCTCGGCGTAGCCGACAGCGCCACCCAGGCGGAGATGCACTTCCGCTACCCCGCCGCCCTCAACGCCTACATCGACAAGGGCGTGGAACTCGGCCTGCTCGCGCCGGAGTTGGCCGAGTTCGACCTGCGGCGGCTCGGCCAGGCGCTGAAGGCCGAGCGGGACCTGCAGTTCACCTATCTCGGCCTGCAAACGCTCTATGACCGCTACTTCATCCACAGCGGGGAAATCCGTTTCGAACTGCCCCAGGTGTTCTTCATGCGGGTGGCCATGGGGCTTGCGGTGCGCGAGGACGACCGGGAAGCCCGGGCCATCGAGTTCTACAATCTGATTTCCAGTTTCGACTACATGGTCTCGACGCCGCAGTTGTTCAACTCGGGCACCCTCAAGCCCCAGCTTTCCTCGTGCTTCCTGACCACCGTGGCGGACGACCTGCACGGCATCTATTCCGCCATCAAGGACAATGCCATGCTGTCCAAGTGGGCCGGCGGCCTTGGCAACGACTGGACCCCGGTGCGCGCCATGGGCGCCCACATCAAGGGCACCAACGGCAAATCCCAGGGCGTGGTGCCCTTCCTCAAGGTGGTCAACGACACCGCCGTGGCGGTGAACCAGGGCGGCAAGCGCAAGGGGGCGGTCTGCGCCTACCTGGAAACCTGGCATCTCGACATCGAGGAATTTCTTGAATTGCGCAAGAACACCGGCGACGACCGCCGCCGCGCCCATGACATGAATACCGCCAACTGGATTCCCGACCTGTTCATGAAACGCGTGTTCAATGACGAAAAGTGGACCCTGTTCTCGCCCAACAACGTGCCCGATCTGCACGAAAAGTACGGTCGGGAGTTCGAGGCGGCCTATCTCGAATACGAACGCAGGGCCGAAGCCGGCGAAATGGAAATCCACAAGACCGTCAAGGCCGCGGATCTCTGGCGCAAGATGCTGTCAATGCTGTTCGAAACCGGCCATCCGTGGATGACCTTCAAGGACAGTTGCAATATCCGCTCACCCCAGCAGCACGTGGGCACGGTGCATTCGTCCAATCTTTGCACCGAGATCACCCTGAACACCTCGGCGGACGAGATCGCGGTCTGCAATCTGGGCTCGGTGAACCTGGTCAATCACGTGGATGAAAACGGCCTCGACGCCGACAAGCTCGGCGGCACCGTCACCACCGCCGTGCGCATGCTCGACAATGTCATCGACATCAACTACTACTCGGTGGAACAGGCGCGCAATTCCAACCTGAGCCACCGCCCGGTGGGCATGGGAATCATGGGGTTCCAGGACGCGCTATACAGGCAGCGCATCGCCTATGGCTCGGAGGCGGCGGTGGAATTCGCCGACACCGCCATGGAGATGATCAGCTACCAGGCGATTCACGCCTCCACCCTGCTCGCCCAGGAGCGGGGCCGCTACGAATCCTACGAAGGCTCGCTCTGGGACCGGGGGATACTGCCCATTGATTCCCTGGGCCTGCTGCGGGAAGAGCGGGGCGCCGAATTCCTCGACGCCGATTTCAGCCAGCGGCTGGATTGGGACAGCCTGCGCGAGCGCATCGGACAAACCGGCATGCGCAACTCCAATGTGCTGGCGATTGCGCCCACGGCCACCATCGCCAATATTTGCGGCGTTTCCCAGTCCATCGAACCGACTTACCAGAACCTCTACGTCAAATCGAATCTTTCCGGCGAGTTCACCGTGGTCAACCCCTGGCTGGTGCGGGACCTGAAGCGTCTCGACCTGTGGGACGGCGTCATGGTGAATGACCTGAAATACTACGAAGGCAGCGTGCGCAAGATCGACCGGATTCCCGAGGAGATCAAGCAGGTGTACGCCACCGCCTTCGAGATCGAGCCGCGCTGGCTCGTGGACGCCGCCAGCCGCCGCCAGAAGTGGATCGACCAGGCCCAGTCGCTCAACCTGTACATCGCCAACGCCAGCGGCAGGAAACTTGACATCACCTACCGCATGGCCTGGCTGCGGGGCCTGAAAACCACCTACTACCTGCGGGCGCTGGCGGCCACAAGCACAGAGAAGTCCACCGTCGCCGACAACAGTCTCAACAAGGTCGCCAGCGGCCCCGCCGAAACGCCAACGGCGTGTTCGCTGGACGACCCGGATTGCGAGTCCTGCCAATAGGGCGGGGACGAAGCTCACGAACAGTTGAATGGAGGAGTAAACATGCTGTCCTGGGAAGAATTCAATCACGAGGAAAAGGCGGCGGCGGTCAAGCCGCCCATATCGGAATTGTCGCCGGAACCGGCCCCGGAATCATCTGTGCCGGAACCGCGGGCCGCGGTCGAGCCACAGCCGTCGGAACTCGACGCGGCAACCCGCAGCAGCAATGACGACGCCCTGGAGCAGGCCATCCGCGATCTGGAAGATCTCGATGTCAGCGCCGGCCTGCAGGAACTCGAAGGCGCCGCCTCCCGGGTGGCCGTGGACGACAAGCGCATGATCAATTGCCGGGCCGATCTCAATCAGCTGGTCCCCTTCAAGTACGACTGGGCCTGGCAAAAGTACCTCGATGGCTGCGCCAACCACTGGATGCCCCAGGAAATCAACATGAATGCGGATATCGCCCTGTGGAAAAATCCCACCGGTCTCACCGCCGACGAGCGCCTCATCGTCAAGCGCAACCTGGGATTCTTCTCCACCGCCGACTCGCTGGTGGCCAACAACCTGGTGCTGGCGATCTACCGGCTCATTACCAACCCCGAATGTCGCCAGTACATCCTGCGCCAGGCTTTTGAGGAAGCGATTCACACCCATGCCTATCAGTACTGCATCGAGTCGCTGGGCATGGACGAGGGCGAGATTTTCAACATGTACCACGAGGTACCCTCGGTGGCGAAAAAGGCCTCCTGGGGCCTGATGTACACCCAGGCCCTGTCGGACCCGCAGTTCCGCACCGGCACCGTGGCAAGCGACCAGGAACTGCTGAAAAACCTCATCGCTTTCTATTGCTGCCTGGAAGGCATCTTTTTCTATTGCGGCTTTACCCAGATTCTTTCCATGGGCCGCCGCAACAAGATGACGGGCACTTCGGAGCAGTTCCAGTACATTCTGCGGGACGAGTCGATGCATCTGAATTTCGGCATCGACATGATCAATCAGATCAAGCTGGAAAACCCCCATTTGTGGACCGAGAGCATGCGCGAGGAAGCCACCCAGATGATCCTCCAGGCGACTCAACTTGAAATCGAATACGCCAGGGACACCATGCCCCGGGGTATTCTCGGCATGAACGCCGCCATGATGGAGGAGTATCTGCAATTCATCGCCAACCGGCGCCTGGTGCAGATCGGCCTGAAAGAACAGTTCCGCGGCGTGGGCAATCCCTTTCCCTGGATGTCCGAAATCATGGACCTGCGCAAGGAAAAGAACTTTTTCGAAACCCGGGTGATCGAGTACCAGACCGGCGGCGCCCTGAGCTGGGATTGATCGGGGCATGAGCAAGGGCAAACGAGCGGTACTCGACCCGGAGCAGACCCTGCAGACGCTGGATCAGCTCAGCCAGACCATCGATGTCATGTCCCGGGTGATCTCCCGGCTGAGAAGGCAGATGAGCCGGCAACTGCGCCAGTATGAGCAAAACAGGCAATCGCTTGAGCCGTATGCGTCTGGACCAGAAAGCGGAAATACCGGGGAAACCCGGGTTTCCCGCCCCGCCGGGTCTGCCCCGGAGGCATTCGAAATCGGCACCCGGCGCCCGAAAACTCCCCGTCGCCAGAGCCGGGTCCTGCATTAGGGCCTGATTAAGTCAGAGTTTCGTGAGCAAAACAAAACCACGCTTTTTTTTGCGATAATGAAAGACTCCACGGATGGAGTTTTCCAGAGAATACCTGGTGTGCCGATCCATTGATGCCATACAAAGTTGGCGCTTTACTACTGGCGGCGGGTTTCAGCCGCCGCTTCGGCAGTCGCAAGCTTGCCGCCGGAATGCCAGACGGCAGACCGCTCATCGAACATACCCTGGCAAACCTTGAAACCGCCCTTGACCATATCCTGATCGTGTCGCGCCCCGGCGCGCTGGATGATTGGGAGCCAGGGAATCGATCATTGGCGCGGTTCGATGGAGCGGAACAGGGCATGGGCGCCAGCCTCGCATTCGGCGTTTCCCGTCTGTCCGACTGGGACGGCTGCCTGGTCTGCCTCGCCGACATGCCCTTCATTCAGCCCCAAACCTACGCCCTGCTTGCCGGGCAACTCGCCCCCGACCGAATCCTCATTCCCCGCCATAACGACCGCCGCGGCAATCCCGTGGGCTTCGGCAGCCACTTCTTCCCGGATCTGGCCAGACTCGATAGCGAGACCGGAGGCCGCCGCATTATCGAGACCAACAAACATTTCCTGCGCGAAATCACAGTGGAGGACCCCGCCATCCTGCAGGACATCGATACTCCGGAAGACCTGCGCCGATTCCAGCAGCCGGCATCATGAGCCCAATCATTCTCATCCTGGCGCAGCCATCCTTCTCATCGTCATCCATGGCAAAGTGAGACTTCACCGCACCCCGTCATTCCGGGTGAAGCAAAGCCCCCACCCCGTCATTCTGCGCGAAGCGAAGCGCAGTATGACGGGATACAAGACCAAATTGCGCCGTACTGTGGTTGCCGCCGGGTTTCGCTACAATGTCCGGGATGCCGGAGCCGCCATGCGCCTTCTGATTCCTTTTGTATTCCTGCTCTTGCCGGCCGGCGTAACCGCCGATGCGGTTTCCGCCGCGGCGGCCATGGAGAATCCGGCCAACCCCCTGGTGCTGATCAATACCGAGACCGGTCCCATCCATGTTGAACTGCTTGCCAGCGAAGCGCCGGCCAATGTGGCGAACTTCCTTTCCCTGATGGAACCCCGGGAAGCCTCCCCGCCCGGAACGATTCCCGGTGCCCGGGGTTATTACGACGGCATGCGTTTTCACCGGGTGATTCCCGGCTTGCTGATTCAGGCGGGCAGCCCCGCATTGCACGGGGGCGGCAGGGAATTCACTACCCTGGATGATGAAATCAACGCCGCATCCCTCGGCCTTGACGAGCAGGCCGTGCTGTTTGACAACGGCGGATTCAATCCCCTGCTCGGCATTCGCGACAAGGACGACCTCGACGAAATCCTGCTGCGTCCGCTGTACCGCCGGCTGGGCATCGCCGGCAATGCCGAAGTCGCCTCGCGCCAGGATGAAATCCTCTCCGCCCTGACGGAAATGAGCCTGCAGGACGCCTACGTCCAACTCGGCTACCGCTACCGGAACGAAACCGCGACGCGAGCCCTGCGCCGGGGCATACTCGCCCTGGCCAACCGCGGACCCGGCGACAACGGCCCGGAGTTCTTCATCCTCCTGGCCGATGCTCCCCGCCTCGACGGCAAGTACACCGTGATCGGACGGATAGTCGAAGGCATGGCCACCGCCGACCGTATCGGAACCACCGCCATCGACCCCTTGGGCCTTACCTCTTCCGGGCGTCTGATATATTCTGTCCGCAGAATCAACTGAGTTTGCCGTTAGCTTCCGATGTCCAGAAAATCCAGAAAGCAGGCGAGCCAGGGCACCATCGCGCTTTGCCTGACCATTGGCGTGATCGTCGGCCTCGGGCTTGGCCGCTTCCTCGGCAATGTGCTGCTGTCCATGGCGCTATTCGGCCTGGTCGGGCTTGCCGCGGGCTGGTACTTCACTCGCAAGAAGTAGACTTGGGAGCCTGCGCCGCAGGCTCCTGAAGCGAAACATCCCGCTGCAGCAGTTCGCGCCGATAGGGCGGCAGCGAATCGAGAATTCGCTTGCCGTAGAACTTGCGCACCAGGCGCTCGTCGAACAGGGTTATGCGCCCGCGGTCGGTTTCGCTGCGCAACAGCCTGCCGCAGGCCTGTTTCAGCCGGAACACCGCCTGGGGCAGCGACAACTCCATGAAAGGATTGCGCTGTTCGCTTTCAAACCATTGTGCCAGGGTGGCTTCCACCGGATCCGTGGGCACTGAAAAAGGGATTTTCGCGATCACGACATGGTCCAGGTACTTTCCCGGCAGGTCCACGCCCTCGGCAAAGCTGGCAAGGCCGAAAATCACGCTGGCCCTGCCCTTGTCGATCCGCTTCCGGTGCCTGCGCAGCAGATCATATTTCTGGTGATCATCCTGGCACAGCACCCGCCGGCGCCATTCTTCCGGCAGGCCATCGAGCACCTCGCGCATCTGCATGCGGCTGGAAAACAGCACCAGGGCGCCGCCGTCCGCATCGAGCATGCGCGGCAGGGAACGAATGATGCAGTCGGTGTGCCGCTGCTGCTCGGAAGGCTCGCAGCCCATTTTTGGCACTTCCAGACTCGCCGCCTCGGCAAAGGGAAAGGGGCTTGGAATGCTCAGAAAACTCGTGTGTTCGGGCAGGCCCGCGCGCATCCGCAGCATGGCGAACTCACCCAGGGCCGACAAGGTCGCCGAGGTCAGCACCGCGCCGGCGCAGCGTTGCCAGAGATTTTTTTCCAGATTGTCCGCCGCCAGCACGGGGCTCGAGGAAATTCCGATATCCGCTTCCGCATTTTCCCGCTCCCGGTCGAAACCGAGCCATCGCGCCCGGGGCGCCTTGCCGCTTTCATCCGCGCAAGCGTAGCTTTCCCACAGGGCGCGGTTGGTCATGGCGCGGTCGAGCAGCCTGCCAACGGCGGGAAACCAGGTTTCCGCCTTCTCCGCGTCCGTGTCGCCCTCATCTTCAAGCTGTTGCCGAAAATGCTCCCGGAGCCGGTCGAGCCCGTTTTCGAGTTCGCCGAACAATGCCGCGAGACCACCGGCCAGCTCGCGCAACTCCCCAGGGGCCTCACCCCGGGGAAAGCTTTGGGTAATACGGTCGCGATAACTGTCGCCTTCGCTGCGCCTCAATTCCCGCAGCAGCAAGTACGCCATTCGCAGTCGATTACCCAGTTCCGCCAGCAACTTTTTTAATTCTTCGACATCATGGTTTTCCAAGACCTGTTGATCCCGCATTTTCCCCAATATTTTTTCGCTGCGTTCCAGCCATGCGCTTTCCGCCTTGACGCGGATACTGTGGGCAAAATGGCGATTGCTTTTTTCCGGCAGGTGGTGGGCTTCATCGAATACGTAAATGCTTTTTTCCGGCGCCGGCAGCACCACGCCGCCGCCAAGGGCCAGGTCGGTCAGCACCAGGTCCTGGTTGGCGACAATACAGTCGGCCTTGTCGAGATCGAATCTGGCGTTGTAGAAGCAGCATTTGCGGTATAGCCGGCAGCGCGGCCCGGAACACTCGCCGCGCTGGGCGGCGAGGGGAAACCAGCGGTCATTGGCCAGGGGTTCGCGCCATTCATCCCGGTCGCCTCGCCAATGCCCGTTTTCCAGTTCCCGCCGCATTTCTTCCCAGAGTTCGAGATCGGCGCTGGCGGCATCCGGCGGGTTTTCCGCGAACAGATCCCGCAGGGCGGCGCGGCTGTCGTCGCCGTGAAGCAGATTTTCCAGTTTCAGGCGGCACAGATAGCGTCCCCTCCCCTTGGCCAGGGCAAAGTGGAAGCGCAGGTCAGAGGATTCCAGCAGTTGCGGAATATCCTTGTGGACGAGCTGCTCCTGGAGGGAGATGGTCGCCGTTGCGACAATCAGCTTGCGTTCGGACTCCATGGCCAGCGGCAGGGCGCCGAGCAGATAGGCCAGGGTCTTGCCGGTGCCGGTGCCGGCTTCCACCACGCAGATGGCCCCCCCGCCCTCTTCGCCTTGCCGGGAAAGGGTATTGAAAATTTCAGCGATCATTCGCCGCTGCCCGGACCGCGGGCGAAAATTCCGGGCGGCAAGAATCCGCCGGTACTCCGACTGAATCTGTTGTTTGAGGGAGTCCACGGGCCTGCTGCTGCCCCGATCAGAAAAGCGACGGAAAAGTATAGCACCGCGCCCCGATAATCCTCATTCCCGTCATTCCGCGCGAAGCGAAGCGCAGTCGCAGAATGACGGAAAGAAGGCGAGGAGCCTGCGCCGCAGGCTCCGACCCCGGCTGAACGCATACGCCGCAAGCTTGCGGTTCTGTTACACTGGCCACCGTTCGCCAAAGCTGACCACGGGCAGAGCCATGCAGGCGACCGAAACTACCGAATCAGAATCCATAGCCGCACAGCCGGATTCCGCCGATTCCGGACCCGGCGAGGCAGTTGCCGCTGCCGATTTCCCACCCGAGTTGATCGGAAAACTGGCTAAAATCAGCCACAAGCAGAGCCAGGAGCTCGCCAATCTGCGGCGCAGCTTCGAAAGAGCCGGCAGGCCGGACCCGGACAACGAGCACTGGCAATCCCTGCGGCAACTGCTGGAAAAAAACCAACAGTTTCAGCGGCAATTGAGGGAACGGCTGCGGGAGCAGCTCGGGAAACTGACCGAAGCGCTGGAAACCGGCCAGTCCAAAGACGCCCTGGCGCTGTGGGACCGCATCCAGGGCAATATTCAGCAATGCACGGGCAAGCTGCGTGTTGCCATGCAGAAGGAAGCCAACGCCAGCAAGGGACAGGTGCTGGAACTCCGCAAATGGCGCAGCTACGCCGCCACGCAAAAAAAGCAGGAACTGATTGCCGAAATGAAAGCGTTGCCCGAGGCGGGGCTCGCGCCCCGCGACCTGGGCAAGCAGATTCAACTCATGCACGACCAGTGGAAAACCCTGGGCAGGTCCGAGCAGAATGAAAAGCTCTGGCGCGAATTCAAGAAACTGTCCGATCAGGCTCATGCACCCTGCAAGGCGTATTTTCGTGAACGCAAGCAACTCATGGCGCAAAATCTGGAAGTTCGCGGGGAACTTTGTGAGCGACTTGAACAGAAACTTGCCGAACTCGGCGACCAGCCGGTTCACATTCTCAAACTGAACCAGTTGATAGCCGAGTGCAATGCGTCCTGGAAGCGGCATGCCCCGGTGGAACAGTCAAAGATCAAGCCGTTGCAGAAACGCTATTACGCGACCCTGAAGCAGCTCACCAGCCTGCGCAAGGAAGCCGTGGCAAAAAATGCGCAGCGCAAGCGCTCCCTGCTCGAGCAGGCGCAGCAACTTGCCGGGCAGGATGACGAGTCGGCTGCGGCCAATGCGGCGAAGCGGCTGCAGTCCGAATGGAAAAAAATCGGGCCAGCGGACTTTCGCGAGGAAAAACGCCTGCGGGAATCATTCCAGAAAGCCTGCGACGGAGTTTTCAGGCAGCAGCGGGAGGCGCGGGAAAAACGCCGGGAACTTGCCAGACCGCCGGCGGAGAGGCGCCATGATGAAAGGCTTGCCGGACTTGGGCCCCGCGCCGGTTTTCTGGAAAAAATCGAAGCCAGCCTGTTCAGCGCCGGCAACGCCGAGCGCTTCAGCGAGTTGCATCAGGCCATCGAAACCGCGCAATGGGAGCAATTGCCCGCAACTGATGATTCCTGTGGGAAGGCGCTCGCCGACCGCCTCCAGGCGCTGCTTGCCGCCGGCTCATTGACCGAACTCGGCTCCCAGGCCGAAGCCTGCGAGCGGCGGCAGCGCCAGGCGCTGGTCCGGTTCGAAATCGACGCCGGACTCAATTCGCCGCGGGAAGACCAGTCCCTGCGCATGGAATTGCAGTTGCAGCAACTCACCAGCGGCTTTGGCAAACGCGGCCCGGACAACAAGCAGCTCGCGGCCAGCCTGCGGGATGCGGAAATCGCCCTCGCCTGTTCCGGCCCCCTGAGCCCCGAAGCCCGCAAGTCGCTCGGCCAGCGGCTGCAAAAGCTGCGCCAGCGGCTCAGTTCACGCCCGCCCCTTTCGCGAAGCGGCTGATCACGGGATTGGCGTAGCCGTAAAGCCAGATTTTGCGCAGGTTCGGATCCACCCTGGCCAGACGCCGGTCGAAGCGTTCCCGGGAGTGGATATCCCCATGGCGCCCCCCTGCAACTTCCGCCAATTCCGGCGCCAGCGCCTCACCTTCCCGCAGCAGGATTTCCAGTGCCCGGTAGTTGGTCGGATGAAGCCGGTAATTGTGGATGATCTGCCGGTCCACGACCGCTGCCACTTCTTCCGCGTCATCGGATCCGCAAGGCAATTCTTCGCCGAAAGTCACATGCACCCTGCCCTTGAAGCCGGTCATGCCGGCGGCGATGCTGTGCAGGTCGCCGGCTTCGGTGCGGGTGAATCCGCCCGTGGTTTCCACTTCCCGCAGTTCCCGGGCTTTCAGGGCGTCGCAGGGATCGAACTCATAGGAAATCGCCACGGGAACAATATGCAACCGGGCCAGACTTCCGCTCAGGGGCAGTCTTCTGGCGCCCATGGCGAGCATCTTGAGCAGCGCCGGATCGGTGCGGTCGATACCATTCTTGGCGCGCCCTTCGCGCTGGGCGAGCCACACATTCTCGCCGCCGGCCACGCAGTGATGGATGTACTCCGATAACAGTTTCAGCGCCAACAGCCGCTCGCGTCCCTTTAGCGAGCGATGCACGATAAAGCTCTTGTTCGCCCGCATGAGGTCGGCAACCCAGGGCCGTTTGAGCAGATTATCGCCCACGCCGATCTGCAAGGTGGTGAACCCGGCGCGATGCAACAGCAGATTGGTGAATGCCGGGTCCATGACGATATCGCGATGATTGCTCAGAAACAGATAGGACTTCGCCGGGTCGAGCTTTTCCAGGCCCTGTTGGCTCAGGCCCCGGGTCGCGGAAGAGACTGTGCGTTCCATATACACCGCGACCACCCGCTGCATGCTGTCCACATCGCATACCGGATCGATGAAACTGCGCAGGCGGCGGGTGACCAGGGTACGCAGCAATCCGGGCAGCCAACGGGAGAGACGGGGACTGTGGAAGGCCGCCATGGTGTCGAGAAATTCCCGATCTTGCAGCAGACGATCCAGCACCGGCCGGATCTCGTGATCGCGGTAGGGCCGGATGGCGGAAAACGGGTCCTGCTGCTTCCCGCTATCGGTTTGTGTTGATTCCATGGGGAGGACGGGGGCATCAATCCCGGAAGCGGAAATAGTATGGCGCTTGCGGCGGGCTATGCAACCGCGGCGCGAATATCGGCCACGTAGCTGGTTACTTCGCCAAGGATCGCATCACGGTTGGGAAACTCGCCGGATTCGGCCTGCGCCAGGGACCGCTCGTAGTCCGCCAGGGCTTTCGGATCATTCAGCCGCTCACGGCGAAAATCCCCCCATTTGCCGGTCTCGTCCGCGGAGAGCGTTTCGGGATAATTGCGCGCCCGGTAGCGGAACAGCATTTCCGGCAGGCGCGGGTCGCGGAACGGCAGGTCCATCCGGCCCAGGTCACCGGGCTCTATATCGCGCAGGGTTTCCATGAGGGTCCGGTCGCTGTCGCTGAAAAAGCCGCTGTAAATCATGAAGTCCGGGTCTTCTTCCCGGCTGCGGAAACCATCCCCCTGATACAACTGGCAAAACCGCTCCATCAATTCCGGCCTGGCGGCGAGAAATTCCCAATGTTCGCGGCAGGCGTCGTGATCGATGCCAAACTCCGCCGCCCGCTCGGCCGGCAGCACCGCCGGGGAGGTCACCACCGGACAATGATTGCGGCTGATGACTTTTAACGGCAGCCGCTCGCCTCTGTCCTGGTCCCGGGGCGCAAACAGGCGCTCGCCAAGTTGTTCCGGGCTCAGTTCCGCCCACTGCCTGGGGTCAACGCGCAAATCGTACGCCACCACGCCATTGCTGTTCACCGGATGCGCGCCCAGGGGAATCACCAGCGCGAGGCAGCCCTGCCGCGCCGGGTATCTGCCGGATACATGCAACACCGGCTTGTGGCTGGACAGATTCATTTCGGCGGCAACCCGGGATTTGTGGCGCAACCGGTAGACATGGTCAAACAGGCGCGGCTGCCGTTCCCGGATCAGCGCCGCGAAGGCGATGGTCGCCTTGACGTCCGACAGGGCGTCGTGGGCGTGTTCGTGTTCCAGTCCATTGGCCGCGCATAGCGATTCGAGAGCGAAAGTTACCGCGCCTTCTTCGGTTTTCGGCCAGTTGACGCCTTCGGGCCGGGTGGCGGCGCAAAGCCTGCCCATATCGATAATGTCCCAGCGAGAATTGCCATTGCGCCACTCGTGCTCGTAGGCGTCGAAGAAATTGCGGTAGAGCAACTGCCGGGTGAGTTCGTCGTCGAAGCGGATGTTGTTGTAGCCGGCGACACAGGTTCCCGGCTTGCTGAATTCCTCGCGGATGCGGCCAATGAATTCAGCCTCGCCCACGCCCTTTTCCAGCGCGGTCTGCGGCGTGATGCCGGTAATCAGGCAGGCCATGGGATCCGGCAGGAAATCCGGCGCGGGCCGGCAATAAAGCACGAGTGGCTCACCCAGGGGCTTGAGGTTCTCATCGGTTCGCAACCCGGCAAACTGCGACGCCCGGCCCCGGCGCGCATCGCTGCCAAAACTCTCAAAGTCGTACCAATAGATCGAGTTGTCGGTCATCGCGCCGTGGTGTCGGTTCGGAGATTGCGGCTTCGATCCGTTGCCGCCGGATGGCGACTCGGGACCGCGTGTTTCACGTATCCTCGTTCGATGCTCATGTCTGGCGATATGTTGTAGTATTCGAACAGCCGGAAACAGCCTGCCGGCCTGTTTTCCGGAAGATTTCCATGGATTTTCGCGGCGCCCATATCATCAGCGTACAACAGTTCCAGCGGTCGGATGTCGAGCGGATTTTCGACGTGGCCGACAGTATGGAGCCTTTCGCGCAGCGAAAACAAGTGAGCAAAGCGCTCGACGGCGCCATCCTCGGCAACATGTTCTTCGAACCGAGCACCCGCACCAGGGTAAGCTTCGGCTGCGCCTTCAACATGCTCGGCGGGCACGTGCGGGAAACCGCCGAAATCGGGGCATCCTCGATCACCAAGGGTGAGTCGCTTTACGATACGGCGCGAGTCATCAGCGGTTACAGCGACGTCATCGTCATGCGCCACCCCCGGGCCGGTTCGGTGGCCGAGTTCGCGGCAGCGAGCCGCGTACCGGTGATCAACGGCGGCGACGGCATCAACGAACATCCGTCCCAGGCCCTGCTTGACCTCTATACAATCCGCAAGGAACTTCAGTCCGGGCAACGCGGCATCGACGGCATGCATATCGGCATGGTCGGCGATCTGAAACACGGCCGCACGGTGCATTCGCTTTCGCGTTTGCTGCAGTTGTACGACAACATCAGCTTCAACCTGATCTCGCCGAAGCAATTGCGCATGCCTCCCGAGATCGTCGCCGACCTGCGCGCGGCGGGCCACAAGGTGAGCCAGACCGAGGACATGGCAAAGGGGCTGCACGACAACGACACCGTCTATCTCACCCGCATCCAGGAAGAACGCTTCGCCAGCCGGCTCGAAGCCGACGTCTACCGGGGCCGCTTCCGGCTCAACCAGGCGATCTACACGCGGCATTGCCAGCCCAATACCGTAATCATGCACCCGCTGCCGCGGGACACCCGCGCCGAAGCCAACGAACTCGACGAGGATCTGAATCAGCATCCGAACCTCGCCATCTTCAGGCAGACCGACAACGGCGTGCTCGTGCGCATGGCGCTGTTCGCACTCGTGCTCGACGTCGTGGAGAAAGTGCCGCAACACGTCCAACGGGCCGGCTGGTATACCGGCCGCCGATTCGAATAGCAGAAGGAGAACCGCCTTGTTAAGCGAAAACGATTATCTCGCCATGGACGCGCTTGCCATGGCGCAAGGACTGGAACGCGGCGATTTCAGCCGGATTGAATTGAACGAGCGCGCCATCGCGCGGGCCGAACAATGCAACCCCGCCCTGAATGCCATCAATCTGCCCTTGTACGAGCAGGGACTCGAACACGCCGGGACGCTGGACGAGGCGCCCGAGCCGCCGGGATCCCTGGCCGGAATTCCCTTCCTGCTCAAGGATCTCAGCGACCTGAAAGGAACCCGTACAAGTTACGGCAGCGAACTTTTCAGGAATTACACGGCGAAGTCCTCATCGCCCGGCGTGCAACTCTACCAAGCCGCCGGCCTGACGATTCTCGGCAAGACCAACACGCCGGAATTCGGCCTGACCCTGACCACCGAACCCGTCGCCACCGGGCCGACCCGCAATCCCTGGCACACCGATTTCTCCACCGGGGGCTCGAGCGGCGGCGCCGCGGCGGCGGTGGCGGCCGGCATCGTGCCCGTTGCCCAGGCTTCCGACGGCGGCGGTTCGATCCGGATTCCGGCCAGTTGCTGCGGATTGTTCGGCCTCAAGCCGAGCCGCGGGCTGACCCAGGCGGGCACGGTGCTGTCCGAAAACTGGAGCGGCATGGCGGTGGAGCACGTCGTTTCGAGAGGCGTGCGCGACAGCGCCGCGTTTCTCGATCTGATCACGCTGCCGGCCGGACAGAACCTGTTCGCGCGGCCCGAGTTTCCCGCTTCTTTCCTCTCGGCGCTCGATGAGTCCTGCCCACGCCTGCGCATCGGCATACAGGACACCCATCCCACGGGCGAGGCGCTCGACAGCGAATGCGTCGCAGCCGTGCGGGCTGCCGCCGCGCATTGCGAATCGCTTGGCCATGTCGTGGAGCCCTTCAATCATCCACTCGATTACGAGTCCCTCAATGCGGCCATGGGACAACTCGTATGCGTACATACCTGGCGTTCGATCGAACGTGGTCTGCGCTTTTACCAGATCGGCCTCGAAGAAGCGCCGGTGGAACGTTCGACCCGCTTCATGGCCGGGCGCGGGGCTGAAATTCCGGCCGTGGAATATCTCGCCGCGCGAGACCTCCTGCGCATGGCAGAAAAACAGATGGCCGCAGTACACGAGCAGGTGGACGTGATCATCTCACCGGTACTTGCCAAAACCACGGCGAAGCTGGGCTGGCTCGACATGGACAGTGAGGACCAGCGCGAATACGTCAAGCGCTTCCGCCAATACAGCGGCTTCACCGCGGTTTATAACGGCACCGGCCAGCCGTCGATGTCGATGCCTCTGCACCGCACCGGCGAAGGCCTGCCCGTCGGCGTGATGTTCACCGCCGCCTGGGGCGCCGACCTGCTGCTGCTGCAACTCGCGAAGCAACTCGAAGCCGCCGCCCCCTGGCCGCAGATCGCGCCCTGAACTGGCAATTCGACTCCAGACCTGAGCGCTGGCTTCACCACTCTCGCAATATTGCATATCTGCCTTCATTTTCTTTGCAAATATGTTTGCAAATTCGTTGAAAACATGTCTACAAAATCATTGCAAATATGTTTATGCCCAATTAACATCTCCTCATTGAAGAACCTAGGAGCCTGCGTCGTAGGAATTCACGGCTGCAAATCCGCTCTCATCCGCGCCCCCGGCCGCTCGATTTCGTTGCCTATCCAGCAATATTCGCCTCAATCGATCAGCCAGGGGTGTGGCGATAGCGAATTTTCGCTTTCGCGAATTCCCGCGGCGCAGGCTCCTAGAGTGCATTAAATACAGCATGTTGTATGGAAAATAACGCAATAGGACACCAAGCAAAGCCGACCGGGGAAAGGTCAGCTCTGGGCAAAGGTCCTTACCGCCCGCGCGTGGCTGATGAAGAGCTCAATATGCGCCTGGGTGCAGCCGGGGCGGTTCTGATCGAAGGCGCTCGCGCCTGCGGTAAAACCGCGGCCGCACGCAGGCGGGCCGCGAGCGAAGTCTTGCTGGATGTGGACCAGTCCGCGCAAGGCATGATTGCCGTAGACCCCGCCTTGATTCTCGATGGCGCGACTCCCCGACTGATCGACGAATGGCAAACCGCTCCGGTGATCTGGGATCACGTTCGCCGGGCAGTGGACGAACGTGCCGGCAAAGGCCATTTCATCCTTACCGGCTCGGCGGTCCCGGCAGACGACTCTACGCGTCACAGCGGCGCCGGCCGCATTGTCCGACTGCGCCTGCGTCCCATGTCGCTGTTCGAGCTTGGTCACAGTACGGGCCAGGTTTCTTTCAAGGAATTGCTTAGCAGCGTTCCCGCCCGTGCTTCTGTGACTGACATGCCGGTACGGCGCCTGTCTGAGTTAATTTCCGTCGGCGGCTGGCCTGGACATATCGGCATTCCCTCAATGGACGCGATTCAGATGAACCGAAGCTATGTCGATGACATCTGCCGCGCCGATCTGCGGGCCATCGATGGAGTGCTGCGCGATCCAGACAGAATCCGGCGATTCTTGCGATCATTGGCACGAAACGTGGCTACCTGCGCATCCCTCGCAACAATTGCCAGTGATGTCGCCGGCCCGGACCAATCGCCGATGACGGGTCACACTGCGCGCGACTACCTTTCCGCTCTCGAACGTCTGATGGTAGTGGAAGACCAACCGCCATGGGCGGTGCATCTCCGTTCCAAGTCCCGACTGCGGCAATCTCAAAAACGGCATTTCGTGGACCCATCCATCGCGATGGCCGCGCTCGATGCCGAGCCGGAGCACCTTCTCAAGGACTTTGAGTTGTTCGGATTTCTTTTCGAATCATTGGTGATTCGAGATCTGCGGGTCTACGCGCAGGCAATGGGCGCTCGCGTATGTCATTATCGCGACAACACAGGCCTTGAAGTCGATGCCGTTGTCGAAGCGGGCCCCGACCGCTGGGCGGCATTCGAAATCAAGCTTGGATTCGGTCGAATAGATGAGGCGGCGAATTCTTTGCTGAAATTCGTGGATCGCGTCGATACCAGCCGTTGCGGCAAACCCGCCGCTCTTGGCGTCATCGTCGAACGCGGCTACGGCTACCGCCGCCTCGACGGCATCAACGTAATCCCTATCGGCACACTGGGGCCGTAGCATCGGCGATGCCTTGAATTTGCCATGTGAATTCACGCGCATTGTGGCCTCATTACAAAAATATCGCTGTTTGCTGACCCGTTTGCGAAAGCGGTAAAATCCAGTAAGGATATTTCTTACTTTGATACCACATGACCGGAGAATCAATATGAGTGACCAAGCTTTTGTTCTTCGAGTGAAAGGCTACGAAAGAACAACCTTCAAAGAAGACGTTGTTGGCATCGGGTGGAGTGATGCTGATAGACTTTCTGACATAACAGATTGGGAAGAATTCAAAAATGAAGTTCGAACCAAATATCAGTACAAAAGCGAGAGAGCGCTAGGAAATGCATGCGGCAGCATGTAGCGATTCATTCATGATATGAAAAAAGAGGATTTAGTCGTCATACCATTGCATGGAGAATTTAAAGTCGCGGAATTGTTGGGTGATGATGTAATCTATTTTGAAAAAGGTCGGGAAGAAGACTATGCATGGAGGCGCAAAGTCAGGTGGCTGAATGGTGGAAAGGCTATTCCAAGGTCTCATGCTAGTGGATATCTTCAAGCACGGATGAAATGTCAGCAGACATGTGTATCGGCACTGATCTCCTGGAAGACATCAAAAGTGCGCTCGAACACTCTGAGCCTATTTCATTTAAACAAAGCGTTATGGATGAAGTTAAGCCAAACGTCGCTACTCATTTGCATAAGTCTCACAACCAAAAATCTGGAATCATTATTGACACTAGTATTTCAGCGAAAACGCTCAGAACCTGGCGCAAGAGTTAGATATCGATTTAGTCGCGAAAAACGATCTCGTTGAATGGATCATTTCCAGCATCGGTGTATTGGACTGACTACCGACCGGGTAGTGCTTCAGCCCCCTCCCGGAGCAGGGGGGGGGGGGGGCTGGTTTTGGGGCGCGCCGGTCAGGCTTGCTGCATGGCGGCCTGGATGCGGCCGAGGGCTTCTTCGAGCAGCGGTCTCGCGAGGCCAAGATTCATGCGCATGCGGCCGGGGCCCCAATACGACGATCCCGGGTTGACCTTGACGCCCGAAGTCTCGATCAGGTAGCGCTCGGCTATGGCTTCCGGAGTCACTTCGTCCCGGTCCGGGCCGCGCGCGGCGGTTTCGGCCGCCGCGGTCCCGACCGCGCCGATGCGTTCGATCAGCGGCTCCACGTTGAGCCAGGCCAGATAAGTGCCTTCCGGCTGGTTGCAGCTCATGTGCGGGATCTGCTCGTTGATGAAGCGGGACGCGTAGGCCGCGTTGTCGGACAGATAGACCTGCACCGCGTCCATCCAGTCGTCGCCCTCTTCGAGCGCGGCCTGGGAGGCGATGATGCCGAGGGAGTTGATTGTTGCATTGTCGCCCACGGCGCGGATGCGGGACATCAAATCCGGGTTGTGGGAAAACAGGTAGGCGTCCTTGAAGGCGGCGAGATTAAAGGACTTGCTGGCGGACTTGAAAGTCACGCTGTTCATGACGAGTTCATCGGCGAGATTGGCGTAGGGAACGTATTCCTGTCCCTCGTTGACGAAATCGCAGTGAATTTCGTCCGCAAGCACGATGACATTGTGGCGATTGCAAAGCTCGCCGAGTTCGGTGAGCGTGGCGCGGTCCCAGCAATTGCCCACGGGATTGTGCGGATTGCAGAGAATGAACGTATGCACGTCGTCCTGGGCGAGTTTGCGGTCGAGATCGTCAAAATCCATCTCGTACACGCCGTTCACTTCCCGTAGACGGTTTTCCTCGATCACGAAGCCCTTGCGGATGGTCGAGAAGAAGCCGTTGTAGCCCGGGGTTTGCATGACCACCCTGGCCCCGGGAGGATTGAAAGCCCGCAGCGCCGCGAGCAGGCCCGGCAGCAGCGCGGGGGAATCGAGCAGCATGCCGCGTTCGATCACCGTGCCGTAACGGCGCTCGTTCCAGTTGACGATGGAATCGTGGTAGGAATCCGGCGTCGCCATATAGCCGTAGACCTCGTGCGAGATTCGCTCCCGCAAGGCTTCGGTGATACAGGGCGCTACCCGGAAATCCATGTCGGCGACCCCCATGGGGATTTTCAGTCGCTCGCCCCAGCGCTCGATCTGGCCATCCCATTTGCTGCAATCGGTGCCGATGCGGTTATAGATTTCGTCAAAGTCATAGCCCGCGGCGGAGACGCCGCGGGAAACGCTTTCCTGGGCCTTGAGGCTGCCTGCGCCAGCCATGGAGCCAGCCACCGCGGCAATGCCGGCCTGTTTCAGAAAAGCGCGACGGTCAATCCTGTATTTGTAATTCATGGGCTTCGCCTCGGGTTTGCTGTTCGCCGTGAGTCCTTATAAATCAGGCGCTAATGTAAATCAATAACAAATCGGCCGGTTGGCGGGAAATGGCTTGGCGGGATTCCGCTCCGGGGTTATGATGCGAACTTTGCAGCCAACTGAACTCACCAGACAGCCCTGACCGGGACCCGGGAGGAATGAATGAAAACGACACGACGCGGATTTGGAACCATCGCCATCGGCGCCGCCGTGGGCGCGCTGTCGGGCCCCGCCCTGCTTGGCCGCAAGGCCCATGCCCAGACCCGGGCGGACCATTCGGCGGGTGTGTATGACAATGGCGTCATCCAGTTGAACCAGAATGAAAGCGCGCGCGGCCCCGGCCCGAAAACCATGGACGCGATCCACGCCCACACCAGCAAGCGCGTCGGCCGGGGCTATGCGCCGGATCATGTGAATGAACTCGAACAGGGGCTTGCCGACCACTACGGCGTCAGCCGGGACAATGTTCAGCTCGCCACCGGTTCAACGCCGCTGCTGCAAGGCGCGGTGCGCGCCTTCTGCGATGCGGAAAAAGGTCTGGTGACTCCCATGCCCACTTATTCCACAAGTCTGGCCACCGCGCGCAATATCGGCGCCGGCATCGTGGAGTTGCCTCTTGGCCGGGGCCTAGGCATTGATCTCGACCAGCTTGCCGCCAATGCCGAAGGCGCCGGAATGCTGTATTTCTGCAATCCGAACAACCCCACCGGCACGGTGCATGGCCCCGCGGCGGTGGAGGCCTTCGTCCGCCGGGTAATGGACGAGAATCCCGATACCTTCATCCACATCGATGAAGCCTACATCTACTATGCCGCGGAAGGCGCCATGGAAACCGCGCTGCCTTTGGCGCTGGAATATGAAAACGTCTTCATCACCCGCTCCTTCTCCAAGGCCCACGGCCTGGCCGGCATGCGGATCGGATTTGCCCTGGGGCAGCCGCAAACCCTGCGCAGGATTCGCGATGCCTGGGGCATGGGCGACGTCAACATGCTCGGCGCCATCGCCGCGCTGACCGCCCTCCAGGACGAGGAGCACATGGCCTGGGAAATCCGGGAAAATGCCGAAATCCGGGCGGAAGTGGTCGGCTTCTTCCGCGATCTCGGCTACGAGGTGCCCGATTCCAACACCAACCACATTTTCGTCAACCTGCGCATGCCCGCGGCGCAATTCCGCTCCGCCTGCCTGGAACACAATGTGCTGGTGGGCCGGGATTTTCCGCCGCTGGCGCAATCCCACTGCCGCATTTCACTCGGCAGCAGGGAGGAAATGGCGGTGGCGATGGATGTGTTCCGGAAAGTGCTGGCCTGAACGAGAAGGAGTTCGTCCGACTTTCAGCCGCCCGTCTGGGAGCCTGCGCCGCCGGAATTCGCGAAAGCGGATTTGCAGCCATGAGTTCCTATGGCGCAGGCTCCTGGGTATTCTCTGAAAAACTCCATCCGTGGAGTTTTTCATTATCGCAAAACAAAAGCGTGGTTTTGTTTTGCTCGCGCAGGCTCCCGGGAGGCGGACTTCGGAGAATGACGCACGGCGGTGACTTCGGCCATGATGGAAATGGCGATCTCCGCCGGCGTCTTGGAATGAATCCGGAAGCCGATGGGGGCGTGCAGGCGGCTGATTTCCTCTTCCGAGAGGCCCAGTTCCGGCAAGCGCTCCCGGCGCGCCGCCGAAGTGCGGTCCGATCCCATGGCCCCCACATAAAAGGCATTGGTCTTCAGCGCCTCCATCAGGGCCATGTCATCCACCCGGGGATCATGAGCCAGGGCGATGATGCCGCTGTAGCTGTTACCGAATCTTTCCCGCACCACATCATCGGGCAGCCGCGAGGTGGTCTCGACTCCGTCCACATGCCAGTTGTCGAGATACCGGGGCCGCGGGTCGCACAGGGTGACATCGTATTCCAGGGCCAGGGCCATTTCGGAAACATAGCGCGCCACATCGCCGGCGCCAAGCAACAGCAGCCGGTACATGGGGCTGAGGCTATGCACCATGCGCGCCTCGTCCATACGCAGCGCGGACTCGTCGCTGCCGGGGCGGGCGCTGATCCCGCCGCCTTGCAAGTCCACCACCCGGCTGACCTTGTGATGGGCGTCAAGGTCCGCCGCGAGCCGGGAGAATACTCCCCGGTTGCCCGGGTCCGCTTCAAGATATTCGAGCAAAACATGCAATTGGCCGCCGCAAGGCAGCTTGAGTCGCGCCTGCTCTTCGGCGCTGACGCCGTACACGATGCGGAAGGGCTTGCCCCCGGCGTCGTATTGCGCCTTCAGGCTGCCGTTCTGGAGCTGTTCGAGAAAATCTTCTTCGACGCAGCCGCCGGAGATCGATCCCGCCAGTTCCCCGTCCAGCGTGCAGGCGAGCATGGAGCCCACCGGCCGCGGCGAGGAACCCCAGGTCTTGAGTATCGTGGCGAGCCAGACCGGCCTGTCCTCGCCAAGCCACCCCGCAACCCGGGAGATGATGTTTTGCTGACTGCTGAGCATGGGCAGGAGATTTTACTCTTCCGGCAACGACTTGGTATTCCCTGAAAAACTCCATCCGTGGAGTTTTTCATTATCGCAAAACAAAAGCGTGGTTTTGTTTTGCTCACGAATTCAATGGCTTGCGCCATCGAATTCGGCGGCACTTCCATGTGCCGCAGGGAAACTCTGACTTAATCAGAGCTTCCCTTACGGCATCTGCTTTTCAGCCGGGACAACTCGCTTTTTACCTTCAAACGCCGATTGAATTGTTCTGTTCCAGCGCAAGCAGTTGCTGTTTGGTTTCGATGCCGCCGCCGAAACCGGTCAGACTGCCGTCGCTGCCGATGACCCGGTGACAGGGGATGATGATGGGAATCGGGTTCTGGCCATTGGCGGCGCCCACGGCCCTGGAAGCCTTGCCATTGCCGACCTCGCGGGCCAGTTCGCCGTAGCTGCGGGTTTCACCGTAGGGAATGCCTTGCAGGGCGGACCAGACCTTGCGCTGGAAATCGGTGCCTTGCGGCGCCAGCGACAGGTCAAACTGTTTTGACTCCCCGGCGAAATAGGCGCGCAGCTGATTGATTTCCCTATTGAATTTCCCGGAATCCTCGACCCAGCCCGGTTCGATTTCCCGGGGCCGTTTACCTTCGGGAAAGCGCAGCATGCGCAAGCGTTCTCCGTCCCCGGCGAGCAGCAAGCTGCCAATGGGGCTATCCATGCAGGTGTAGTAAGTAGTCATGTGGTTTTGTCCATCAGGGCAGGCTGATTTGGCGCAGACAAAATAGCACCCATTTGATGGCAAAGCCAATCGCGACCATACCCTCCTGTCGTTTTGCGCGGAATCGCAGAATGACGGGAAGGCGTCCACACCACAGGCATTCCTGCGGTCTCCGCTGGTATCATGCGCGCCCTTGGAAATTTTCCGGATTCCGGTGACAACCGCGCGGGAACTATCGGTGAAACCTGAAGCGAACCAGCGCTCCGCGCTCCGCGCAACCAAGATCGTGGCGACTCTCGGGCCTGCCAGCGACCCGCGGATAGAACCATTGATACTGGCCGGCGTCGATGTATTCCGGCTCAATTTTTCCTACGGCGCACATGCCGAACACGCCGCGAGAATCCGGGAAGTACGAGCGGCCGCCGGCAGAACCGGTCATCATGTCGCCATTCTTGCCGATCTCCAGGGACCCAAGATCCGTATTGGCGGCTTCGCCTGCGAGACGCCCATTCCACTCGCGCCCGGGGCGAAGTTTTCCATCGATCCGGCTGTTCCGGAAAACGATGGCAATGAGCGGGAAGTCTCCACGCGTTTCACGGCGCTTGCCGAACAGGTCAAGCCCGGGGATTTTCTGGTACTCGGCGATGAATCACTCGAGCTTGAGATCACCGGCATTACAGGGGCGCGGGTGAACTGCGTGGTTGCCGCGGGCGGTGAGTTGCGAGCCGGCAAGGGGATCAATCTGCGCGGCGGGGGATTGTCGGCGCCGACGCCCACCGAGCAGGATATCAGGGACCTGGAATTCGCCTGCGATCAGGGAGTGGACTATCTCGCCATTTCCTTCACAAGTTCCGCCGACGATCTCGGCAGGGCCCGCAAGCTGGCCGGTGAGCGGGAGGCATCCTGCGCCATCGTCGCCAAGATCGAAAAAGCCGAAGCTGTCGCCTCCGACGCCAATATGGACGCCATCATCCGCGCCAGCGACGCGGTGATGGTGGCCCGGGGCGATCTGGCTATCGAGATCGGCGAAGCCGCCCTGATGGGCATGCAAAAGCACATTATCCGGCGCTCGCGGGAATTGAATCGCTGCGTGATCACCGCAACCCAGATGATGGAATCCATGGTGCATAATGCGCACCCCACCCGGGCGGAAATCATGGATGTATCCAATGCGGTGCTCGACGGCACCGATGCGGTGATGCTGTCGGCGGAAACCGCCACCGGCAAGTATCCCGTGGAAACTGTCGAGGCCATGGCCCGGGTAATCCGGGGCGCGGAATCGACGCCTTTCGCGGCGCCCCAGACCAGCCTCGCTCATGACTGCGACGCCATCGATGAAGCCATTGCCCTGGCGGCAATGACCGCGGCCGAACATCTAGCCGAAGTGCGCGCCGTGGCCTGCCTCACCTCTTCCGGCAATACGCCCAGGCTAATGTCGCGAAGCCGCTCGCGGCTGCCGATCTACGCGCTTGGCAACAATTCCCGAACCCTGTCGAGAACCGCGCTGTACCGGGGCGTGCATCCCCGCCTGCTGGAAACGGAAAGCATAGACTACGCCCGCATCAACGATGCGGTGGTGGAGTATCTGGCGCATTCCGGCGCCGTCTCCAAAGGAGATGTGGTCATTCTTTCCAAGGGCGACCTGCAGCACGTCCAGGGCGGGACCAACACCCTGAAGGTTCTGCAGGTACCTTGATTCAGCGTTTCGCGTAGGCCTCCGCCTGCCGGCCGACGATATCCACCAGATTGCCCATGGCCAGAGTCATGTCGATGAGATGCAGACCCCAGGACGGAACCATTTGCCCTTCGGCCAGCACATCGCCGCGGATTTCATCGGTGCGGGGGTCGGATGGGTCGGCATGGATGCGGATTTCCAGATAATGGAAATCGCCTTCGTTTACGCAGCGGGCGCTGAGCAGGCCGGGCAGCTTGACGAAAGGCGTGGTGATTTCAGGCACGGCGGCGCTCCACACCGGCATGGGGTCCACCCCCTGAAATATCTCGCCAATATTGGACATATAGGCGTCCAGTTCGCCTTCGCCGACGGGATTGGCCGGATTGAAGCAGGCGACCTCGGATTCGGCGTCAGGCGCGCGACCGAACAGGTACAGGCCTTCGCTGCCCGGCGGCACGTCTTCACGGTAGCTGGCATAGCTGATGACGCAGCCGACCTGATCGGCGGATTCGCATAGCGGCACATGGTCAAAACTGCCGCCGACGACTTCGCCCCTGGGCGCCACCACGGAAAATCCAGCGAGAACCGCCGAAACCAGCCGCTCCCGCAGTGGCGTACCATCGATCTCGTTGCGAATCAGTTCCGTCAGCAGTCCGGTGCCCTGGGAATGGCCGACGAGCACAAAACCGCGGCCCTCGTTGTGGTTTTCCAGGTAGTAATCGAAGGCGCCGGCCACATCCCGATAGTTGGGCTGCTCGTTTCCGGCGAGATTTCCGGCATTGGCCATCAGGCCGGCAATGGTGATCTGCCGGTAGATCGGCGCGAACGCCCGGCACACCGACTGAAAACGCGCAAACTGGGTGAAAGTGGTGATGATTTCCTCATGGCGGCCGGGCTTGAGGTCGGCATAGGTCGCTTCATCGAGTGAAGTGGTGGGATAAACATAAAAACAGTCGATGGCCGGATCGGCATTTCCGCTCCAGTCTTCAACCTCCACCGAACCATCGGCATGAACAATGCTGGCGCTCAAATCGTGGGCGCAAACATCCAGCTCGTTATCCGGATGACAAAGCCAATTGTCGATATCGGCATAGTCCACTGCCGCGGCGTCCGTTTCCTGGGCGCCCGCGGGCAGCAGCGGCAGGGCGAACAACAGCGCCAGCAATAGCGGGCGGAAAAGATTCAGGTCATTCATGTCGAGGTCTCCTTGGATTGCCGTTGACCACATGTTCAGGGCACTGGCGAAATTATGGGAAAGGGAAGTATATATCGATCGGAACGCAACTCGGAGCCAACATGTGACTTGCCCCCACAATGCGGAGCGACGCTGGCTGTTGTATATTGCGGGCTTGCCGCCACGGTGCCAGGCCATTCGAACATGAGGAACTTTCATGACTGACAAGGAACTGCGCAAGCATTCCCGGCTGGTGGTCGACGGCGTCGAGCAGGCGCCGAGCCGGGCCATGCTGCGCGCCGCCGGATTCGCCGACGAGGATTTCGCCAAGCCGCAAATCGGTATCGCATCGACCTGGAGCATGGTCACGCCCTGCAACATGCACATCGACAAGCTGGCGGAAACCGTCAACCGCGCCGCTGACGCCGCCGGCGGCAAGGGAGTGATCTACAATGTGATCACCGTCTCCGACGGCATCTCCATGGGCACCGAGGGCATGAAATATTCGCTGGTGTCCCGGGAAGTCATCGCCGACAGCGTGGAAACCGTCTCCGGCTGCATGGGCCACGACGGCATCATCGCCATCGGCGGCTGCGACAAGAACATGCCGGGGCTCGTCATGGGCCTGGCGCGGCTCGACCGGCCCTCGATATTCATTTACGGCGGCACGATTCAGCCCGGCCCCGGCCGCACCGACGTGGTTTCGGTGTTCGAAGCCGTGGGCGGACATTCCGCCGGCAAGGTTTCCGACATCGAACTGAAGCGGATCGAGGACACCGCAATCCCCGGCCCCGGCTCCTGCGGCGGCATGTACACCGCCAATACCATGGCCTCGGCCATTGAAGCGCTGGGCATGAGCCTGCCCAACAGCTCGGCCCAGGATGCGGTATCCGGCGCCAAGCGGGCGGATTGCGAACGCGCCGGAGCGGCCATCGTGAAACTCATCGCCGAAGACATCAAGCCTTCCGACATCATGACCCGGGCGGCATTCGAAAACGCCATCCGGGTGGTCATCGCGCTAGGCGGCTCCACCAATGCCGTGCTGCACCTGCTCGGCATGGCGCATACCATGGGCGTCGCGCTGGAACTCGATGACTTCAGCCGCATCGGAAAGAACGCCCCGGTGCTCGCCGACCTGCGGCCGAGCGGCAATTATCTGATGTCGGAACTGATCGCCATAGGCGGCATCCAGCCCTTGATGAAACGCATGCTCGATGCGGGAATGCTCGATGGTTCCTGCCTCACGGTCACCGGCCGCACATTGGCTGAAAACCTGGCGAATGTGGCGGATTATCCCCCGGGGCAGCGCATCGTGCGGGGCCTGGACAATCCCGTCAAGGCCGAATCCCATCTTGTGATACTGCGCGGCAATCTCGCCCCCGGCGGCGCGGTGGCCAAGCTGACCGGCAAGGAAGGCGATCGTTTCTCGGGCCGGGCGCGGGTGTTCGATTCGGAGGAAGAGTGCCTCAAGGGGATTCTCGCCGGAGAAATCGCCGGGGGCGATGTGGTCGTCATCCGTTATGAAGGCCCCCGGGGGGCGCCGGGCATGCGCGAGATGCTGTCGCCGACTTCGGCCATCATGGGCAAGGGGCTCGGCGCCGATGTGGCGTTGATAACCGATGGCCGATTCTCCGGCGGCTCCCACGGTTTCGTGGTGGGGCATATCACGCCGGAAGCGATCAGCGGCGGATTGATTGCCATCATCAGGGACGGAGACCCCATCAGCATCGACGCCGGCGCCCGCAGCGTGACTCTCGATCTCGACGGGGAGGAGATCGACTCGCGCCTCGCCCGGTGGCAGCCGCCGGCCCCGCGCTACACCCGCGGCGTACTGGCAAAGTACGCCGCCACGGTATCCTCGGCATCCGAAGGCGCGGTGACCGACCAGGCGATGGAATGACAGCCGTGGGCCAGTTTCTCGACGGCGCCCCGAGCCAGTCCATGGCGCTCTGGGCCTTGAGCAACATTCCCGGCTTTCCGCCCATCATCCAGAGCGTACACATCCTCGGCATCGCGGTGGTGATGGGTTCCATCGTCATGCTCGATCTGCGCATTCTGGGGCTTGCGGTTCCTTCCCAGCAACTGCCGGAAATGGCAAACCGGCTCATGCCCTGGCTCTGGTGGGCACTGGCCTCGAATCTGCTATCGGGTTCCTTTTTCGTCTTCGCCCGCCCCTTGCGCTACTTCAATAACCCGATTTTGGCTGGAAGGCGGTTTTTCTGCTCGGCGCCATTGCGGCTACGCTGCTGATCCAGTTCTGGAGCCGCCAGCCGGATTTCGCCGCTAACGGGCGCGCGGCAATCAAGGTCAGGGCAGCCGCCCTGCTCTCACTCGGCCTGTGGATCATGGTGGCCATGGCGGGCCGCTGGATCGCCTACGTCGAATACCTCTATTTCCCGGCATGAGAGCGGACTGAATGCTTTCCGATTTCCTGCGAGCCCCATTCTGGATCGGGGTCGAGAACTGGCCGCTGAGTTGGGAAATCGGCGGCACCTGGCTGTTTCCCTTCATCGAATCAATCCATGTCATCACCATCGCCATGGTGGTCGGCTCGATCCTTTTCGTCGACCTGCGCCTGCTCGGCTTCGCCGCCATGCGCTATTCCATCCGCGAACTGACCCGGGAACTCGTCCCCTGGACCTGGGGAGCATTCGTCTTCGCCACCATCACCGGTCTCGGCATGTTCATCACCCGCGCCGCCTCGCACGTGCTGAACCCCGCATTCCAGTGGAAGATGGCCCTTCTCATCCTCGCCGGGGCCAACATGGCCTGGTTCCATTTCCGCATCTATCGACGCCTGGACGAACAGGCGCGGTCAGCAGTATCAAAGCTGCAACTGAAAATCATCGGCGCCCTGTCGCTGGCGCTATGGTCAGGGGTGGTGCTGGCGGGGAGATGGGTGGGGCATATTGTCTGATTCGCGATGACACGCGAATGGTTGCGCGCAGAATGACGGAGGGCGCATTCGCAGCCGATCCGCAAATGTGGAAAATATTTTTCACAGTGCCGGAACTTTTTTGCGGGGGGCCAGTCTCATCGTGCGTAGGTGGATTTTTTCCGGTTCGCCGGAACTTGATTCATTTATCTCTCCCTTGATAGTACGTTTGGCCCGGTACGCAAGTACCGGGCCTTTTTTTGCGCGGTAATCCGGAAATCTCTCAGTATCATGGCGCTGTTGCCGCTAACCGCTTACAGTGGCGGCAAAAATTTTCTATACTCTGCGCCTTTGCCCCACCACCGTTGCGCCGCAAGATCGGCTTGACAACCAGACCCGATGAAACCGACCGATATCAGCAATCCCGACTACTTTCACAAGGTGGTCGATTGCCAGTGGGCCTGCCCCGCCCATACGCCCGTGCCGGAATACATCCGGCTGATCGCCGAGAAGCGTTACACCGACGCCTACATGATCAACTGGGAGTCGAATGTGTTTCCGGGCATTCTCGGGCGCACCTGCGACCGGCCCTGCGAGCCCGCCTGCCGGCGCGGCAGGGTGGAAGAGCAGCCCGTGGCGATTTGCCGCCTGAAGCGCGTGGCGGCGGATTACAAGTCGGACATCAAGGAACGGCTGCCCAGCGTTCCCAAGCGCAGGAATGGGCGCCATATCGCCCTGGTGGGCGCCGGCCCCGCTTCCCTCACCGTGGCCCGGGACCTGCTGCCGCTGGGTTATGAAATCACCATATTCGACCGCGACGCCGCGGCCGGCGGCGCCATGCGCACCCAGATTCCCCGCTTCCGCCTGCCGGTGGAAATTCTGGAGGAAGAATTGAACTACGTGCTGCACATGGGGGTGAATCGCCGCTTCGGCACGGAAATCACCAGCATGAGGGAGCTGCTCGCCGAAGACTTCGATGCGGTATTCGTAGGCACCGGCGCGCCGCTGGGCAAGATTCTGGACCTGCCCGGCCTTGCAGAGGCCGGGCCCAATATCCACACGGGTATCGAATGGCTGGCCAATGTGGCCTTTGAGCATATCGACTCCATCGGGGAGACCGTGATCGTGCTTGGCGGAGGCAATACCGCCATGGACTGCTGCCGCAGCTCCAAACGGCTCGGCGGCAGGGATGTCAAGGTCGTCGTGCGCAGCGGTTTCGATGAAATGAAGGCCTCGCCCTGGGAAATCGAAGACGCCATGAACGAGGATATTCCCATCCTCAATTTCTGCGTGCCCAGGCGCTATCTGCTCAAGGGCGGCAAGCTCTGCGGCATGGAATTCGAGAAAGTGCGCCGGGAATACGACAGCAATGGCCGGCGCCAGTTGATTCCCACCGGCGAGGATCCGCTGATCCTGCCCTGCGACGACGTGCTTTGCGCCATCGGCCAGGATAATGCCTTCCCCTGGATTGAGCGCGACCTTGGCATTGCATTCGATCGCTGGGAGCTGCCGGTACTCGACAAGACCACTTTCCAGTCCACCCATGAAAAAGTGTTTTTTGGCGGCGACGCCGCCCTCGGGCCGGACAATATCATCACCGCCGTGGCCCACGGCCATGCCGCCGCCCTGTCGATCCACCTCCTTTGCGAAGGGCGCGACGTCAAGGACCGGCCGGCGGACCTGACCACCCTGGCAAGCCAGAAAATGGGCATTCACCAGTGGTCCTACGATAACGACATCAGCAACGACGTCCGCTATATCGTGCCCCATGCCGCCAAGGAAAAGACCCTCAACGACATCAATATCGAAGTCGAACTCGGTTTTGACGAGGATCTGGGTTACGCCGAAACCCAGCGCTGCCTGAATTGCGACGTGCAAACGGTGTTCACCACCAAGTCCTGCATCGAATGCGACGCCTGCGTGGATATCTGCCCCACCGACTGCATCACCTTTACCGCCAATGGTGAAGAACGGGATTTGCGCCAGCGGCTGCTGGCGCCGGCGGAAAATGAGGAACAGGAACTTTATGTGTCCGATATCCTGGGAACCGGGCGCATCATGGCCAAGAACGAGGATCTCTGCCTGCATTGCGGACTATGCGCCGAGCGCTGCCCCACGGCGGCCTGGGACATGCAGAAGTATCTTTTCAATACCGCCAAGGCCGTCAACGCATGAGCAGGGGAAAGCGGGCGGCGGGCGGGAGAACCGGCAAGACGCGAAAGACCGCCGGGGTCAACAACTTCGTCGTCAAGTTCGCCAATGTCAATGGTTCCGGTTCGGCCAGCGCCAACAACCTGTTCGCCAAGGCGATCTTCCGCATGGGTATTCCGGTGAGCCCGCATAATATTTTTCCTTCCAATATCCAGGGTCTGCCCACCTGGTACGAAGTGCGGGTCAACGACAAGGGTTTTCTCGGCCGCCGGGAAGGCGTCGACCTGATGGTTGCGGTGAACGAGCAGACCATCGTTCGCGATATTGAATCGGTGGTTCCCGATGGCTATGTGCTGTACGACTCGTCCAAGGCCCTGCGGCCCATCCGCAAGGACGTGAATTTCCTGCCGATTCCGCTCAAGGACATCTGCCTGCGGGAATTCCAGCATCCCGGCCAGCGCCAATTGTTCCAGAATATCGTCTATGTGGGCGCCCTCGCCACCCTTCTGGACATCGATTTTGGAATTCTCACTGGCATGATCAGCGAGCAGTTCCGCGGCAAGGAAAAACTGATTCTGCCCAACGTTCACGCCCTGGAACTCGGCTACCACTACGCCAGGGACCATTTCGACTGCCCCCTGCCCATCCGTCTGCGGCCGTCGCGCAAGGCCAGGGGCAAGATTCTGATGGACGGCAATACCGCCATTGGCCTTGGCTGTGTCTACGGCGGCGCCACGGTGGCTTCCTGGTATCCCCTGACGCCTTCGACTTCGGTGGTGGAAGCCTATGGCAAGTATTGCAAGCGACTACGGATCGACCCTGGCACCGGGAAGCGGAAATTCGCCATCGTGCAGGCGGAGGACGAACTCGCCGCCATCGGTATCGCCATCGGCGCCGGCTGGAATGGCGCCAGGGCCTTTACCGCTTCCAGCGGCCCCGGGGTTTCCCTGATGCAGGAATTTCTCGGCCTTGCCTATTTCGCCGAAGTGCCGGTGGTGCTGTTCAACATCCAGCGGGTGGGGCCATCCACCGGCATGCCCACGAGAACCCAGCAGGGCGACCTACTCTCCTGCGCCTTCGCCTCCCACGGCGATACCCGCCAGGTGCTGCTGTTTCCCTCCACGCCGAAGGAATGTTTTGAATTCGCCGCCGGTTCCTTTGATATCGCCGACCGGCTGCAAACCCCGGTGATCGTCATGAGCGATCTCGAACTGGGCATGAACGAACATGTTTGCGACCCGCTGGAATGGGATGACACCGGCGGGTATGACCGGGGCAAGGTGCTGGGCGGCGAGCAACTCGAGCAGATGGAGGAATACGGCCGCTATCTCGACGTGGACGGCGATGGCGTGCCCTGGCGCACCTTGCCGGGCGCCCATCCCGAGCGGGGCAGCTACTTCACCCGGGGCAGTTCGCACGACGCCATGGCGGCCTATACCGAAGACGGCAATGTATACGCCGAAGTCATGGACCGCCTCGCCAGAAAATTCGCCGGGGCGGGCAAGGTGCTGCCGGAGCCGGAAATACAGGCCGACGGGGCCTCCCGGGGCATGATCTATTTCGGCACCACGGCGGGCGCCATCCCCGAAGTGCAGCACAAGTTCGCCAAGCGGGGCGTCAGGCTCGATACCCTGCGCATCCGCTCCTATCCGTTCCATGACGCGGTTTCCCGCTTTATCGAGGAGCATGAAATCGTCTACGTCATCGAACAGAACCGCGATGCCCAACTCAAGAGCCTGCTCAAGATCGACTGCGGCGCCAATGATGGGAAAATGCGCTCGGTCCTGAACTACAATGGCGTGGTCATCAGTGCCGATCAAATCCAGGAGGCGATACTTGTGGACCTGCCGGAAGCGCCGGAACGGGAACAGGCTTCGGCCTGAAGAGTGATTCCACCATGAGTTATATCGTCAAGCCCAGGTTCCACCATCCGCAATTGCAGAAGAATGATCTGGGATATACCCGGCGGGATTATGAAGGCACCCTGACGACGCTTTGCGGCGGCTGCGGCCATGACTCCATCAGCGCCGCGATCATCCATGCGGTTCACGAGATGTCTCTGGCGCCGCATCAACTCGCCAAGGTTTCCGGTATTGGCTGTTCGTCGAAGATTCCATCGTATTTCCTCGAAAGGTCCCACGGTTTCAACTCGGTCCACGGGCGCATGCCATCCATTGCCACCGGCGCCAATCTGGCAAACCGGGAGTTGTACTACCTGGGAATTTCCGGCGATGGCGACACGGCATCCATCGGCCTTGGCCAGTTCTGCCATATCGTGCGCCGCCGCATCAACATGCTTTATATCGTGGCCAATAACGGCACCTACGGCCTCACCAAAGGCCAGCTTTCCGCCACCGCCGACCTGGGCTCGAAGACCAAGTCCGGGGAGGAAAGCCAGTACGACAATATCGATCTGGTCAGCCTGGCCATCGATCTTGGCGCGAGTTTTGTCGCCCGGAGTTTTTCCGGCGACAAGGAACAGCTCGTGCCCCTGATCCAGGCGGGCCTGAGCCACCGGGGCTTTGCCCTGATCGACGTGATTTCTCCCTGTGTCACCTTCAACAATACGCCGCTGTCGGCCCATGGCTACAAGAACACCTGGGAAAACAATGTCGTTCTGAGCGAGATCGATTTCGTGCCCATGCGCAAGGAAATTACCGCGAGATATTCGGCGGGCAAGGACAAGGAAATCACCTTGCATGACGGTTCGGTGATCCACTTGCACAAGACCGGGTCGGGCTACGACCCCGGCAACCGCGAGAATGCCCTGCTCCACGTGAACGAATACAAGAAGCAGGGCAGGATCGCCACGGGGCTGCTGTATATCAATCAGGACCAGTCGGATTTCCACGAACTCGCCGACACCGTCAACAAGCCCTTCAACCGCCTCAATGAGCACGACCTCTGCCCCGGCGGCGAGGTGCTCGCCGACATCAACGAAACTTTCATGTAACCAGCAGTCCCGTCATTCTGCGCGGAGTCGCAGAATCGTATTGGGACGCCACTGAAAGAGATTCCGCGACTACGCTTCGCTTCGCGCGGAATGACGGTAAGGGAGTTTCAGAATTCAGGATGTCGACCGCTGTGACTTGATCAGTTCATAGGCGGCCTTGATTTCCCGGGTCTTGCGGGTGGCGATTTCCATCATTTCATCGGGCAGGCCCTTTGCCACGAGCTTGTCTGGATGGTGCTGGTTCATTTGCCGGCGATAGGCCTTCTTCACCTCCCCATCGCTTGCTCCGCCGCTGACGCCGAGTAGCTGGTAGGCCGCGCGCAACTGCTCCTGACTCGATTCGCTGCGGCCAAATCGCGCCTGGCCGGCAATGCGGTTGAGCAGTTCATCGAGTTGCGCGCCGGCGAAACCGAGCCGGGATGCGATGGTTTGCAACAGTCGCCGCTCGTCGGCGTCGATTTCACCATCGGCGAAGGCGGTGGCGACGATGATTTCAAGGAACATCTGCAGCAGGGTGCTGCGGCGGGCGGCTTCCGTCCTGAACTGATCGAGCACTTGCAGCAGGGGAAAGCCGTCTTTCCTGCCTTCATTGAACAGGTCGATCGCCACTTGCCGCTGCCGCGGCGACAGCCGCATCTGACCCATGACCCGCTCGGCCAGTTCAATTTCCTGTTTACTGACATGGCCATCCGCCTTGGCGATATAGCCCATGACCGAAAAGGTGGCGGTGAAGAATGCGGTCTGAACGCGTTCGGTATTGCCATGGCCCAGGGATTCCGCGTTGCCGATACCATTGAGGCCGCTGTCGAAATAGTTGCCGAGGGCCGCTCCGAGCAAGGCGCCAAGCGGGCCGCCGAGCATGAAGCCGAAGGCGCCGCCAACCAGCCTGCCCCACCAGCTCATCAGGCTGCGCCGCCGTGTTCTTCGAGAAATGCCAGAAAAGCCTCCTCATCGAGAATGCGAAGTTCCAGTTCCCGCGCCCTGGCGAGTTTCGAGCCCGCATTTTCGCCGGCAACCATGCAGTGGGTGCGCGCTGAAACGCTGCCAGCCACTTTTGCGCCGAGGGCGGCGAGTCTTGTCTTTGCCTCATTGCGGGTCATGCGGGAGAGTGTGCCCGTGAGGACGAAGGTCTGTCCAGCCAGCGGCTTCTGGCCCTGCTCCCTGGGCCGCCCCGCGGGCCAGCGCACGCCGGCTTCACGGAGGGCGGCAATCAGCGCCAGATTGTCGCCGCGGGAGAAAAACCCGTGGATACGCTCCGCCACCACCTCGCCCACGTCGGGCACTTCCCGCAGGGATTCGACACTTGCCCCGAGCAGGGGCTCGATATCGCCAAAATGATCCGCCAGCGCCGCCGCCGTGGCGTCGCCCACTTCACGAATGCTCAGCGCGGTGAGAAAACGGCCCAGGGTCGTCCGCTTGCTCTGTTCAATGGCCGCGGCAAGCTTGGCGGCGGATTTTTCTCCCATGCGCTCGAAGCTCGCCAGATCCTCCACCGTCAGGCGATACAGGTCCGCCACATTGCGCACCTTTTCGCTGCCCACGAGTTGTTCGATGAGTTTCACGCCCAGCCCTTCAATATCCATGGCCTGACGCGAAGCGAAATGTTCCACGGCCTGCCGGCGCTGGGCCGGGCAAACCAGGCCCGCATGACAGCGAAAATGCACTTCACCATCCGCTTCCACGGGAGAACCGCATGCCGGACATTTCTCCGGCATCACAACCGTTTCTCGCCCGGCGCCCTCTTCGGCCACCTGCGCGATCTTGGGAATGACATCGCCGGCGCGGCGCAAGATCACCGTATCGCCGACGCAAAGCCCGAGCTTGCGGATTTCTTCCATGTTATGCAGGGTGGCGTTGCTCACAGTGACGCCGCCGACGAAAACCGGCTCAAGCCGCGCCACCGGGGTAATCGTCCCCGTGCGGCCCACCTGAAAATCCACTGCCAGCACTTTGGCGCTTTTTTCCTCGGCGGGAAACTTCCAGGCGATGGCCCAGCGCGGGCTGCGGGTAGTCTGGCCGAGTTTTTGCTGCAAATCCCGCCGGTTCAGCTTGATGACGGCGCCATCGATCTCATAATCGAGCGATTCGCGTTTTCGCAGAAGTTTCTCGCAATAGGAAAGACATTGTCCGGCGCCGGCGCAGAGCGCCCGGTCCGCATTGGTGTTCAGCCCCCACTGATCGAGCAGCGCAAAGGTCTCGAACAGGCTGTCCGGCAATGCCAGACCTTCCACCCGGCCGAGACTGTAGCAAAGCATCTGCAGCGGCAGGCGCGCGGTATTGCGCGAATCGAGCTGGCGGATGGCGCCGGCTGCGGTATTGCGGGGGTTGATATAGGTCCTGCCCTCTTCTTCCCGGGCGCGGGCGTTGAGTTCGGCAAAGCCCTGTTTGCCGAGAAAGATCTCGCCGCGCACTTCGATGCTCGTGCCGGCAAGCCCCTCGCCCGCAAGACGCAGGGGTATATCGTGAATGGTGCGGACATTATGGGTAATATCCTCGCCATTGACGCCGTCACCCCGGGTGGCGCCGCGTTCGAGCACGCCATTCCGGTACAGCAGGCTCACCGCAACCCCGTCCACCTTGGGTTCGCAGCAATATTCGAGATCGTCTCCGCTTTCCGACCAGCGGATCACCCGGGCTTCAAACTGGCGGAATTCCTCCTCGTCAAAAGCCTTGTCGAGGGACAGCATGGGCAGCCCGTGCCGCACCGTGACGAATCCCGGCAAGGGTGCGCTGCCAACCCGCCGGGTGGGAGAATCCGGGCTTTGCAGGCCATAATGCGATTCCAGCTCTTCGAGCCGGGCAAGCAGGGCGTCGAATTCGCCATCGCTGATTTCAGGGCGGTCGAGGCCGTGATACTGGCGATTGTGGTGCTCGACCCGCCTGCGCAGAGACTCGACTTCCCGCCTGATGGCGACAGGTGCGTCAGACTGCTTGTTCACGATCTAGGAGCCTGCGCCGTGGGAATTCACGGCTGCAAATCCGCTCCCGTCCACGCCCCCGACCGCTCGATTTCGTTGCATATCCATCAATATTCGCCTCAATCAACCGGCCAGGGGCGCGGCGATAGCGAATTTTCACTTTCGCGAATTCCTGCGGCGCAGGCTCCTAGGTATTCTCTGAAAAATTCCATCCATGGAATTTTTCATTGTCGCAAAACAAAAGCGTGGTTTTGTTTTGCTCACGAATTCAATGGCTTACGCGATCGAATTCGGCGGCACTTCCATGTGCCGCAGGGAAGCTCTGACTTAATCAGAGCTTCCCTAGATACGACCGTTCACCGAAGAAGGGCCGTAGGCGCTGATTTCGAATTCCCGGATGCCGCGGCGGGCCTGTTCGATGGATTGCTGGGTCAATTCCTTGCGCGCGGTATCGAGCAGGCGGCCGTCAAAGGTTCGCGCTATGCCCCGGGCCACGGTGAGCATTTGTTCAAAGGCGCGCATATTGTCGATGGGCGCCGGCAAGACCATGAACATGCTGACGCCCGGCGTGGTGAACCCTTCAATGCTGTCCGGATCAAAAGTGCCCGGGTTCACCACATTGGCCACCCGGAACACGGGTTTGGCGTTTTCCCGGTGGTTTTCAAACTTGCTGAAGATTTTCATCTCGTCAAAGCGCAGGTTTGCCGCAAGCAGGTACTGCCACAGCTCAAGCCCATTGAATGCTCCGCCTTCCCGGGCAAGCACATGAATGGCAATGATTTGCTCGGGGCTGAACTCGGGCCTGTCATCCTGTGGCCGTGTTTCCGGTTGAGTCCGGGTTTCAGCCGCGCCGGTGCTTGCCGATGCCGCCTGCCGGAGTTCCCGCGCCGGCTCAGCCCGGGGCCCGGGAGCGAGCCGGGATGGAGGAGTTGGCGATGGTTTTGGCGGCTGTCCGATGCGTTCGCCAGCGGTCATGGAAACCGCGCCGAGGTCAAGGCCGGCGTCATCGCCATTGGACATGGCGCCGCTGGTGGCGGCATAGATTTCCGACTTCCAGTTCCGCTTCTGTTTCTTCCGGGCGGGAGCCGGGTCGCGCTGCGACTGTGGTTTCGACTCCGGGGTTTCCGGATGGCTTGCCGGCTCCCCGGCTTCCGCCGTTTCAAACCGGGAAAATTCCCCAGCGACGGATGAAGTGGAAAGAACCACGGCATCGGTCAGCACCGGGACGTGTTCTTTGTCAGCTTCGCCGTCAGGATGTCCGGAGTGGTCACCCTGGCTGGACCCCATAGCGGAAACCACCCGGGCGCCGCCATTGGGAAGCTCGTCGAATTCCTCCGTTTCCGGCTCTTCGATCTCCATCGATTGGGCAATGCTCTTGTCGATGGACAGCCGGACCTGTCCTTTTCTGCGACGGAGAATGACAAAAAAAGCGCGCAGCAGGGAAAAAACGATCAGCAGCGCGAGGACGAGGATTAAAAGTTCACGCAAGTCCGCCATTATCTGTTAACCACGCGGTTTCCGATTCTTGTTGGAATCATTAGCTATATCCAACAGCAAGGCCAAATTCTTTAGTAAAAAATCCGACTTTTTATGCGCTATTTTTGATTATCCCGCAAATTTTCCCGGATTCACGCTTCAACCAGTTCCACCGCCTCATCGATATCGACACTCACCAGCCGGGAAATGCCAGCTTCCTGCATGGTAATGCCGAGCAATTGGCTGGCGGATTCCATGGTGATCGTCTTGTGGGTCACCAGAATGAACTGCACGTTCGCCGACATTTCCCGCAGCAGGGTGATAAAGCGGTTGTTATTGTCCACATCGAGTGGCGCGTCAACCTCGTCAAGCATGCAAAACGGCGAGGGGTTGAGTTGAAAAATCGTGAAAACCAGGGCGATGGCGGTCATCGCCTTCTCGCCGCCTGACAACTGCATGATGCCCTGAATCTTTTTCCCCGGCGGACGCGCCATGATCGATACCCCGGCATTGAGCAAATCCCCACCGGTCAACTCAAGCCAGGCCTGACCGCCGCGAAACAACCTGGCGAACAGATTCTTCAGGCCCTGGTTGATGTTTTCCAGGGTGTCCCCGAAACGGGCGCGGGTTTCCCCGTCGATCTTGCCCATGGCGTCTTCCAGCGTGGCCAGCGCTTTTTCAAGCTCGTCATTCTGTTTGTCCAGGTAGGATTTTTTCTCCGACTGTTGTTCAAATTCCTCGGCCGCGGCAAGATTGACCGCGCCAATGCGTTCGATACGGGACTTGATTTTCCCCAGTTCCTCCTCACAGCTTGCAATCGTCTGCTCCCCGGTAATTTCCCGCAGTACCTGTTCCGGTTGCAGTCCGGCCCGTTCCAACCATTTGCGCCTTTCCCCGCTCATGGTTGCCGCACTGTTGCTTTCCAGTCGACATTCCGTGATTTCCTCATTGACCTCATTCAATTCCTGCTGCAACCGCCGGCGATTCCTTTCCCGTTCCTGGAGCTTCTCTTCCGCCGTATTGTAAACAGCCCGGGCCTGTTGCAGTTCCCGTTCCACCACTTGATGCGCATCGAGTTTTTGCTGCAATTGCAGTTGCAATGCTTCGCCCGGGGCGGTCGCCTCGTCAAGCTGGTTTTCGAGGCTTTTGATCCGCTCGGCGGCGCGTTGTACCTGCACCGCCATCCGATCCATGTTTTGCCGGGTGGAATCCCTTTGGGTGGCAAGCTGATTCTGTTTCAAGGCAAGATCGTGCAGCACCTGCCTGTCCCCAAGGGCCTTGTTGCGCAGTGCCACGAGCTGTTCCCGATCCCGGTCCCGGTCCCGCCGGTGCTGCTCGCGGCGGCTGGCGTCAGCGGAAATCTGTTCCCTGGCGGACTCAAGGCCTTGCTCAGCCTGTGCAAGACTGGCCTGATCCTGTTCCAGGATATCCTGCAATTCTTTGAGTTCCCCGGCAATGCGCCGGCTTCGTTCGATGTCATTTTCAATCTGCGACTTGCGGGAATCAATTCCGGCGCGCACGCGGTTCAGTTCGCCGGACTTTTGCTGAATCTGTTCGAGACAGCTTTCGCGCTCCTGCTCCGCTTTTGCCTGCGATTCGCGAAAGCCGTCGCGTTTCCGGGCCAGGGATTGTGATTTTTCCTCGAGACTGGCGATTTCGGCGCCCAGGGTATCCAGCGCGGACTGTCGCAGAATCACCGATTGCTCACTATCGGCCTTGCTGATCTGCACCCAGTCGGCGCCCGCCCAGACGCCTTCGGCGGTAATCACCGACTCACCCGGGGCCAGGCCGGAACGGACGGCCAACGCGGCATCCAGGCTTTCCGCAATGTATACGCCCCACAATAGGCTTCCCAGGGCAGTTTGCCGATTGAGTTTGCCGGCAAGTTCCGGCAAGCCCGCCTGCCCGCCGTGAGAGCTTTTCCCGGCAAGGTCCAGCAAGGTCAGGTCGGCGTCCGGCAAATCCCTGATCAAGTCCGCGGACAGACTCTTCACCGGTATGCCGCGCAAACGGTCGCCAAGAACGAGTTCCACCGCGGCCTCCCAACCGGGGGCGATCTCCAGGGTTTCCCCGAGCCGGGCACGGTCTTCCAGACCATGCCGTTTGCGCCATTCGGCAAGCGCTGCGTCGTCATCGCCAAGGGCAGCCTGCTGCAGGGCGTCGAGGGAGGCTTTGCGGCCACTCGCCCGCCGGGCTTCGGCCCGGACCCGGTCAAGTTCCCCGCCACTGGCTTCCAGCAGCTTTCTGGAGCTGGCAAGCACCTGCGCCGCCTTGCCGAGACGTTCGCGCAAGTCCCCAAGTTCCTTCTCCAACCCTGCGGCGCGATCTTTTTCCGCGGTGAAATCGACAGGGCCGGTATCCAGCCCCGCGAGTTCGATTTGCAGGATTTTCCGCCTCTTGCGGGCGCGCTCCAGATTGCTTTGCAACTGACTGATTCTGTTCTGTTCGACTTGCTCGGTCTGCCTTGGCTGCTCCGCCGCCAGAACGAATTCGCTCCATCGCTGTTCGCTTTGTTGCCGGCGATTCTCGGCTTCCGCAGCCAAGCGGGAAGATTCCTGCTCCTGCACGGTGGCGGTATCGATGGACAGCCTGATTTGCCCGAGTTCCGCTTCAAGCCGGGCGACCTCGCCCAGGTCCGAATCGAGTTCCTCCCGGGTCTGCCGCCAGTCGCTGCGGGTGTTTTCCAGATCCTGCCCGAGTTTCTCCAGGCTTTCATTATGGTGCTTGATGTCCTGCTCGATGCGGGCGGTGTTGTTGCCGATCGCAATGCTCCGGTTCTGGATTTCGGAAACACCGCCGCGCAGTTCCTCATTCTTTTCCCGGCCCCGCGCAATGGCGGTCTCTTCTTCCCGTTGCCGGGCGATAATGGCTTCCTTGCGGGTTTCGAGCCCGGACAGCTTGCGGGCGGATTCGGCCATGTCCCCGGTCAGGGCCCGCCAGCCCAGGGCGTTGACCCGGGCCTCGGTGAGACGTTGCTGCGCCATCAGCTTGCGGTAGCGGTCAGCGGCGCGGGATTGCCGCTCGAGATGCTGCAATTGCCTCTGCAGTTCGTCGCGGCGGTCGGCGAGGCGGTCAAGATTGTCCCGGGTTTTGGCAATACGCGAGGCGGTTTCCCTGCGGCGTTCGCGATATCTGGAAATTCCCGCGGCTTCCTCAATGAAAACCCGCAGCTCTTCCGGCCGCGATTCGATGAGCCGGCTCACCATGCCCTGCTCGACGATGGAGTAGCTGCGGGGGCCAAGGCCGGTGCCAAGAAACAACCCGGTAATGTCGCGCCGCCGGCATCTGGCGTTGTTCAGCAGGTATTCTGATTCGCCGCCGCGCTCGACCTTGCGCTTGATGGAGATCTCCGCATAGCCGGCATACTCGCCCTGCAATCTCTTGTCCGAGTTGTCGAGAATGAGTTCCACGGATGCGAGCCCCACTGCGCTCCGCTCGCTGGTGCCTTCGAAAATGACATCGGCCATCTGGCTGCTGCGCAGGTTGTGCGCCGAGCTTTCTCCCATGACCCAGCGCACCGCGTCGATCACATTGGATTTGCCACAGCCATTGGGGCCGACAATGGCGCAAATGTTGGAAGGAAAGTTGATCGTGGTTGGGTTAACAAATGACTTGAAACCGGCCAGCTTGATGCATTTCAATCGCATGGATCATTCAGTCTGTGTTTGCTTCCGCCGGATTGCCAGGCCGCCACCGCGGCTCTTCTTCGCCATGGCCGCGACGGGGAGTGTAGCGGAATTTCCCGGCCCCCCGCCACAATGCGCCTGCCTCAATTTGTCGCATCATTGTCAACCCGATGTCATACCGGGCGCGGATGGCTGGCCGAAACTCTCGCATATAATCCCCGAGAGCCTGCGCCGCAGGCTCCCAGGCACGGACAGCGAGTTCCAACCAGCAGAGGGAACAGTACGCACTATCGCCAAAATCATAAAGCCCTCTGGAGGGGTCGCCCCATGGTAAGAATGAACTTGCCCCGGGAACTGGAGAATGAACTCGCGCTGCTTGCCGTGCTCACCGGCAATTCGATCCAGTTCCATATCCGCCAGGCTATCCTGGAGTATCTCGATGACATCGAGGAGCGGGCCGCCACGGCCAGGTGGCTTGACGCCGCCATTGCGGAAGAGACCCGGGAAAGGCCGAAAAAATGAGGGCAGGTTATTGTTTTGAATAGCAAAATGGCGGACCGGACGGGACTCGAACCCGCGACCTCCGGCGTGACAGGCCGGCATTCTAACCGACTGAACTACCGGTCCGTTGCACTGCAAGGCAACCCGGCCAGGTAGCCTGCGTCGCAGGCGCCGGGATGGCTTTGGTGGGTGGTGAGGGATTTGAACCCCCGACATTCGCCTTGTAAGGGCGACGCTCTCCCAACTGAGCTAACCACCCGAGCTCAGGCGAAGGCGCATTGTACTTGCTTGAGGTTCGCTGTCAACACACAACAGACAACCAGAAATTCTCTTTTTGGCGCTCCAATACTCATGTCATTCTGCGACCGAGGAGGCTGCGCCGTAGGAATTCACGGCTGCAAATCCGCTCTCATCCACGCCCCCGGCCGCTCGATTTCGTTGCATATCCACCAAT
>JAJECW010000009.1 GCA_022821865.1 Pseudomonadales bacterium
GAATTCGTGAGCAAAACAAAACCACGCTTTTGTTTTGCGACAATGAAAAATTCCATGGATGGAATTTTTCAGAGAATACCCAGGCACTGGATAACCGTTCCGGCCTGACCGGGGTCGGTCCCCTGCGCTACAATGTACGCCTGTACCATATCTCAGGCCCATGCCTTGTGGGCCTGCCGTTTTGGAGACCCCATGTCCGTTGTTCAGTCCCAGGACCCGGTAATCATGCAGTTCACCGATCAGGCTGCCGACAAGGTGCATCGCCTGATCGCCGAGGAAGGCAATGACAATCTGAAGCTGCGCGTCTTCGTTACCGGCGGCGGCTGCTCCGGTTTCCAGTATGGGTTCACCTTTGACGAGGAAGTGGCCGAAGACGATACCGTTGTCCGCAACAAGGGCGCGAGCCTGCTTGTCGACCCCTTGAGTTTCCAGTACCTGGTTGGGGCCAGGGTGGACTATGTGGAAGGGCTGGAAGGGTCGCGCTTTATCGTCGACAACCCCATGGCCACGACCACCTGCGGCTGCGGGGCTTCGTTTTCCATTTGAAGGTCAGGAATCTGGTCCGGCACTTCCATGTGCCGCAGGGAAGCTCTGACTTAATCAGAGCTTCCCTGGGAGCCTGCGGCGCAGGCTCCTAGTCGGCGCTGACGCCGGCATTGCTTCTGAGCAGTTCCTCGCTGCGCGCATCGAATTGGGCGAGCAGCGTTTGCGTGTGATCGCGGAAACGATCCATCTCTTCGCCGTCAATGCCCGGGGCGGGAGGCATCAGGTCGAGCACCCGGGCCGGGTCCCGATGCACGCCGTTCTTGAGCACTTCATAGTGCAGGTGCGGCCCGGTGGCGCTGCCGGTGGCGCCGACATAGCCGATGATGTCGCCCTGCCCGACCCGGACCCCGGGCCCGATGCCTTCGGCGAATCGGGAGAGATGGGCATAGCGTGTTTCAAGCCCGCCCTCATGGGCGATGATCACGATATTGCCGTAGGAGCCGAAGCGCGAAGCCCTTGAGATATTGCCGTCGCTGGTGGCCCGCACCGGCGTACCCGTGGGGGCGGCGTAGTCGGTGCCCTTGTGGGCCCGGATGGTATTGAGGATGGGGTGCATGCGGCGCGGATTGAAATTCGAGCTGATGCGGAATACATCCAGGGGATTGCGCATCAGGGCGGTGCGCATGTTGTTGCCGTCGGGACTGTAGAAGCCGACCCAGCCATCGCTGGTTTCATAGCGCACCGCGAGATGCTCTTCGCCCCGATTGACGAAGCGCGCCACGAGTATGTCGCCCTCGCCGACGAATTCATCCTGCAAGTATTTCTCCTCGTACAGGATGGTGAACTGATCGCCGGGCTGGGTGTCGAGCATGAAATCGATCTTGCCGCCGAAGATATCGGCCATGCGCATGCTCTGGGTGGGTGAAACCTGTTCCCGCCGGGCGGCGGCGAACAGGCTGCTGTACACCGTGCCGCCCTTGATTTCGGTTTCGATTCGCGGCGAAAGCTCGACCTGTTCCACATGGAAGGCATCGCCTTCCCGACCGAAGGCGAGCACGTCAAGCGGTGAGCGCCGCAGCCGGAATTCGGCGAGCCCGCCGGAATCATCGAGTTTGAAGCCAAGCTCGTCGCCCACCCTCATGAGGTTGAGCGACCGGGCCTCCTCTCCGCTTTGCAACAGCCGCGCAAGGTCGGCCGGGTCAAGCTGGTATTCGGCGAACAACTCGCTCAGGGTATCGCCCTCGCGGACTTCCACATATTGCCAATCCGCGGACAGCGGGGGCAGCGGCTGGGGTTCGGCCCGGGCAACGGGTTCCCCAAGGTCCGCAGGTTCTCTTGCAAGTGGCGGTTCGAATTCTTCGGCTATGGGGATTTCCGGTAATGCCCGCCGGTTTGCCGCCAGGGCTTCGGTGGACAAGTTCACCGGGGCGCTGCTGATTTCGGGGGCTGCAAGGGGTTGGGTCTCGGATTCCGCGGGAGTTTGCAGCAAGAACATGGAAAACAGGCACATGGCGCTGATTGGCATCAGCGCCATGATGGGTTGCCTGGCATCCTGGTGCCAGCGGCGTTGCGTGGATGGTATGCTGATAGCCCTCGCTCCATCGGATATCGCGGCAAAACGCCGGAGATTACACCTTTTTGACAGCTCTTGCATCACCTGATGCTGTCAAATTGGTGGCCGATTACTGTAGTATCGGCAATTTTCTCCGGCGGGCCATTTCAATCCCCGGGACTTTTGACCTGCCCCGTCTCCAATAAGTTCCCGTTAATTTTATGGGCGCAACCATGGCGCAGCCATCCATCATTGCCGATCTTGCCGCAAGAAATCTGGTGGCCCAGCTTGCCGGCGGCGACGAACTGAAGCAGCATCTGGCCACCGGGCGCCGCACGCTGTACTGTGGATTCGACCCCACCGCCGACAGCCTGCACATCGGCAATCTGCTGCCCCTGCTCGCCCTGCGCCGGTTCCAGCTTGCCAGCCATCGTCCTGTTGCCCTGATCGGGGGCGCCACTGGATTGATCGGCGATCCAAGCTTCAAGGAAGCCGAGCGCAAGCTCAACCCCGTGGCCACCATTGGCGACTGGGCCGAGCGCATCAAGCCGCAACTCGCCCGTTTTCTCGATTTCGACTGTGGCGAGGGCGCAGCGCTGCTCGTGAACAACCTGGACTGGACCCGGCACTGCGACGTACTGAGCTTCCTGCGCGACGTGGGCAAGCATTTTTCGGTAAACGGCATGATCCGGAAAGAGTCGGTGCGCCAGCGCATCGAGCGCGATGGAGAAGGAATTTCCTACACCGAATTCAGTTACATGATCCTGCAATCGTTCGATTTTTCCGAATTGTTTCGGCGCCATGGCTGCACGCTGCAGGTGGGGGGCAGCGACCAGTGGGGCAATATTACCGGCGGGATCGACCTGACCCGGCGGCTGCACAGACAGCAGGTCTATGGAGTGACTTTTCCCCTGATTACCCGGGCCGACGGCGCCAAGTTCGGCAAGACCGAATCCGGCACGGTGTGGCTCGACCCCGCCAGGACTTCGCCCTATGCCTTCTATCAGTTCTGGCGCAATGCCGCCGATGCCGATGTATACAATTTCCTGCGTTACTTCACTTTCCTTTCGCCGGCGGAAATCAGCGAAATCGAGCGCGGCGACGCCGCCTCGCAAGCCCGCCCGGAAGCCCAGGGCATACTGGCCCGGGAAGTCACCGAACTCGTCCACGGCCGGGAAGGACTCGCAGCGGCGCGGCGGATCAGCACGGCGCTGTTTTCGGGAGAGCTCACGGGTCTGCGGGAAGAAGACCTGTGGCAACTCGAACAGGACGGCCTGCCCTGCACGAATATCGCGGAGGACGCCCCGCTACTCGATGTGCTCGTGTCCTGCGGCCTCGCCCGCTCGCGCCGCATCGCCCGGGAACTGGTGCAAAGCGGCGCGGTGACAGCCAACAATGTGGTTCAGCAAACCGGCGACGAGCCGCTGGACCGAAAGATCGCGCTGCACCGGAAATTCTTCATCATCCGCCGCGGCAAGAAGAACCACCATCTCGCCAGGCTGACCTGATCTCGTGTCGGTTTGAGGCGGGCAGTACTTGCTTCGTCATTACTGCGCGAAGTCGCAGAATGACGGGGAGGGTTATCCCGAAGCGCCATAGACAAGATATGGCCGGATTCGCTCTACCCACTGCCCTTCATCCGCCCGGGCCAGACTGTCAAGATCGCCGGGTTCGGACGATGGCTCATCTACCCATTCGCGAAGCGCCGGGCCTCCATTGATAACATCAATGGGGAGCTTGCCTGTTTCGTATTCATACGGGAAATCACGCCAGATCGGGTATTCCGGATACAGCAGGCGAATGGCCTTGAAGGCGAGCGCGACCAGCCGCCAGGGCCTGAAGGTGAAGTGATCGTAGTCCTTGCCGTCGGGATGGATCTGAACGCCGTGGCACAATGCGCCCGCATGTTTGTGGAAGGTCGGCTCGAACCAGCATTCGCGCAAGCGGCATCCCTCCAGCCATGCGGGAGCCATGCCGTGCATCGTTTTCAGGATCGAACGGGCGTCGATGTCCGGCGCCCCGAAGAGTTCCAGCGGGCGAGTTGTACCCCTGCCTTCGGACAATGTGGCGCCTTCGAGCATGACCGTGCCCGAAAAGGCGCGCGCCATTGACAGCGTCGGCGCGTTGGGACTCGGATTTACCCAGGAGCGCTCCGCGACCGGCCAGCCGAAACCCGGCGCTTCCGTCGATCCCCAGCCTTTCATCGCAATCAGGCGATAGTCGACATCCAGACCGAAACGGTCGACAAACCATCGCCCCATCTCACCCAGGGTCAGACCATGCCGCATGGGCATGGGTCCCGCGCCGACGAAACTTTCCCATCCCGAACGCAACAGCAGCCCTTCCACCGGCCGGCCCGCCGGATTCGGGCGATCCAGCACCCACACGGTTTTGCCGTGTTCCGCCGCCGCTTCCAGAACGTAAAGCAGCGTCGTGGCAAAGGTATAGATCCGGCAACCCAGATCCTGCAGATCCAGCAGGACCAAATCAAAGCTGTCCATCATTTCGCGGGTGGGGCGGCGAACTTCCCCATACAGGCTGAAGACCGGAATGCCGTGAACAGGATCGACAAAATCCGGCGACTCGATCATGTTGTCCTGCTTGTCCCCCCGCAGTCCATGCTGCGGCCCGAATGCCGAGGTGATTCGTATGCCTTCGCACGCCGCCAGCGCGTCCAGCGAATGGCCGAGATCAGCGGTAACCGAAGCGGGATGCGCCACAAGAGCCACCCGCCGCCCGCGCAGCGGCCCGCGCAATTCCTTTTCCGCCAGCAGTCGATCAATTCCGAATTTCATCGTGCAAAGCATACACCGTATCTTTTTGTCTGCGTCCTACCCTGATGGTCATTCTGCGACTGCTCTTCGCTTCGCGCAGAATGGTATTCTTGGGATGCCGCCCACGGCGGGATGCCCAATCCACCAACCCATCAACAGTTTGCTTATTGGTTTAATACCACTACAATACAGCTTGGCCGCACAATCGGCGAATTACAAGGGTCTTGAGCAACACATGCCGACGGAAAATGTGAGCGAGCGATTCAGGGGTATTGACCGCTGGTCAACGCCGGGCGCGGTCAGCGCCATGTTCGAGGCCCAGTTTGCGGCGATTGCGGCGATTGGCCCGGAACTGGCAAGCATCGCCGGGGCCGCGGAAGAGACCGCTCAGCGCCTGCTCGCGGGAGGGCGGCTGATCTACGCGGGCGCCGGCACCTCGGGCAGGATTGCCGTCCAGGACGGCGTCGAACTCGGGCCCACATTCGGCTGGCCCGCGGAGCAGGTGGTTTATGCCCTGGCCGGCGGCGAAAGCGCGCTGCTGAAAAGCGTGGAACTCGCCGAAGATGATGTGGAAGCGGCAGCTCGGGACCTCAATGCGCTGGGGGTCAGCGAAAACGATGTGCTCATAGGCGTGTCGGCGAGCGGGAGCACGCCGTACACCCTCGCCGCAGTGGAAACCGCAAACGGCGCAGGGGCCCTGACCATTGGAATAGCCAATAACCGCCCGTCCCGGCTGCTCGACCAGGCCCGCATCGGCATCTGCGCCGAAACCGGAAGCGAAGTCATCGCCGGTTCCACGCGCATGAAGGCCGGCACCGCGCAAAAAATCATCCTGAACCTGCTTTCCACGGCGGCCATGATTCGTTGCGGACGTGTATATCAGGGCCTGATGGTCGATATGACAGTTAGCAACCGGAAGCTGCAAGCCCGGGCCGGGGCAATGATCGGGAGACTTGCGGGCGTTGACAAGGCCGCGGCGGAGAACGCCCTCAAGGCCGCTGAAGGCAATATCAAGCTTGCGGTGCTTTACGCCATGGGCCTGGCTGCCGCGGAAGCCGGGGAACTGCTGGCGCAACACGGCGGCATGTTGCGCGAGGCGGTCACCGCATTGCACGACAATCCTGCCGGGAAAGGAGGCAAGCCATGATCGATTTGTCCTCTCGAAAAGACAGCAATACGCCGCTATACCTGCAAATCGCCAAAAGTCTCCGCCGCCAGATTGACGATGGCGAATTCGCCACGGGAGAGGCGCTTCCTTCGGAGCGGGACCTGTGCGAAATGACCGGCGCGTCCCGGGTGACCATCCGCAAGGCCGTCGATCAGCTCATTGACGAAGGGCTGCTGCTGCGCAAGCAGGGATCGGGCACCTTCGTCTCCGAGCGCATCGAAATGCCGGCGACCTATCTCGGCGGATTCACCGACGATGCCCTGGCCCGGGGGCAGGAGCCCGGCTCCATCTGGCTGGTGCGGAGTTACGCCCATCCCACCCGGGAAGAGGCGGCAACGCTCAGGATTTCCATGGCGTCCAGCGTCGCCCGGCTCGGCCGCGTCCGCCTGTCGGGCGGCGAACCCCTGGCCATAGAACACGCGATTATCCCGGAACCGCTTCTGCCGCCGATCGGGGAAATCGGGGATTCCCTCTACCAGGCGCTGGAATCGAAGGGGAACCGGCCAAAGCTCGGCCGGCAAAAGGTTCGGGCTTCATTGGCTTCACCCACCGAGGCGGGACTGCTGTCCATCCAGGAAAACAGCGAAGTATTGCGTATCGAGCGGGTAACCTGGCTGGATGACGGCACCATGATTGAATTCACCCGTTCCGCCTATCGCGGCGACCGCTACGAATTCGTCACGGATATCCGGTGACAGTGCTACCAGTTCACTTATTCGTATTATACTGGTCTATACCAATCGCGATTCAAATGGCGAATTCATGAACGCCAGCACAAGAATGTTCCGGGAAGCCGGCGAGATTTCCGCAAGCACCCGGCGGCAGCAAAGCGGCAATGCCGCGCCGGTCCGGGAAATCGCGGGAAAACTGCGCGGGAACGCGCCAAAGTTCATCGTTACCTGCGCCCGGGGAAGTTCAGACCACGCGGCGACCTACGCCAAGTATCTGTTCGAAACCCGGATCGGCCTTGCCGTCTGCTCTTTCGCACCTTCGGTCGCCTCGCTGTATGCGGCCAAAACCGATATGCGGGAAGCGCTTTTTCTTGCGATTTCCCAGTCCGGCAAAAGCCCGGACCTGTTGAGCGCGGCCCGGGCCGCCAGAAAATCCGGCGCCTATGTGGTGGCGTTGGTGAATGATGAGGAAAGCCCGCTTGCCGCCATAGCGGAGGATGTGCTGCCGCTTGGCGTGGGCCCGGAACACAGCGTTGCCGCCACCAAGTCCTGCATTGGCGCCATGTCGGCCTTGTATCACCTGTGCGCCGAGTGGGGCGGAGACAAAGCCATGCGCAACGCCCTGGCCAGGCTCCCGGAAACCCTTTCCCGAGCCTGGGACATCGATTGGCCACAGGCACTGGCCCCCATGCGCGATGCCCGGCAGGCACTGATCCTGAGCCGGGGCATCGGGCTTGCCGGCGCCCAGGAAGCGGCCCTGAAGCTCAAGGAAACCTGCATGATCCAGGCGGAAGGCATTAGCGCGGCGGAAGTGCGGCATGGCCCCATGACAATTGTGGACCAGGGATTTCCGGTGATATCCATCGCCACTTTCGACGCCTCCCAGGAAAGCATCGAGAGCATTTCCCGGGATTTTCTCGATTGTGGCGCCTGTGTGCTTGTTGCCGGCGAACCCGTGCCGGGGGCGGCGTGCCTGCCAACGCCGAGAGCGCCCGACTCCAACTTGCAGCCCCTGGTGTTCCTGCAGGTCTTCTACAAGTTTGCCAACGCCCTGTCCCGGGAACGCGGCCTCGACCCGGATCGCCCTAGAAATCTCCGTAAAGTGACGAAGACGATATAGGGAAGCCCTGATCAAGTCAGAGTTTCGTGAGCAAAACAAAACCACGCTTTTGTTTTGCGATAATGAAAAACTCCACGGATGGAGTTTTTCAGAGAATACATGGAAGAGATGCGGTTTTACAGGATGACGGCATGAAAGCTTGCGTACTTGCCAATGGACGGATCGTCACGCCAACGGGGATCATCGACCGGGGCGCGGTTGCAGTCCGCGACGGGGTGATTGCCGGGGTGGGGGATTCAATTGCTTCCGGAAACCCGGCTGACGAGATCATCGACCTGAAAAACGATTTCCTGTTGCCGGGATTCGTCGACGTGCAGGTCAATGGCGGCGGCGGTTTGCTGTTCAATGACGATCCGGGCCCCGGGACAGCCATCAAGATGGCAAGGGCGCATCGCGCTTTCGGAACCACCAGCCTTTTGCCCACCCTGATCAGCGACGATCTCGACAAGATCGAACGGGCTATCAGCGCCATCGACGGGGAAGTGCGCAAAAAAACGCCCGGCATCGCGGGCGTTCATATCGAGGGCCCTTTCCTGAATGTCGAAAAACGGGGTATTCACGACGAACGCAAGCTCCGCAAATTATCGAGCGAGGCAATCGCCATCCTGACTTCCGCGGAACACGCCGCGGTGGTGGTAACCCTGGCGCCGGAGTGCGTGCAAGCCGAACAGATCGCGCAACTCGTGGAAAGCGGGGTCAAGGTCTGTATCGGCCACACCAATGCGAGCTTCGATGAAACCCGCACCGCGCTGGCGGCGGGCGCTTCCGGCTTCACCCACCTTTTCAACGCCATGTGTCCCATGCAAACCCGGAACCCCGGGGTGATTCCCGCAGCCCTGGAATCCGGCGCCTATTGCGGAATCATCGTGGACGGCAAACATGTGCATCCCGCCATGCTGCGCCTTGCCCTGCGGGCGAAACGGGACCGCAGGCTCATGCTGGTTACCGACGCCATGCCGGTGGTGGGATCCGCGATCGATTACTTCATGCTCAATGACCGCCGCATCCTGGTCAGGGACGGCGTATGCCTTGCCGAGGACGGCACACTCGCCGGCGCCGCGCTATCCATGATCGAAGCCCTGCGGAACGCCATGTCGTTGCTTGGAATCGGGATTGTGGAAGCATCGAAAATGGCAAGCATGACGCCCGCTTCCTTTCTGGGTATTGCCAACCAGACCGGATCCATCGAAGCCGGACTGCGGGCCGACCTGCTTCGCATCACACCGGAATTCGAACTTCGTCAGGTCTGGGTCGGCGGAGTGGAGCGGTAACCCAATCCTCACAGATCGACATCGGTGGACGGTCCATTGCGGGCGAGTATCAGCGCTCCATCGAGCGAGTCGCCCCGGGCTTTGGTCAGTTTCGCCGCGGTTCGTTCCCGCAGCCAGGGCTGCAATCGCTGTGACAAGCCGCCGGCCAGGGCGCATCGCGGTGCGCCTTTCTCCAGGATGGTTTCGATGAATCGCTCCACATGTTTTACCGCGTCCTCCACAATGGAGCGTGCGATTTCATCGTTTTTTTCGGCATAGTCCATGATCATGGGAGCAAAAGCCGCGTAGTCTCCCGGAGTTGCTTCATCCATCCATTTGATTGCCCGTCCGGTATCGTGATCGAACCTTGCCGTCACCGCCGCGCTCAGTGGCGTGGGTTTGGTTCTGCCATCGAGGGCGCGGAGAGCGTGCCGCATGGCGCTCAGGCCCAGCGCCGCGCCACTGCCTTCGTCGGAAATGGGAAAGCCGTAGCCGCCGATGGTGATGCCGACCTTGCCCATCTTGATATAGGCGACGCTGCCGGTGCCGAGCACCAGGGTGGCGCCGTCTTCGCCAAGATGGGCGCCGAGATTCGCGATCACCGCGTCGGATTCCAGGTGCAGCGAGCGAAAGGGGAATTCGAGCCGGGAAAATGCCTGCAGCATGCCCGGGCGGGAGATGCCGGCGATTCCCATACCGGCTTCCATCCGGGACAGTTCGCTTTCCTTCAGTCCCGCGGCCGCGGTTGCGTCGAGGGTAAGCGACAGCAGCACTTCGCGGAGATTTTCCAGGCCGATGCGGGCATTCGCCGGGCCGGCTTTCGCCTCACCGATCACGGTTTCATCAGCCCGGGTCAGGCGCGCCCGCGAGTGGCTGCCGCCAGCGTCAATGCCAAGAAAATATCGCATGGTTCAATTTACCCCCTTTGCCGCCGCGAGTCTTCTGTCTCCCCGGCCGCACAGACCATTATCGAAATGCCAACGCCAATCAGCAACTGCCAGGGAAAGGCCAATGATTTCATGGCAGCCGGCAGACCCAGGGAATCGACGATATAGCTTTGTTGGACAAGAATGACGAGAAACCCCGTGGCCAGGGCGGCGATTACGGAACGGGACGACCCCCGCTTGCTGAAAACCGCCGTGAAGAAGACCGCAATGAGCCCGGCATAGGAGAAGGACATCACCGCGAGGGCGAATTCCAGCAGGGCCATGTCGGTGTAGCGCTGCCAGTAAAAGCACAGGACCGCCATCACCGAAAGGAAAAGGGCCACAGCCAGCATGCCCAGGCGTCCGGCGACGACATAATGTTCCGGTCTCTCGCTGGCGACGGCTTCCTTCCAGGGGCGGTAAAAGTCGCTGATCAACACAGACGACATGGCGTTCAATCCGGAATTCATGGTGGAAATGGCGGCGGCGATGATGCCCGCCGCGGCCAGCCCGCGCACCCCTGTGGGCATCTCGGACAGGATATACGACATGAATACGGTAATGCTTTCTCCATTGAATTCCGGCATCAACCCGCCGCTGTTCGCCGGAGTCATCAGTTCGGGGCGCTCGTAAAGGAGGTGCAGGAGATGGCCTATGGTTACAAAAACAAAGACCACCGGAATCGCCGCCAGGGAGGAGATCACCAGGGCGCGCCCGCTGGCGTCGGCGTCCCGGCAGGTGAGCAGCCGCTGGGTGGTGTCCTGATCGAAACCGAAACTGCCCACATTGAGGAGGAATACGCCGCTGAGAATCGCCCAGAAGGTGAATGGCCTGGAGAAATCCAGCGAAAAATCGAACAGTGTCAGCTTGTTTGCGCCGTCGGGAGCTTCCCTCAGCGCCGCCAACGCCTCACCCGGCGTGAGCGACAACTGCGACCAGATACTGAACAGGGCAATCAGCGCCGCGCCAAAATACACCACGAACTGTCCCAAGTCGCTCCAGATCACCGAACGAACGCCCCCGGCCAGCGTGATTCCCAGGGAAATCAGGGCAATCGCCAGAATCGCCAGCACCACGCTTTGCGGCTCGATATTGAAGAACAGCATCATGGCCACGGCGATCGCCGCGATATACAGGCGCGCCCCGCTGGCGAATACCCGGCCCACCAGGTACATCGCCCCCGCCGCGCGTTTGGCATTGTCGCCGTAGCGAATCGCCAGGAGTTCATAGACCGTGGTCACATTCAACTCGTAGAACCGCCGCAGCAGAAAGCGCGCCACGAACAGGGCCGCGAGCGCGGCGCCGAGGGAGGACCCGAGATAGGTGTAATCGCCGCGGAACCCGTAATCGGGCCCGCCGAGAAAAGTGGCGGCGGACTGGGTGGTGGCAATCACCGAAAACATGACCACCCAGGCGGACATCCGGTTTCCGCCGAGGAAGTACTCGTTCATGGAATGAGTGGATCTCCGCGAAAGCGCCACCCCGGCGCCAAGCACCGCGGCGACATAAAGCGCGATGATCGACCAGTCGATCGCTGTCAACGGCGTAGGCATGTCAGTCCGGCTTCGTTATCCGGTGAACGCCGCGCCGGTTCGTTGCGCTGGTCCGTCCACTGCGGCTGTGCTGTCAGAAGCTCGCCCGCAGCGATGCGCCGAAAGTCCTGCCGACCGGATCGTATTCACTGAGCGTGCCGAAGAAATTGCCGCCGGCCTGCGGGACCGGCGGCTTGTTGTCGAAAACATTCTTCACTCCCGCGGTTATGCGCATGACATCGTTCACATCATAGCTTCCCGACAGGTCAAAGTACTCATGCGGCCCAATCGTGTCAGCGGGATCACCGGCATTCCTGACACCGCCGATGCGCCGCCAGGAAAATTGCGCCGCGAATGCGCCGCGGGTCCAGTTCAGATTGGCGCGGTGCTTGTAGTCGGGCTGCAGAAAACTGGCGAAGTCCCCGCTGCAGGAACCGCCGAATGTGCCTTGACAGTCCGTTGCCGGCACTGTGGCGTTCGCCTGCCGACTCTGATCAATAACGATCGCGGCTTCATAAGTGAAATCGAATTGTTCCCCGGCGCCGCCCAGAATGTCCAGTGGCAGGGCGAGGCGGACATCGTAGCCATCCTGTTTCAGGCTCGCAAGATTGAAATCATTGACCAGCGCCTGTCTGATCAGGCCCGTCGCCGGGTCGCGCAGCACCGCCCCGCAGAGTGGATTGCCGGCGACGGGATTGTCGATGTAGCAATTTGTCAGCGCCGCTATCGGTTGAATCTGGCTGACCGCGTCCTCGATTTCGATACTGACGTAATCGACGACAAGGCTGGCGCCTGGATAGAATTCGGGCGTGAAGGCAAAACCGACAGTCGTCGTTTCGCCCTTTTCGGTGTCTATGTTCGGATTGCCGCCGAAGCTGTAGGCCGCCGCACTGGTATCAAACGGCGTCCCCGGCGCGGCCGCCCCCAGGGTCGCGCACTGCGAGGCGTCGCCGCGACCGTCCAGACATGGGTCGCCATCGAAGCGGCCGCCCAGCCGAGGAATGAAACTGCTGCTGGTGGGATCGAACAGCGACAGCGGCAACTGCACTTCCGGGCCCGCGAATTCGCCCAGATTCGGTGATCGGACCGTTGTCTGACGTTGGCCGCGGAGCCTGATCTGATCGTTGATTGTCCAGGTCAGGCCGATCTTGTCGGCATCCCCCTCGCCGGTATTGGAAAAATCGAAACGCCGGTATGCGGCCTCAAGGTTGATTTGCCGGATCAGGGGAAGACCGGACAGCAGCGGCACGAGCAATTCTCCGAACATTTCGTTGGTATCGAAGCCGGCGTCAATGGCGCTGACCCCGCCCAGTCCGAAAGCGAGGCCGCTGGCAAGCGCGGTCCCCGGGGTTTGACGACCGGTTTCTTCGCGGTACTCATAGCCACCGGCGAATCCTATCGGGCCCGCCGGCAATTCGAACAGATCCGCAGTATCTCCCGAGACTGCCAATGAACCCACGAACTGATCGCGCATCCGGTCCGAATGCACAATCTGTGTGCCGAAATCACCCAGGTCGGCATCCGGTCCGAATATGTCCACCGTATCCGCGATGGCCGCAAAGCGGCTGGTTCCCGTTGCGCTGTTGCGAATGGCGTTCCCGAAAACAATGGCATTTTCCTCCGCGCGACCGTATTGCGCATACAGATCCCATGCGATGTGATCCGTAACATCTCCACGGAAGCCGGCCACCACCTGGAATGTGTCGCGGCCGGTTTCGGTTTTTTGCAGGCCGAGTCCCAGATTCCGTTCGACATTGACAAGGGCGATGTCGTCAACAAAGGTGAGGAGTCCCGATGCCTGTGGCGGTATGAACGGATTGGCGCGGGAAATCGATACGGTTTCATTGACGCTGATTGGCGTCTGTCCCGTTGAACCGGCCCCGGTGAGATCGATATCCGTGAAAAAAGCACGCCCGTACAACTCGATATCGGGCAGCAATTCGTATTTGAACAGGAGACTGGCGTGCAGCCTCGTCAGCGGCTGGATCAGGAATCGATCCGGGGTCACATCGACAGTCTGGCGCGCAGCGCCAAAACCGCCCTGGTCGTCAAAGGCAAAGAAGTTGCCCGACGCCACATCGGTGAAATTACCGCCTTCGGAGGGAATTGCGGTGACCGTGCCGGAGGTGAAGTCGCGTTGCCCCGCCAGCAGTTCAAACCGCTCGGTGTATCCGAGATAGCCCACCAGATGGCCGCGTCCGCCGTTGAGGTCAGAGCCGCCTATCAGCTCCAGATTTACGCTTTCCGCCCCCCCATCGGGAACTTCGCCGGTTGTCGTCAATTGAAATCCGTCAAACTCGTCATCGAGAATGAAGTTGACAACGCCGGACACCGCGTCGGCGCCGTAAATCGCCGCTGCGCCGCCGGTAAGCACTTCAACCCGCCTGATCAGCCCGGTGGGCAAGCTGTTCGTATCCACGGCATTCCTGAAACTGAACGGAACCGCCCGGGCCCCGTTGATCAGCACCAGGGTCCGGTTCTGGCCGAGCCCCCGCAGATCAATCGTCGAGGAGCCAAGAGAATCGCCCACGGATGCGCCGGTGGCATTGGCGCCGCCGCCCGCCTGCGGCAATCGTTGAAAGACATCTTCGATCATGACCGAACGATCAATGGCGATCTGCTCCGAAACGACTGTGGTCACCGGAGTTGATGAGGTCAACTCCGCTCGTTCGATTCTGGAGCCCGTGACGACAATCAGGTCCGGTACCGCCTGTTCGTCCGGCGATTGAGAAAATGCCGGCCCGGCCCCCGCAATCGCGAAAGCGACCGCTGGAACACGGGCCAGAGAGAGAAATCTTGCGATATCGATACGGGCCATTCGTCACTCAATGTCAGATTACATGATGTACGGCAAGCGAATATATTACCAATCTAGTATCAATGCAACGCGCCATACCACCAGGGCTCGGCAAAAGGTATTGTATTTATATTTTATTGGTTATATATTCGAGTCACAGAAGCCAGATGTGTGGCTTGGCGCCTGGTCGCGGGGACGCCGCGTCCGGGACGGATCAGCCCGGATACCATCCAAATACACATCAGGCATCGTACTAATGGGGGTAGGCAAGATGAAAGGTGAAATCATGACTTTGCGAAAAATCCTGTGCCTGGCGCTGGTTTCCGGCCTGGGCTTTCCCGCCGTTGCCCAGGAACAGCAGTCAGGAGAGGCAAGGCAGGAAATCGAACTCATCGAAGTGATCGGCTATCGAGATTCGCTGAGAAAGAACCTCAGCATCAAGCGGGAGTCCGACACGATCGTGGACGCGGTATCGGCCGAAGACATTGGCCAGTTCCCGGATATCAATGTCGCCGACGCCCTGCAGCGCATTACCGGCGTGCAGGTGGAAAAGGACGAGCGGGACGGAGAAGGCGCCCGGGTGAGCATTCGCGGCACGGCGCCCCACCTGAACCTGGCGCTCCTGAACAACCAGCAGATCGCATCGGCCACCGCGAGCAACCGCCGCACCGAGTTGCGCGACCGCAGCTTCAACTATTACCTGTTGCCCACCGAGATTGTGGACACCCTGGAAGTCTACAAGTCGCCGGAAGCCAATATCGATGAAGGCTCCGTGGGCGGCACGGTCATCGTCAGAACCCGCAGGCCACTCGACGCCGACGCCAACTCGGGCGCGGTTTCCGCCAGATACTTCAATTTCGACAACGCCGGCGAGAACAAGCCGCATGTTTCCGGCCTGTACAGTTGGAAGAACGACACCGGGACTTTCGGTTTCAATCTTGCCTATGTACACCGGGACAGCGCCACGCTGATGGACTCCAAACGGAACACCGCAGGCTATTTCCGGCCAACGGACTACAACTCCGACGGCGTCAACGAGCGCATTCCCGTTCGCATCGGCGCCAACCGCTACACCGCCGATTACAGCCTCGACACGCCATTCGTCACCCTGCAGTTCGCGCCCAGCGACGACCTCGACGTGACCTTCACGGCATTGAATTCAGTGACCGAACGCGAGTCCCAGGGAATCTACTCCTTTGGGTTCTCCAGCCTTGCCGCCGCCCTTTCCCTGGCCGACATCCGCGCCAACAACCTCGTTGCCATCAGCGACGGCACCGTGGTTTCGGGTGATATTCCGGCCTGCTGCACCGCCTTCAACAGCCGCTCCAACCTCCAGGGCGCCACTTACGACACGGGTTTCTACCAGGACGAGGTGGAAACCACGGCCTTTGATATGGAAGCCACGCTCGAGCGCGACGCCTACCGGGTCACGGTGCAAGCCGGCCACAGTTACGCCGACGGTCTCGCCATCGACAAGGCGGCCCAGTTCGCCGCGCTGTCGGGCATTGCCTTCGACCTGACTTCCGGGGTGATGGAATCCACGCTCGATGCGGGCCTGGGCCCCGATGATTACGAGTTTTTCTACTCCCACATCAATACCATCCGCAACGACTCCGATTCGACTTTCCTGCAGGCCGATACGGAAATCACCGTCAGCAGCGATTTCTTCTCCAGTATCGAAGCGGGGGTCAAGTTCCGCGAGTACAGCAAGGCCGCAAGCCGGGTCAAACGGGATTTTGTGGAAGAAGGCACATTGGCCCAGTTCGCCGGTGCCGGAATCTCGGAGTTCAAGGTTGGCGCTGTGCCGGCGCAATTGTGGAGCTTTGACGTTGAAGCGTTTCAGCGCTGGCAAAACGGCATACCCGAGGTGGCGGGCACGGGGAACAGTTCGTGGAACGATCCCAATGATCGCTTCCAGGTGGAAGAGGAAGTAACCGCCGCCTATGTCAAGGGTAATTTCGAGACCGAAAACTTCCGCGGCAACCTCGGCCTGCGCGCGGTCAGCACGAGCACGACTTCCAGTGCCCGGCAATATGGCGGGGCCAACTTCAGCGCGGAACGCCGCGGCGCGGTGCAGGATGTGGCCATCGAAAACGACTATACCGACATCCTGCCCAGCCTCAATCTGAACTACGTGGGTTTCGACGATGTCATCCTGCGTTTTGCCGCGGCCAAGGTGCTGGCGCGGCCGAACTACGTCAGCATCGCTCCCTTCGAGACCCTCAACTGCGGCAGCAGGGGCTGCACCGGATTCGAAGGCAACCCGGAACTCGAGCCATTTCGCTCCAATCAGTATGACCTCTCGGCGGAATGGTACATTGACGATTCTTCGCTACTGGCGTTCGTGCTGTTCCACAAGGACATCGATTCCTATATCGACATCGAATCCTTCACCGCAACCCGGGACTACCGGACTCTCGACGCCAGCGGCGCGAATATCATTGAAGCTAGGGAATTCGCCCTGGAGCGCCCGGTCAATGGCGAAGGCATCAGCATCCAGGGCTTTGAAATCAACTATCAGCAGGACCTGGGATACGGCTTCGGCGTGACCGCCAACTACACCTATGCCGACGCCGACCTGAACCAGACCGAAGCGCAAAGGGAAGCCGGCCAGGAGCCCGTGCTGTTCGGGCATTCGGAGGACACCTGGAACGCAACCGCCTATTATGAACAAAATGGCCTGGCGGCCCGCCTGTCCTATACCTTCCGTTCCGAGTATCCATCGAACCATCTGCATGGTGCGAACATCCAGACTTCGACGCAACAGGCCGGAACCGCCGACCTCGGGCTCGGGTTTGGCGTGAGCCGGGGCCTGATCGGCTACAAGGGCGACTTTGGCCAGCTCGACTTCAACGCCAGCTACAACGTGACGGACGATGTGGAACTGCTGTTCCAGGTGATCAATCTGGCCGATGAGGAAATCCTGTGGTACGCGAGCAGGGAGAATCATACGCCGGATACTGGCCGACCCATCGGGGTGTACAACCATGGTCGCCGCTATGCCCTCGGGGTGAACATGAGGTTCTAGGAGCCTGCGCCGCAGGAATTCGCGAAAGCGAAAATTCGCTATCGCCGCGACCCTGGTTGAGGATTTCGGAAAGCCAGCGATACATTGACGAGTAGCCATTCAAAAGCGGGGAACAATACTTCCATGCGCAAGACTCTGCCATCTCTGTTTGTATTGGTGATTTTGCCGCTGGCGGCCCAGGCCGATGATTTCGCCAGCCGCCCCGAGGCGCTGGAGTTTGCGCGGGAATTCGCGGGGGAAAGCGATTTCGATGAGGGGGAACTGCTGTCGCTCCTCGGGCGGGCCGAGTATCGGCAAAGCGTCATCGACGCCATCAGCCGCCCGGCGGAGAGACAGCTTGTGTGGGCGGAGTACCAGGACATCTTCCTGACGGAGGAGCGGACATCCTCCGGCGTCAGGTTCATGACGGAACATCGGGAAGCGCTGGATGAGGCCTACCGGGTTTATGGCGTGCCGCCGGAGATTGTCACCGCCATCATCGGCGTGGAAACCATGTACGGCAGAATCAGCGGCAGTTACCGCGTGCTCGACGCCCTGGCCACACTGACTTTCGACTATCCGCCCAGAGCCGAATTTTTCCGCGGCCAACTCAAGCAGTTCATTCACCTGGTTGAGCAAGAGGGGGGCGAGATCACCGGCTATCTCGGGTCCTATGCCGGTGCCATGGGGCTCGGCCAGTTCATTCCCAGCAGCTATCTGAATTACGCCGTGGATTTCGACGGCGACGGCTTACGGGACATCTGGAGCAACCCCACCGACGCCATTGGCAGCGTCGCCAACTACCTGAGCGAACACGGCTGGCGGCGCGACGACGGGATTGCCTTGCGGATTGCGGCCGGCGGCTTGCCGCCGGAAGTCTTCAGCGAAGCCCTGGAGCCAAACAAGTCTCTCGCCGAACTCGAGGCAATGGGCATGGAAGAGCCGCCGGGGAATCTCGACCGGGATCAGCAGGTGACCCCACTGCGCTTTGTGGGCAAGCAGGGCAATGAGTTCTGGCTTGGCCTTCAGAACTTTTACGTCATTACCCGCTACAACCACAGCAAGCTCTACGCCATGGCGGTGTATCAGTTGAGTGAGGACCTGCGGCAGCATTGATGCCGGGAACCTGCGGCGCAAGCTCCCGGATCTTCAGATGTCAAACTGTGCGCGGTTTGGATTCCAAGCCAAAAGGCCGGTTCCCGACTACTGCCCCGCCTCTTCCCGCGCCATTCTCTCCTCGGCGCGATGGCCGGAAAGAATGTTGTACATGCCGTAATTACCTTCGTGGCAGGCGTATTCGTAGATCTTGTCCGGGGTGAAATCGAGCAGGATTTCCCGGGTATAGGGCGCGGTGAACTGGCCGGGGTCATCGGAAGTGAAGTGATACTGGATCTGGTCGTCGCTGATCCGCGTCAGCCGCTCGATATTCACTTTCCGGTCGGTTTCCGGCGCGGTGCCGCTAGCGTCCGAATAGTTGGTGGTTTCAATCACCAGGGTGTCGCCTTCCCACCAGCCCCGGGAATCCCCGTGCCACAGCTTGACCTTGCCGGTGAGATGGGGCTTTTCGACGATGGGTATGATGCGCACGTCGTGGGCCATTTCCTGGATGATCGCCACGGTGTCCCGGGTTTGCACGATCTGCCAGTAGCTGTTGTAGCCCGAGCCGAGCCGGGGCGCGCCAAAGGACAGGCAGCGCTCGCCAAGCGGCCGGTCGGTCCAGGAATCCGCCGGGTGCAGGCGCCGGTGTTCGGCAAGCTCCCGGGCGGCGGCGACCGCCTCCAGGGTGCGCGGCGGATACTTGCCACTGGGCGGATCGATAATCTGGGAAGTGCGGCGGTGCACCCTGCGGTCAACGATCCACTGGGAATCATAATTTCCCGTGGTGGGATCGTAGGAGTTGATTTCCCCGCTTACGGCGGCGGAAAAGAAGCCGTCGCCGAACAGCGCGTCCGCGCCGGACTCATTGACTTCCAGCGCCCGCCGCTGCAGGAAGGCGATCTCGTCGTCGGTGAAGAATTCCTTGTCGGCGTATGCGTCCGGGCGTTCCACCGGGGTCAGGGTATTGTTCTCCCACACGCCCTGAAAATCGGGATGCCCATCAATGGTTCGCGGCGCCACATAGTCGCCCTGGGCACCCGCCAGGGAGGGAATCGCCAGCAGGGAAAGCAGTGCGGCAGATATTCCAAATTGTTCCATCGGGGTCTTCTCCCACGCAGAAAATCATCCCCGATTATCGCCAATCCAGCAATATCTGCAAGTGTTTTGCCGACACTTCCCACTATCTATTTGCAAGACCTTGCGCTTCCCATTATGCTTGGCCACGAAGTTAAGGAATGACGCTTGCCCGGCGTTCCTGCGCAGCATGCTCCCTCCAGACTGGTTTCATGAAAAAACATCCCCGGCTCGCCAGGAAGCTCAGGCTTCTTTATAACCTGAAGGCCAACCCGGAAATCAGCAACAATCAGCATCTGGCCACAGTTCTCGGCGTCAGCCGGCAGTCGGTGAGCAAATGGGGCGCCGGTAGCCGGACGCGCTCGGGGGACGCCATCCCCGATGCGCATTTCTTTCGCCTGGGACAGATTTTCGGCATTGATTCCTACCTGTTCACGCTGGAAATCGAAGAGTTCGAGGAAGAAGTCCGCCTGATCCTTGACCGCCGCAACCGCAGGCGATTGCGGCGGCCGCAGCAGATTTTCCACAACAATCTCCCCGCCGCCAGCGAACGCCTGTTCGGACGAGAAGCCGAGCTGCTCGCTCTGAACGAAGCCTGGAACCAACAGACCGCGAATGTGATACAGGTGATCGGCATCAGTGGCGCAGGGAAGAGTTCCCTGATCAATGAATGGCTCATGAGGATGGATGCGGAAAATTACTGCGGCGCCGATACCGTGCTCGCCTGGTCTTTTCATCAAGGTTATGGCTCCCAGGCCGCCATTGCTTCTCCCGAGGCATTCCTGCGCCGCGCCCTGGCCCTGCTCGGCGAAAGTGATGCGGGCCAGTACGACCCGGAAAGCCAGGTGATCCGGCTGGTGCAATGGATCAGAAGACATCGGACCCTGCTCGTGCTTGATGGCGTGCAAAACCTGCAGGACGCTTACGGCCCGGGCTTCGGACATTTCCATGATCCCGGTTGCGCCTTGCTCCTGCGCGAACTCGCCAAGGAGAATCCCGGCCTTTGCGTTCTGACTTCCCGGCTCAGGAACGCGGACCTGGAAACCATTGGCCAACCAAGAGCAAAGCTCATTACCCTTGGCGGAATTGGATTTGGCGCCGCCTGTGAACTCATGCGCTTCTGCAAGATTCGGGGCAAGGCGGAACGTATCCGCCATCCAATAGAGCAGCACCAGGGTCTGCCGATGACCTTGCGCCTGCTTGGCCGGCATCTCGATCTTGTGCGGGATGGTGAGCTGGCGCACTACATGGAGCTGGTTCCACTGCTTGAGGAAAGCGGTGAAGATGAAAGAGCCGCGGAGTACGGTCGGGAATGCCTTGCCCGGCTGCCGCTGCATGGACAGCGGATGTTTTTCTGTTTGCTGAGCCTGTATCAGCGACAGGCAAGCTTGCAGGAAATTCTGAAAACCTGCCGCGGGCTGGAAGTCGAAGGCCTCACTTCGGAGATTCTTTCCCTGACCCACATGGAACTGCGTTATGGCATTTTCGCGCTGGAGAAAGCGGGCATCGTCCGGGTTTGGCGCAAACCCCAGGGCATGAAGCTGGAACTCGCCCGCTTTCCCGGGGCGGCCATGCTGTTGAATCTGAAACTGCATCTACCCGGGCTATGGCGAGCTGGAAACCGCCTGCTGTTCGCGCGGATGCGGGAGCGGGAAACCGGCGCCGGCGAATCCCCGAGAAATCGGGAAGTGCGTTATCTCTCGGTAATCAATGGCGTTCGCGCCGGTTGCTGGCATGAAGCTTTCACGCTGTACTTCAGGGACCTTCGCAATAGTCGGTATGCTCCACCAGACACCGACTTTAGCCACCTCGACCAGGCCAGCCTGCGGGAGTTTTTCGCCGATCCCTGGTCCCGGGTGGACTCCGGGCTGGAAGACGAGGAAGCGCGAATCGACCTGCAGTGCTGTGCCGCCATCAATCTTGCGATTTTCGGCGATATTGGCGAAATGATTGCCCTGTCCCGGACCTGCCTGAAGTGGTTTCTGGCCAGGGGGAACTGGACAAAAGCCCGGGCTTTCGCCAGTGAGGCAATCACTATCCTGTTCACCGAAGGCAGAAGGAAGGACGCGGCCCGGGTGTTGAAGCGCATTCGCGGCAAGCTCGGGGATGTCAATGATCCCGCAGCCGCTGAAATGCTGGATGGGCTTGCTGCCGTATTGGCTGATCTGCGGGCGGCGCGGAAAAAGGAAAGGCCGGCGGCGTGGCGCCGCCGGCCTTGATGAATGGCAAAATCAATCTGACGCGGCGAGTGAGCGCTGTTCGGCCGCCCTTCGCTCCGCGAGGAGTTGCTGGTAACCCTCTTCGTCGAGATGGGTAATGGCAATCCAGGCGTGGGTCATTTCGTCACCGGTGCGGCTGCCGCCGTACACCCATTGATCCGGGTCGGGATTATTGGGATTGGCGGCGGTATTGTCGTACCACTGCTTGAGTACGAGCACCGCGCCGGCAGGCACAAGGGGAGCCACATCGGGCTCGTAGATATGGCTGTGATGCCAGGTGGCGCTCCAGTTGGAAATCTGGCTGATCTGCTCGGTGCGGCCGGTTTCGGGATAGAAGATTTCCAGCGATGCGGCGTTCATGCGCAGATGGCCATGCGGCTGGAAGCTGTCGACGCGAACCGGATGATCGAAGGATTGGAAACCCTGGGTCATGTGATAGCCGTTGGGCGGAATCACCAGGTCATCCTGTTCGCTGATGCGGTACAGCTTGAGGTCCTGCTTGTACCTTGCCTGTTCCACATAGTCCTCATCGTGCAGCCAGAGGCCGATTTCCACCACGTTGTCCCGAATCATCTGGCCCTGGGCCGTGGGGCCCACGCCGCCGGGATACATGTGGATGCTCCAGCGCACCATCGAGCCCGCCGGAATCGTGCGGCAGACGCCTTCGGGGACGATTTCGCCCCATTTGCCCATGGCGTATTCGGTCAACTGGCCATAGCGCTCCATGGTGCCGTCTTCGCGCATCAACTCAACCGATGAATTGGCATGATGCACCACCGCCTTGGCATCGCCCCGGGGCTTGACCTGGATCGCCTTGATGCAGCGGTCGCCGGTGATGCCGCTGGGCACATAGTGGTTGCTCCACATGTCGTTGCCGGTGGCGGGAATGTCGATGGGAATCGAGGGGATTACCATGGTGGGCTCGCCGAACTCATCGACGAAATTCCATTCGGAAGGATCATTCAGATCCGGCGGGGGAACCACCAGATCGGGGTCGCCCAGTGGCGCGCCCTGATCCACCCAGGCGACAATGGTGTCGATATCTTCCTGGGACAACCGCCAGTCGCCCTGCAACTCCTGGATGCCGATGCCGTGGTCGTAGGCGTAGGGAGGCATTTCGCGATTCGCCACCCGTACGGAAATCAGCGGCGCCCAGGGGCGGATCTGGTCATAGGTCTCGAACTGCATCGGCCCGATGCCGCCTTCCCGGTGGCAGACCACGCAATTCTCATTGATGATGCGCCCGACATGGCTGTTATAGCTGATCTGTCCGTCGTCCTGGGCCAGGGCTGCGGAAGTCATGCCCGCCGCGGCGAGGAGTCCTGCCAGTACTCGAAGTTTCATGGGATTCTCCCCAAGATGGGTTTGGTTCCGCATCAATTAGTAGCACAGCAAAAGAAGCCCCCGCAACGCCACAAGCGTTACAAAGTTTGACAGTGAACCGACTTGCGATATCAATCGGCATTGGGCTGCGGCGCCAGCGCGGATAGCCGGCGCGGCCTGGCCGCGAGCTTTGCTAGAATGCGCCGATGGATGCCACTCCCCTTCTCGATCCCCTCAACGAAGAGCAGCGCGAAGCGGTTACCAGTGAAGCCCGCAATCTGCTTGTGCTTGCCGGCGCCGGCAGTGGCAAGACCCGGGTTCTGGTGCATCGCATTGGCTGGCTGCTTGCCACGGGGCAATCGTCGCCGTTTGAGCTGCTTGCGGTGACCTTCACCAACAAGGCGGCCCGGGAGATGCGCGAGCGGGTTGCCGCGCTGTTGGCCGCGGGCCATGGCGAGCATCCGGTGGAAGAGAGTGGCGGCCTCGTCAGCAGGATGTGGATCGGCACATTCCACGCCCTGGCGCGGCGCTTGCTGCTTTCCCACAAACAGGAAGCGGGATTTCCCGAGGGTTTCACCGTCATCGACAGCGATGATCAGTTGCGCATGATCAAGCGGCTGTCCCGGGACCTGAACGTGAACGAGACGAACTGGCCGGCGCGCAAGTGCCAGGGGGTCATCAACGCCTGGAAGGAGGAGGGCCGGCGGCCGGACAGTATCGAGCCGGGAGAGAGCAAGTCTTCCCGGGAATTGCTGCCGCTGTATGAGGCTTATCAGGTCGCCTGCGACCGGGGCGCCATGGTGGATTTCGCCGAGTTGCTGCTGCGTGCCCACGAACTCTGGCTCAAGGATCCGCAGTTGCTCGCCCATTACCGCAATCGCTTCCGCAATATCCTGGTGGACGAATTCCAGGACTGCAATTCGATCCAGTACGCCTGGGTTCGCGTGCTTTCCGGCGAACAGGGCCGGGTGACCGCGGTGGGCGACGACGACCAGTCAATCTATGGCTGGCGCGGCGCGAAGATCGAACATATCCAGCGGTTCCAGGGCGATTTTCCCGATGCCCGCCTGCTGCGGCTGGAGCGGAACTACCGCTCCACCTCCAACATTCTGAACGCCGCCAACCAACTCATCTCCCGCAACCGGGGGCGGCTTGGCAAGACCTTGTGGACCGACGCCGGCGACGGCGAACCCGTCGGCCTCTATGACGCCTTCAACGAACAGGACGAGGCGCGCTTCATCGCGGAACGCATTGAATCCTGGGTCAGCCAGGGCGAGCGCCACTGCGATGTGGCGGTGCTGTACCGCTCCAATGCCCAGTCCCGGGAACTCGAAGATGCGCTGTTGCGGGTCAATATTCCCTATCGAATCTACGGCGGACTGCGCTTCTATGATCGCCTGGAAATCAAGAACGCGCTGGCCTACCTGCGGCTGCTGGTCAATCGACACGATGACGCGGCGCTGGAGCGGGTCATCAACCTGCCGGTCCGGGGTATCGGCAGCCGCACCCTGGACGAGATCCGGCAGTTGGCCCGCCGCGGGCAAAGCTCGCTCTGGGCCGCCGCGGTGCAATGCGTCAACAGCGAACTGCTCGCCCCCCGCGCCTCGGCCGCGGTGCTGCGCTTTCTGCAATTGCTCGATGCGCTGCAGGGCGAATCGGCGCGGCTCGACCTGCCCGAGCAGATCAAGTTCGTCATCGAACAAAGCGGGCTACTTGAACACCATGAAAAGGAAGGCGGCGAAATCGCCCGGAACCGCATCGAGAATCTGGAAGAACTCGTCAATGCGGCCGGCGGGTTCGCCGAACTGATGGAGCGGGAGGATGCCGGGGAGGCAAACCCGCTGGTGGAGTTTCTCGATCAGGCCGCGCTCGACGCCGGCGACGCACAGGAAGGGGAGAACAGCGATGCGGTGCAGTTGATGACGCTGCATTCCGCCAAGGGGCTGGAGTTTCCCCTGGTCTTTCTCGCCGGCATGGAAGAGGGTCTGTTTCCCCACCGGATGTCGTTGGAAAGCCACAATGGCCTGGAGGAAGAACGCCGGCTGTGCTATGTCGGCATCACCCGGGCGCGGGTCAAACTGTATCTGACGTATGCCGAATCACGGCGGCTCCACGGCAACGTCAGCCTGAGCATGGCATCGCGCTTTATCAGCGAAATCCCCCGGAATCTGATCGAGAATCTGCGATTGCGCGCCCAGGTACGGCAACCGCGCTGGGCTGCCAATACGCCGCGGCAATCCACGCCGGTAGCGGACCCGGCACCGGCAGGACTACCGCTTGGCCAGCGCGTTTCCCACAACAGATTCGGCGAAGGCGTGGTGCTGCAAAGCGAAGGCAATGGCGAAAACGCGCGCGTACAGGTAAATTTCGACGATGCGGGAAGCAAATGGCTGGCCTTGTCACACGCCAAACTCGAACTCATCGGGTCCTGAACCTGGGAAAATCACTATGCGAATTTCATCCTTGCTGTGCCTGGTTGGGGGGCTGCCTCTGCTTGTGGCCTGCGGTGAACCGACCGCACCAGCGGAATCGGCCGCCGCAGCCATTTCGCCCCCGGCGGAGGAATCGGTATTCGAATGGAAAATGATCACCTCCTGGCCGAAGAACCTGCCCGCGGTCGGCACTTCGCCGGAAGAGTTTTCCGAGCGCGTCGCGCGCATGACCAACGGCCGCTTGCAGATCCGCGTCTACGGCGCCAACGAACTCGTCGGCGGGCTCGAAGTCTTCGACGCGGTTTCCCAGGGCGTCGCCGAAATGGGGCATAGCGGCGCCTACTACTGGCAAGGCAAGATCGCCGCCACGCCGTTTTTCTCCAGCATCCCCTTCGGCCTCACCGGCTCGGAGCAGGACGCCTGGCTGTCCTACGGCGGCGGCAATGAACTGTGGCGCGAACTGTACGAACCCTTCGGCCTGATTCCCGTGCGCGGCGGCAATTCGGGCACCCAGATGTTCGGCTGGTTCAACCGCGAGATCAATTCGCTCGAAGACATGCGGGGCCTGAAGATGCGCATTCCCAGCCTCGGCGGCGAAGTATTCCGCCGCGCCGGCGGCACGCCGGTGACGATGCAGGTCAGCGACGTCTTCAACGCCTTGCAGACCGGCGTCCTCGACGCCACCGAATTCATCAGCCCCTACAACGATCTCGCCGCCGGCTACCACACCGTGGCGGATTACTATTATTACCCCGGCTGGCACGAGCCCGGCTCGACCCTCGAAACCGTCATCAACAAGGCCGCCTTCGACGCCCTGCCGCCGGACCTGCGGGAAATCCTGCTCACCGCCACCGAGGCGATGAACCAGTTGCTGCACGACGAGCTCACCGCCAGGAACAACGAGGCGCTGCGCATTCTGGTAGAAGAACACGGCGTACAGCTACGCAAGCTGCCCGACGATGTGCTGATCGAGCTGCGCCGCATTTCCGAGGAAGTGGTGCAGGAACTCGCCGCCACCGACCCAGCCACCGCGCGCATCCACGAATCCTGGCGCGATTTCCGCGAAGGCGTCATGAGCTACCGCGACATCGCCGAAGAAGCCTTCATCGAAGCCCGCCGCCTGCCGGCGAATTAGGAATCAGCGGAGATTTTGGAATATGAAGCCTCGTGACATCGGAAATGAAATCCTCGAAGGCATTGAGGAGATCAAGCAGTTCAAGAAGGGAAAGATTTCGCTTAAGAATTATTGCCGCAACAGTTCCGGCAAGACGGTGGCCAAGCCAGGGTACAAGGCAAGTAGCAACAATACTCCCAGCTGCATGAGTACGAAGGGGATTGCGCCGCGGTAGATTGCGCCGGTGGGGAGGTCGTCCGGGGCTACGCTGCGCAGGTAGAACAGGGAGAAGCCGAAGGGCGGGGTGAGGAAGGAGGTTTGCAGGTTGACGCAGATCATCACGCCGAGCCAGATCGGGTCGACTCCCATGCCGAGCAGCGCTGGCCCGACCATGGGCACGACCAGGAAGGTGATCTCGATGAAGTCGAGAATGAAGCCGAGCAGGAAGATCACGAGCATGACGATCAGGGTGGCGGAGAATACGCCGCCCGGCAGTCCGCTGAAGATTTCCTCGATCAGTTGCTCGCCGCCGAAACCGCGGAAGACCGATGAGAATATCGTCGCGCCGAGCAGGATCAGATAGGCCATCGACGTGAGCCGCACCGTCACCAGCGACACGTCGCGCAAGACATCCAGATTCAACTTGCGCCGGCTGAGCGCGAGCAGCGCCGCGCCGATGGCGCCCACTCCGGCGGCCTCGGTCGGCGTGGCGAGTCCGAACAGGATCGACCCGAGCACCGCCACCATCAGCACCACCGGCGGCAGCAGGCCACCGAGCAATTTGCGCACCGGGACCTCTCGCGATCCTCTCCTGAACGGCGGCGGCGCCTCCGGGTCGAAGCGGGCGACGATTCCCACATAGGTCGCGTAGGCGACCACGAGCAGCAGGCCCGGCACGACCGCGCCGGCGAAAAGATCGCCGATGGTAACGAAGTCCGGCGCGAAGGCGCCGGCGTTGAGCTGCGATTGCTGATAGGCGTTGCTGATGACTTCGCCGAGCAGGATCAGGCAGATCGAAGGCGGAATGATCTGGCCGAGGGTGCCGGTGGCGCAGATCGTTCCGGCGGCCAGCGATGGGCGGTAACCGGCCTTGAGCATGGAAGGCAGCGAGAGAATGCCCATGGTCACCACCGTCGCGCCGACGATACCGGTGCTCGCCGCCAGCAGCATCCCGACGAACACCACGGAAATGCCGAGGCCGCCGGGCAGGCGGGCGAAGGCCGATTCCATGCTTTCGAGCAACTCCTCGGCGATGCGGGATTTTTCCAGCATCGTGCCCATGAAGACGAACATGGGCACGGCGTAGAGATTCTGGTTGACGAAAATGCCGTAGATGCGGTTCGGGATCAGGCCGAGAAAGGCGCCGTCGAACACGCCGGCGGCGAGCCCCAGGCCCGCGAACAGCAGCGATACTCCCGATAAGGTCAGCGCGACCGGATAACCCGCCAGCAGGAACAGGCAGATGACCAGAAACAGCAGCAGCGGCAGCAGTTCGATCACGCGCGGAATTTCTCGAGCGAGCGGAGGAATTCGGCAAACCCTTGCAGCAGGAGCAAGCCCGCGAGCACGGGAATCAGCGTCTTGAGGAGGAAAACGAAAGGCAGCCCGCTCGATTCCGGCGAGCCTTCGAGGCTGCTCCACGACAAGGCGACATAATCCCAGCTCGTCCAGATGATGAACACGCCGGTGACGCCGAGGAAAAACACGGCGCCGAACATGTCGACCAGCGCCTGCGCCTTGCTCGTCAGCCGGTTGTAGAAGAAATCCACCCGCACATGGCCCCGGGCTTTCAGGGTGTAGGCGGCGCCAAAGGCGAACAGCGCCGAGTTGATATAGATCACCGATTCCTGCAAGCCGATATGGCCGATGCTGAACAGGTAGCGCAGGGATACGATCAGCAACACCACCAGCACTTCGGCCACTGCCAGCCAGCAGATGATGCGCCCCGTGCGTTCGCTGAAAGCGTCGATGGCGGCGATGACCGCGGCGGTTTTTCCGATCATGGCTTCATCCCATGTGCCACACCCGCAGCAATTGCCAGGTCAGCACGAGCACCGCGGCGGAAAGCCCGAGCATTGCCAGCCCCAGCACCCGGAGCATGCCCCGGTGCATGCCGCGGGCCAGCCGGCGGCGCCAGGCCATGTCCCGCGTGGCCCGGGGTGGCACCGATTCGAACAGACGGCCGAAGCTCAGCAGCGTCAGCGACCAGCACAGCGCCACCACGCCCGGCATGAGCCAGCGGTCATCGGCCAGCCAGGGATTGGAAACCGCGCTTGCCGCCACGAGCGCCAGGGACGCCACAACGAGCAGCAACCAGAGCCAACGCCCCCGCTGCACCATGACGGCGATTCGTCCCAGCCGGTCAATCATGGATTCAGCCCTTGTAAACCTGGGAGCCTGCGCCACACGAATTCGCTATCGCCGCGCTCCTGGCTGATCGATCGAGGCGAATATTGGTGGATATTCAACGAAATCGAGCGGCCAGGGGCGTGGACGGGAGCGGATTTGCAGCCGTGAATTCCTGTGGCGCAGGCTTCTGGGCAAGCTTAGCAAACCCACAAGGATTTGACGCTCATGTATCATGTCGCCTTGTAGAACGCCAACAAGAGAGCACAACCGATGCTTACTGTCGTTTCCCCCGCCAAAACCCTGGACTTTGAAAGCCGCGTGGCGACGCGCAAGTGTTCCCAGCCAAAATTTCTGGAGCAGGCTTCCCGCCTCGTGGAACATATGCAGACCCTCGATCCGGGAGACCTTTCGGACCTGATGGACATCAGCCCGGATCTGGCGGAACTCAACTGGCGGCGCTACGCCGCCTGGCGGGCGCCTTTCACCCTGCGCAATGCCCGGCAGGCGGTTTTCGCCTTTCGCGGCGATGTGTATCTGGGGCTGCGGGCGGAACAATTCGGCACCGCCGAATTGAACTTCGCGCAAAAGCACTTGCGCATCCTGTCCGGACTGTACGGCGTGTTGCGTCCCCTCGACCTGATTCAGCCGTACCGCCTGGAGATGGGCCGGCAGGTTGCCGTGGACGGCGCCGCCAGCCTGTACGAATTCTGGAGGGAAACGCTGGCGCATTCCCTCAACGAAGACCTCGCCGCCCAGCCGCAAAAGCGAAAAGTGCTGATCAACCTCGCTTCCAGCGAGTACTTCCAGTCCATCGATACCGGGGCGCTGGCGGCCGATGTCATCACGCCGGTTTTCAAGGACCAGACCGGGCGCGGCGATTACCGCGTTCTCAGCTTCATGGCGAAACGCGCCCGGGGCGAGATGGCGGCCTGGATCATCCGCAACCGCATCAATGCCGTCCCGACACTGAAGAAATTCGACGAAAGCGGTTATCGCTACAGTGAAGCGGAATCCTCCAGAGAGCGGTTGGTGTTTCTGCGCGAGCGCAGGAGCTGACCCGCGCCGGAGCCATGGAAGACCTGCCTTTCAGCCAGGCCAGCGAGAACAACAAGGGTCCGATTCTTGCGGTGCTGCGGCAGCATCTGGGCGACACCGGCTCCCTGCTCGAAATCGGCGCCGGCACCGGCCAGCATGCCGAACATATGGCCGGGCGCTTTCCGGGCCTGTGCTGGCAGACTTCGGACACCGCGGCGAATTTGTCCATATTGCGGCCGCGCGTCAGCCGGGCCGGCCTGCCGGCGCCGATCGCGGTCGACGTGAATGCGGCTGACTGGAACTGCGGGCGCTTCGAGGCGGTTTTCTGCGCCAATATGCTGCATATCATCGCCGCGACATCGGTGGAGAATTTCTTCCTGGGGCTGGGTCCCCATCTGCTTCCCGGTGGCCTGTTACTGGTGTACGGCCCCTTCCGCTACCGCAATGCCTACACCTCCCCAAGCAACGCCCGTTTCGACCACTGGCTGCGGCAACGCGACCCGCTCAGCGGCATCCGCGATTTCGAGTGGGTCAATCGACTGGCGGAAGATGCCGCCCTGGCGCTGGTGGAAGACCATGCCATGCCCGCCAATAATCAGTTGCTGGTCTGGAAAAAGAGCCCCGGGAATTGAGATTTCCAAGGAGCTTCAAGTTATCAGGAGTGTGCGGAAGACAGCAGCGGAATGCGCTGCCTGCGGTGTTTCCGATAGACGTCAAAATCGCTGTCCAGGGTGAAAACCACGCTTTGGGACTGTTGTTCAGCCATGCGAACGATACAGCCGTCCGCAAGTGACATGGGAACGCTCCTGTACTTCGCCAACAAACGTTCCACCGCGGACAATTCCTCGGCAAGGCTGAAAGCCAGCCGGAACACCCCGCGCTCGAAAAACTGAAAAATCGCCTGTTGCGCGCCGGGGTCGAGGCATCGCGCCAGATAGTGCGCCTCTGTCAGCACAGGTTCGCAAACGAGCAATGGAAAGGAGATCTGGCTCCAAGAATCGCGAACCCACTTGTGATGCTGATCGTCTCGGTTCAACAGGGCGATCAAGGGCCCCGTGTCCAGGATGACTTTGGCTTCACTCACCAAAACCGTCCATATGTTTCCTCGCCGCCGACAAATCCGCGGGACCGGAAAAAGCGCCCACCAGGTCGGCAACCTGGGAAAGCGCGGACTCGGGTCGCGCCGAGGCTTCCTCGGCAAGCAGAAACGACCGAATCGCCTCGCGCACCAGGACCGATTTGCTGACGCCCCTGCGACTCGCAGCCGCAGCAAGCTCAGCGACAAGGGTTTCAGGTATTTTCAGGGAGATCGTGCCCATGGCGGTCAAAATAATACAAATAGGACTAAAGTAATACAAAAGTCGGTGGGCAAGTCAAGCTCCTTGCCGCGGTTTCAGCTACTCTCATTTTGGCGCTTCACCCCACATGTCATTCCGCGCGAAGCGCAGTCGCAGAATCTCTTTCAGTGGCCATGCAATGAGATCCTGCGACTGCGCGCAGGATGACCAAAGAGCGCACGTTGAACTCCATAATGAGAATTGCTGCTCTGGGAGGCAGTACCCTACCATATATATGGTAACTCTGATATGGTCACACCATACCAGCCAGGAAAAGCCTGATGAAAACCACATTGAACCTCAATGACAGGGTTCTGCTACAGGCAAAGGAACTTGCCAGGAAGCAGGGGGTCACGCTCACCAGCTTCGTCGAAGACGCCCTGCGGGCCAGGCTCATGCCTGCCGCCCGGCCCGCCAGGGGCTACAAGTTCGACCCTCCCATCGTTCGGGGCGCCAGGCCGCCGGCGGTGGATGTGGCGGACCGCAACGAACTGTACGATTTTCTGGACCGGGAATGATCGCGGTCGATACCAATATTCTCGTCTACGCCCATCGCGCGGAGAGTCATTTCCATGCCGCGGCGTTGCGGCAACTCAGGGAACTTGCCGAGGGAACACGGCAATGGGCGATTCCGGTGTTCTGCGCGGCTGAATTCCTGCGTGTCGTCACCCACCCGCGAATCTGCGCGCCACCGTCCACCATGAAAGACGCCCTGGGCTTCATCCACGAGCTTATGGCGGCGCCCGCGTGCCGCATCGCTCTCCCCGATGAAGCATTCATCGACGAGTTTGAATCATGCCTTCATCAAGGCAATGCAAAAGGCAACCTGGTCTTCGATGCGCAGATCGCGGCCCTGTGCCGGCAAAAGGGCATTGAGACCCTGCTCACCCAGGACCGCGATTTCACCCGATTCCCGAATCTGCGGGTATTGCCCCTGAGCCCGGGAATCAATTGATTTGCCGTCTAGGAGCCTGCGCCCTAGGTATTCACCGCTGCAAAACCCCTCGCATCCACGCCCCCGGCCCCTCGATTTAGTTGAATAATTTACAAAATTAGCCTCAAAACACCCGCCCGGGGCG
>JAJECW010000030.1 GCA_022821865.1 Pseudomonadales bacterium
GAACTTTGTAAACCAAAATGGTCAGAGGCGTTTATTCAAGCCGTAAAGGATGCGACTGGAACGGACGAATTCACCCATGTGCTGGCGATAACAAGAGTCATAGGACAAAAATCGACTTGGGAGGAATACGAGTCATTCCAACGAGCTATCGGAGGGAATCCGTTAAAAATACTGACTTTCGGGGAAATGGTCTCCGAGATAAAGAGCAATCTCGGTACAACCTTGGCTGCTACAGAAGTCGGCAGGTTGATTCAGTTGTTTCGAGCCGCCGAAATTGAAACAAAGTAAACGAAAGCCACTGGCGAATTAGTGATCACACTGCGTAGTTCGTCGATGATCCGTTGATCTAGGAGCCTGCACCGTAGGAATTCGCGAAAGCGAAAATTCGCTATCGCCGCGCCCTTGGCTGATCGATTGAGGCGAATATTGGTGGATATTCAACGAAATCGAGCGGCCGGGGGCGCGGATGAGAGCGGATTTGCAGCCGTGAATTCCTACGACGCAGGCTCCTAGGCTATTGCTTTTCGCTTCGGTCGATATAAAACGTAAGCAGAACGGCCATAAGTCACACGTCAACTCGCCGAAGCGCCGCGTTCTTCCGCCATGCTTGCGTTGAACGCTGCCTCGGCGCGCAGTTTGAGGCCAAGAGCGTGAACAACCTTGAGCACGGTTTCCAATGTTGGATTCCGCTCCCCGGAGAGAGCCTTGTACAGGCTCTCCCGGGATAGGCCGGTGTCGCACGCTACTTGCGACATGCCTTTGGCCCGGGCAATGTTGCCAAGCGCCATTGCGACAATCGTCGCATCGCCATTGGCTTCCTCAATAGAAGCTTCCAGATATGCGGCCATGTCCTCCGGAGTTCGGAGGTACTTGGCCGTATCATAAGGTGTGGTCTGAGTTTTGATCATAATTGCCACCTACAAGTTGCGCGCGAGGTTCAGTGCCGTTCTTATGTCCTGGCTCTGCGTCCGCTTATCCCCGCCTGCCAGCAAAATCACGAGAGTATCGCCCTGCTTCTTGAAATAGACCCTGTAACCTGGTCCATAGTCGATCCGCATTTCGGATACGCCCTCTCCAACTGGCCGGACATCCCCTGGATTTCCAAACTTCAACCGATCCATTCGAGTAAGAATGCGACCCCGAGCCCGAGCATCCCTCAATCCTTCCAACCATTCGGCGTATTCCGTCGTCTCACGAACTTCGAGCATCCAAAAACTGTAGCCGATAGGCTACAATCTGTCAACTCTCCGGTTAAAAGTGACCTTTGGTACTCCACTCAGTCCCCGCGCAAGGCGCGGGTGATTGGCATGCGGGCGGCTTGCAGCGCGGGGAACAATCCCCCGGCAAGGCCGAGGGTCAGGGCCCAGACGATGCCGGTCATGAGGATGTCCGGGCCCACGGCGAAGTCAAAAGCCACCTGGGAGAAGGAGCCCTGGTTCAGGGTGGACACGGTATAACCGTTGAAGCCGAACCAGGCCACGGCGGCGCCGAGCAGGCCGCCGATGAGGGCGAGCGCCACCGATTCCACGAGCACGGAAATCACCACCGGCGCCGAACCAAAGCCGAGCGCGCGCAGGGTGGCGATTTCCACGGTGCGGGTGGAAACCGCGGCGTACATGGTGTTTAGCGCGGCGAACATGGCGCCCACCGCCATGATCAGCGCCACGCCATAGCCGAAGCCGGTGATCAGCGTGGTGAGGAATTCGGACTGGCTGCGGAAAAACTCCTCCTCGGAAGTAATCGACAGATCCACCGCCGGGTTGTTCTCGAACTCGCCGCGCACCGATTCGATGGCGCCGGGCCCTTCGAGCAGCACCCGCATGGAGCTGATCAGGCTGAAACGCCGGAAGGCCGATTGCGCCGTGGCCAGGTCGGCCCACAACTCGGATTCGTAGGCCGAGCCGCCGGATTCGAAAATGCCCACCACGGTCCACTCGGACTGCCGCAGTTCCACGGTTGCGCCAAGGTCGATGCCGAGGAACTGGGCGCTGGCGCCGCGGCCGGCGATCAGTTCATTGCGCCCGGTGGTGAAATTGCGACCCTCGACAATGCGCAGTTCGGGCCGCACCTCGAAGGCGGATTGCTCCACCCCGCGGATGACCACATTGGAAGGCAGCAGGGTGGCGCGCTTGGGGATGTCCGCCACGGTGTACAACTCGCCGCTTGCCAGTCGCACGCCGTCGAGCGTGGCGACGTACTGGCTGCGCTCGAGGTCGATGGTGCTGCTCAACTCGGCGGAGGAACTGCCGCCCCGCAACACAATGGCGCGGTCCGGCGCGCCGGCGCGATTCAGCGTGGCGGAAAACCCCGCCGCCATGGCGAGAATCGCCACCAGCACCGTAACGACGCCGCCAATGCCCACCACGATGACCGAGGAACTGCCAAGCCGGGAAGGCAGGTTGCGCAGGTTGAGCAGGGTGATCTGGAATATTTGCCCCAACATGATGAGAATTCCTGCGGCGCAGACTCCTAGCGCCGCAGCGCCTCGACCACCTGCAGGCGTCTGGCGCTCAGGGCCGGATTGAGCCCCACCACGATGCCGAGCAATACCGCTATGCCAAGGCCGCCAAAGGTGGTCATCGCGGACATTTCCACCTGGCCGAGGAAAGCCGCCAGATCCGGCGCGATGGCGCCGAGAACCAGCGTGGCAAGCGCAATGCCCAGGGCGCCGCCGATGCCGCAGAGCAGCACCGATTCGAGCAGCACGAGCAGGGCCACGCGGCGGTCGGTAAAGCCCAGGGTTTTCAACACCGCAAGCTCAGGAACGCGCTCCCGCAGGGCCTGGGCCATGGTATTGGCGGTGAGTAGCAGAATCGTGAAAAACACGGCGCTGAGGATGCTGTTCATGATCAGGCCGATGTCGCCCACCTGGGCGGCGAACTGCCGGTTGGCCTCGGCTTCGGTGGCGGTGCGGGTGGGATTGATGGAATTCTCGAACCGGGCGTCGATCCGGGCCGACACTTCGGCGGCTTCGTCCGGGTTGGCCACCCGCACCGAGAAGTTGCTGACGATGCCCTCGGTCGCCGCGAGCCGGGCTTCGTCGAAGTAGTCGTAGTTGAACAGGAAGCCGGCGAACAGGTTCTCGTCGTCGCGAATGCGGTAGGTGCCCACGAGTTCGAATTCCCAGCGGCGGCTGCCATCCTCGCGCAGCCAGATGTCGCCCTCGATGGGAATCCGGTCGCCGACCTGCCAGCCGTATTCTTCGGCAAGCTCCGCCGGGGCCACGGCGGCGGTGCGGATGCGCTCGAATTCATCAAGCTGGGCCGGGTCGATGATGTACTCGTCGAACATCTCGAAATAGGCCCGGGGTTCGACGGGAAACTTGGGAAAGAAATTGGCCGTGCTCTGGTAGGTGCCGCCGAACCAGGTGCTGTGGGTGGCGCCGGCCACTCCCGGCGTGGCCAGGATTTGCGACATGTGGCTGACGGGCAGGCCGTCGATGATGGAGTATTTTGGCGACACCGTCAGCCGGTCCACGCCGGCGACTTCCACGCCGCTGTCGAAGGCGTCCGCCACCGAACGCAGCAGGCCGAACAGCAGGAAGGCGGCGATAATCGAGAACAGCGTCAGGAAGGTCCGCACCCGGCGGCGGAACAGATTGCTCCAGATCAGCGAAAAACTGTTCATGCCGCCTCCCGCACAAGGCTGCCCTTGTCGAGATAGAGCGTGCGCCGGGCGTGGGTCGCCGCCTTGGGGTCGTGGGTCACCATGATGATGGTCTTGCCGTGTTCGCGGTTGAGCAATTCGAGCAGGTCGAGGATTTCGTCGGCGGTTTCCCGGTCGAGGTCGCCGGTGGGTTCATCGCAGACGAGAATGCGCGGGTCGGCGACGATGGCCCGGGCGATGGCGACCCGCTGCTGCTGGCCGCCGGACAACTCGCCGGGTTTGTGTCCCGCCCGGTCCCCAAGGCCGACAATGGCCAGCGCCACATCGGCGTTGCGCCGCCGCTGGCGTCCGCCGAGCCTGGTGAGCAGCAGCGGCAGTTCCACATTGCGCCGGGCGCTGAGAATCGGCAGCAGGTTGTAGAACTGGAAGATGAAGCCGATATTGCGCGAGCGCCACTGGGCGAGCTTGCGGCTCGACAATCCCGCGAGTTGCCGCCCCGCCACTTCAACGCTGCCGGCGGTGGGCTGGTCGAGCCCGCCGATGAGATTGAGCAGGGTCGTCTTGCCGCTGCCGGACGGCCCCATCAGGGCGAGAAAATCGCCTTCTTCGATTTCCAGATCAAGGTCGTTGAGGACTTCGACCTTCTGCCGGCCCTTGGTGAAATGCCGGGAAACCTGATTCAACTGGATGATGCCCACTGGGTGTTTACCTCTGCTCTCAATAAGCCGCAAGCTCCACGGATAATCCGTCCCGCAATTGCTCGCGCAGAGCCGAATCCAGCGCGCTCACAACCCGTTCGCCTTCGTCCAGACCGACCAGCACCAGGGTATTGGCGCCATTCGCGGGGCCGAGTTCCACGGTCCGGCGGTTGATGCGGCTATCGGTGACGACCCAGACGTGGGCCCGGCCGTCCTGGCGGACAATGGCCGAACCCGGAACGAGTACGCCGGCAAGGGGTTCTTCGCCGGCGGGCGGCATGATGACGGCGGCGCCGGAGTCTTCCATGAAGGCGACTTTCACGCCCATCTCGGGCATGACCCGCTCGTCGCGGTTGCTGAAGCCGATCCGCACCCGCACCGTGGCCTGATTGCGGTTGGCGGCGGGAATGATGGCGATGACCTCGGCCCGGTAGGGATCGTCGGGCCAGGCATTGAGGGTGATGGTCGCTTCCTGCCCGGCATGGACGCGGTTGATGTAGGCCTCGTTGACGTCCACTTCGACTTCCAGGGATTCCATGTCGACGATGGTGCAAATGCCGGTGGCGGTGAAGCCGCCGCCCGCGGCCACGGGAGAGATCATCTCGCCGGGCTGGGCCGCCTTGGCGATGACCACGCCGGAAAAGGGCGCCCGGATTTGCATGTCCGCAAGCAATTGCCGCTGGATCTGCAGCGCCCGCTCGGCGACTTCGATATCGCGCTCGGTCTTTTCCAGCCGCGCCCGCAGGGCCGCAAGGCTCAGCTCGTCCCGGTCGAGATCCGCCTGACTGGCGAGCCGGTTGGCGGCCAGGTCCCGGGTGCGGCCGACATTCAGCTCCGCCTGGCGAATCTGCACCTCAAGCTCCTCCACCGAGGCCCGGGCCGAAGCCACCTGGGCTTCCTCCATTTCAAGCTGGGCGCGGTTGACGCTGTCATCGAGCCGGGCAAGCACCTGACCTTCCTCGACCCGCATGCCTTCTTCCACCAGCACTTCCATGACCTTGCCGGTCACCTTGGAACTCACCGTCGCCATACGCCGGGCGATGACATAGCCGGTGGCGTCCAGCACGCTTTCCGGGTTCTCCGCAAGCCGCCGCCGGGGCGCCACGGCGATGCTGGTATCCACCGCAAGCGCCTGGGCCTGCTGCACGGGCCGGAAATTCCAGAACACAAAGCCCGCGCCGGCGATGAAGGCGATCAGCACGAACCAGCGCAGGGGCCGGAACCCCCCATCCGGTGAGTCATCCCGGTCAATCTTCAACTCATTGAGCAGCGATTGCCTGTCCACTTCAGGGCCATCATTCGAAATCCCGTTCAGTGTACTACAGGTCCCCCGGATTATCGCCGGGCTGTGCAGGTTCACCCCCCCCCGAGAGTGACCTTCGAATTCACGGACCTGGACCTGACGGTCTTCGGCGGCGCGCCGGTGCTGGCGCGGACGGCCCGGCAGTTCGGGCTCTTCGAGCTGCTTGAGGAAGCGGTCTCGGTAAAGGTCCGGAACCGCGGCACCCCGGACGTGGAGACCCTGGGGGCGATCAGCCGACAGCTTGCAAAACCATATCGGGATGTCTGCCGATGACGCGCACGTAAGCGATGGCGAAGTCGGGCGCCCGCGCTCGCGCCTGCTCCCAATCGCGCAGCGTTCCCACGGGAACATGAAAACGGCTCGCGAACTCCTGCTGCGAGAGTCCAAGTCCGGTTCTCGTTTGCCTGATCAGCCGGGCTCGCTGTCCTCGCTCCACCGCCTCCCGCGTAACCTCAAAATCTTCCGGGTCCGAAGGATCAGCCGGCAGTACGATACGCTCTTTCTTCACCTGTGTTGCTCCGTCTGACCGAAATGAATCGCCGCAGTCCATCCCGCCACGTATACACACCGGTATACAGTTTCCCCTCTACCTTACCGATCACCTTGTACCGCTCCTCGCCGTCCTGAGGACGAATTGAAGGAACAATCAAATGGTCATCGTCTTTGACGACCCTCTCTCCAAACGCCAGCGACAACTTGTGCCTCCGGCGGTTGATCAAATCTTTCTGAGGGTCGAAACCGCTGCCCATCAGCCAACTATACTGGATTCCCGTATTTCGTCAACCCCTGGGCAGAGTTGATTGCCGCGGCGGAGGTGGTGTCCAGTCGCAGCCCGGGAGCCGAGAGGGGACATCCACCGCCCCCAAGTCCTGAATCAGGACCTGTGCTAGCATACCGTGAGCAAGGGGTTGACCCGGGAGAGTCGGGAGCATGGGGCAACGCACCTCTTTACATGACCGGCATGTGGCCGCGGGGGCGAAGATGGTTGATTTCGCCGGATGGGACATGCCGCTGCATTACGGCTCCCAGATCGGGGAGCATCACCAGGTTCGCCGGGACGCCGGCGTATTCGATGTTTCCCACATGACGGTGATTGATGTGCGGGGCGGCGACGCTGCTGGCTGGCTGCGCTATTTGCTGGCCAACGACGTGGCGCGGCTGGAGGCGCCCGGCAAGGCGCAATACAGCCTGTTGCTGAATCACCGGGGCGGCGTGGTCGATGACCTGATTGTCTATCGCGTGGCGGCGGGCTACCGCCTGGTGACCAACTGCGCCACGCGCCGCAAGGTACTGATCTGGCTCGCGCGGAACAGTCCCGGGTACAACGTCCAGGTCGAAGAGCGGTCCCATGTCGCGATGCTTGCCGTCCACGGGCCGAATTCGATCACACTCGCCTGTGGCGCGCTGCCCGGGGACTGTGCCGGGGAAGTGCGGCAGTTGGGGAACTTCGGCGCGCTGGAACACGAAGGCTGGCTGGTGGCGCGGACGGGTTACACCGGCGAACTCGGCATCGAAGTCATGCTGCCGGGAGAGTCCGCCGGCGAATTGTGGGGCAAGCTGCTCGCCGGGGGAGTCAAACCCGTCGGCCTCGGCGCCAGGGACACTCTTCGCCTCGAAGCGGGCATGAACCTTTATGGCCAGGACATGGACGAAAACACCTCGCCGCTTGCCGCCAATCTCGGCTGGGCCGTTAGCTGGCGCGACCAGGACAGGGAATTCATCGGCCGGGAAGCCGTCCAGCGCCAGCGGGAAAGCCGCGAACAGGACGGGGGGGCGGTGCTTGCGGGCCTCGTGCTCGAAGCCCGGGGAGTGCTCCGCAACGGCCAGCAGGTGCAGACCGACCAGGGCGCGGGAGTCATCACCAGCGGCAGTTTTTCGCCCACATTGAAGCAATCCATCGCATTGGCTAGAATCCCGTGGGGCAGCCAGAGTTGCCAGGTGGAATTGCGCGGCGCAATGGCTCCGCTGAAGATCGTCAAGCCCGGATTCGTCCGTTTCGGCAAGCGCATTTTCGAGTGATTCCACCGCGGCGAAAGGCTGCGGAGCAACGCGAAAGAACCGAGGGAACGCGGGTGTCAAACATTCCAGAAGACTTGCATTACGCCGCCACCCACGAGTGGGTCAAGGTGGATGAGAACGGCATCGCCACTGTGGGCGTCAGCGATCATGCCCAGGAAGCGCTGGGCGATATCGTGTTTGTTGAATTGCCCGAGCCGGGGGCGGAAATCGAAGCCAGGGCCGAAGTGGCCGTGGTGGAGTCTGTCAAGGCGGCTTCCGACCTGTACAGCCCCGCCAGCGGCGAAATCACCGAAGTCAATGAAGCGCTGATCGACAATCCGCAACTCGTGAATTCGGCGCCCTACGACGACGGCTGGATTTACCGGATGACCATCACCGACGAAAGGGACCTCAACGAGCTGCTCAGCGCGGAGGCCTACGCGGACCATTGCGTTGATGAGTAGCGCACGTCTCGAAACCCTGCTGTACCGCAATGAATTTGTCGACCGGCACATCGGGCCGGACGACGAAGAAATCCGGAACATGCTTGAGGCCCTCGGCCTCGAATCCCTTGACGATCTCACCGCGAGGACCCTGCCCGCAAGTATCATCGACGGCAGGCCGCTCGCGCTTGGGGGGGCGGTTCCCGAAGCCGAAGCCCTCGCCAGGCTGAAGGTCATCGCCGCGGAGAATCTCCCCGCCCGCTCCTTTATCGGCATGGGCTATTACGACACCCATCTGCCCGCGGTGATCCAGCGCAATGTGCTGGAAAATCCCGGCTGGTACACCGCGTACACGCCGTACCAGGCGGAAATATCCCAGGGCCGCCTCGAATGTCTCCTCGCTTTCCAGCACCTGGGCATGGATCTGACGGGCATGCCCCTGGCGAATGCCTCCCTGCTCGATGAGGCCACCGCGGTGGCCGAGGCCATGGCGCTGGCGAAAAGGGTCTGCCGCCAGCGCGGCGCGGGCGATTTTTTCGTCGACAAGGATTGCTTTCCCCAAACCATCGATGTGCTTCGCACCCGGGCCGAGTGTTTCGGCTTCGGGCTGGTCATCGGCGACCCGGCGCAGATGCCGGATGAAGGCCTGTTCGGCGCGGTGCTGCAGTATCCGGGCCTGTCCGGCGTGGCGCGGGACCTCCGTCCGGCCATCGAACATCTTCATCGGCAGGGCGCCATCGCCGTGGTGGCGGCGGACCTGCTCAGCCTGTGCCTGCTCGAACCCCCCGGCGCCATGGGCGCCGATGTGGTGACCGGGTCATCCCAGCGCTTTGGCGTACCCATGGGCTACGGCGGACCCCACGCGGCGTATTTCGCCACCCGGGAGGAGTTCCGCCGCGCCGTGCCCGGTCGCATCATCGGCGTATCCAGGGATGTTCGGGGCCGCCCGGCCCTGCGCATGGCGCTGCAAACCCGGGAGCAGCATATCCGCCGGGAGAAGGCCAACAGCAATATCTGCACCGCCCAGGTGCTGCTCGCCAATATCGCCGCGCTGTACGCCATGTATCACGGCCCCGAAGGCCTCGTCCGCATCGCCACCCGGGTCAATCGACTCACCGGGATTCTTGCCGCCGGGCTGCGCCAGGGCGGCATCGATGCGTCGGCAAGCGGCTTCTTCGATACCTTGAGTCTGCGGGTCGATTCGGCAAGCTTCGCGGGAATCGCCGGGCGCTCGGCGGCGCGCAACATCAACCTGCGGCTCGATGAGAGCGCCGGTGAGGTGGGCCTGAGCCTGGATGAATGCACCACGCCCGCCGATGTGGAATCGCTGTGGCAGGTTTTGCTTGGCGATGAAGCGGCGGCATTGTCGCTTGCCGGCATCGACGCGCAACTCGCTCCCGGGGCCCCGGGCATTCCGGCAAAACTCGCGCGCAAGAAGGAATTCCTCAAGCATCCCAACTTCAACCGCTATCACTCGGAAACCGGGATGATGCGCTATCTCAAGCGTCTGGAGAACCGGGATGTCTCCCTCACCCACGCCATGATTCCACTGGGCTCCTGCACCATGAAACTCAATGCCGCCGCGGAGTTGATGCCGTTTTCCTGGCCCGAATTCTCCGCCCCCCATCCTTTCGCTCCCAGGGAGCAGATGAAGGGCTACCTGCGAATGATCGGCGAACTTGAGGCCATGCTCGCGGAAATCACCGGTTTTGACGCGGTCAGCATGCAGCCCAATTCCGGCGCCCAGGGCGAATACGCCGGCCTGCTCGCCATCCGCAAATATCTTGCCGCCAAAGGCGAAGGCCACCGGGATGTCTGCCTGATTCCCGCTTCCGCCCATGGCACCAATCCCGCCAGCGCCATCATGATTGGCATGAAAGTGGTGCTGGTACGCTGCGACGATTCGGGCAATATCGATGTGGCCGACCTGCGGGCGAAAGTCGAGAAGCACAGCGGCCAGGTGGCGGCCCTGATGATTACCTATCCATCCACCCACGGCGTGTTTGAGGCGGCGGTGCGGGAGATATGCGGGATCGTCCATGACGCCGGCGGCCAGGTGTACATGGACGGCGCCAATCTCAACGCCCAAATCGGCCTGACCAGCCCTGGCCTGATCGGTGCCGATGTCGCCCACGTCAACCTGCACAAGACTTTCTGCATTCCGCACGGCGGCGGCGGCCCGGGCATGGGGCCCATCGGCGTCAAGTCTCATCTTGCGCCGCATGTGGCGAATCACAGCCAGGTCACGCTCGATGGTCCAAATCCCGGCAACACCGCCGTGTCCGCGGCGCCCTGGGGCAGCGCCGGCATTCTGCCGATTTCCTGGATGTACATCGTCATGATGGGCGCCGCGGGGCTGCGCAAGGCCACCGAAGTGGCGATTCTCAACGCCAACTACATGGCCCGGCGCCTGGGCGGGCATTTTCCTGTACTTTACACTGGCCAGAATGGCATGGTGGCCCATGAATGCATCATCGACCTGCGCCCGCTGAAGCAGAGCACCGGAATCACCGATGAAGACATCGCCAAGCGCCTGATGGATTTCGGATACCATGCACCCACCATGTCCTTCCCGGTGCCGGGAACCCTGATGATCGAGCCCACCGAAAGCGAAAACCGCGCCGAACTCGATCGTTTCATCGACGCCATGATCCATATCCGCGGCGAAATCGCCGCCATCGAAGCCGGCGAGGCGGACCGCGACAACAATCCCCTGAAGAACGCCCCCCATACCCAGGAAGACCTGCTCGACGAAAACTGGCAGCGGTCCTACGGCAAGCGCCAGGCCGCCTTCCCCGCCGGCGGCGAAGCCATCGACAAGTTCTGGCCCTGCGTCAACCGCATCGACAACGTCTACGGCGACCGCAACCTCTTCTGCGCCTGCCCGCCCTTAGAACCCGATGAGGAGCCTGTTCCCGCTGTGAATTCCCAGTGACGGATGGTGACGCAAATGAAAAAGCTTCTGTGGATACCTGGTGTTCTGTTAGCCCTGGCAGTGGGTTTCGGTTTGCTTCAGTATGCTGCGTCCGAACGTGTCGAGGTCGTGTTGCTGCATACCCTGAACGAGCAGGGCGGGCAGGTCACGACCCGCTTATGGGTGGTTGATCACGAAGGTCATCCCTGGCTGCGGGGCGATGCGGGCAGCGGCTGGTTCGCCCGGCTCCGGGCCAACGACAGGGTCAGCCTGACCCGCAATGGCAATACCACGTCCTATTCGTACCGCATTCGTAACGAAAACCTGGCAACGATTCATCAATTGATGCGGGAAAAATACACCTGGGGTGACCAACTGGTCAGCCTGATGGCTGGCGATGGGACATCCAATGCAATCGAACTGATTCCTGAGTGAGCAGGCCCTGAATCGACAATGTCCAGGAGTCTGTGCCACAGGAATTCGCGAAAGCGAAAATTCGCTCTCTGTTCAACGGTCGGCGAGGCCCACGGAGTGCTCGTATGCGTTAAGTATTCTCTGAAAAACTCCATCCGTGGAGTTTTTCATTATCGCAAAACAAAAGCGTGGTTTTGTTTTGCTCCCGAATTCAATGGCTTCCGCCATCGAATTCGGCGGCACTTCCATGTGCCGCAGGGAAGCTCTGACTTAAT